>DATJKM010000066.1:0-10064 GCA_035491515.1 Candidatus Udaeobacter sp. | reverse complement strand
ATACGGTTATCGACTTTACTTACAATCTGCTGAACAATCTTCATAATTACATCGGTTAGGTTGTGAGTGAATGAACGCGATCGTACAAGGTTTTCCTATTTTTTTGCTAATCTTTTGTCGAATAACTGCGTTTT
Organism: Candidatus Udaeobacter sp.; assembly: GCA_035491515.1. Taxonomy (GTDB): domain Bacteria; phylum Bacillota; class Bacilli; order Paenibacillales; family Paenibacillaceae; genus Pristimantibacillus. The sequence continues at coordinate 9,930 of DATJKM010000066.1, read as the reverse complement.
TCGTCGTTGCGCCTGTGTTCTCCTCGCGAGGCGTACCGAACGTGTTCAAGATCGGTCTCGGTTTCTTTATTTCGTTTATCGTTTTTTTAACATACGGAATGAAGCAGACGATTGTACCGGACGCAGAATATGTGCTTGTGCTGTTTCGTGAAATATTAGTCGGCGTTTTGATGGGTTATGTGGTCTATTTGTTTTTCGCCGTCGTTCAAACAGCAGGCGCCTTTATGGATTTGCAGGTTGGTTTTGCGATGGCAAACATAGTAGACCCTCATACGGGTACGTCAGCCCCTTTGCTCGGTAATTTTAAGTACATGCTGATCATCGTCATTTTTCTGATGATGAACGGCCATCATTTTTTAATAACAGGACTCATGGATAGCTACAAATGGATGCCTTTGTCAAATGAACTGTTTAGCAGATTGATGAGCGGCAGCGTGACCGACTTTTTAGCGAGATTGGCAGGCAACACGTTTCTGCTTGCCATTCAAGTAGCTGCGCCGCTTATTGTGGCCATGTTTTTGACCGATGTAGGCTTGGGTTTCCTGACTAAAACAGCTCCTCAATTCAATGTGTTTGTAATCGGTATCCCGCTAAAGCTTATCATCGGCATGATTCTGCTTGTCTTGTTAATGCCAAGCCTTGCTGGCATATTCGAAAGATTGTTTTCCATCATGTTTGGCGCTCTGGAACAGCTATTCGGTATTGTGCAGGGACCGCCGCCTGAAGGGCAATAGGAGGATGCTGCCCATGCGCAATTACCGTCTAAAGCTTGATCTTCAGCTGTTCAGTCAGGAGAAGACTGAGCAAGCCACTCCGAGAAAACGGGATGAAGCAAGAAAGAAAGGTCAGATCGCCAGATCCGCTGATTTGCCTGGTTCACTTATATTAATGTTTGTTTTTATGAGCTTCATCATGTTAGGCGGTTATTTCAAAACGCATATTATGATGCTGTTCGGAAATTTATTCGAAGACTGGCTGCTGATGGATTTATCGGCTGGAAACGTGATGTCGCTCTTCAGTGATGTAGCAATCGAGCTGCTGCTCATTTTGCTGCCGATATTTGCAATAGCTGTTATTACCGGGATCCTTGGTAACGTTGTACAGTTTGGTTTTTTGTTGACAGGTGATCCTCTTAAAATGAAATTTAGCAAGTTGAACCCGGTTAGCGGGTTTAAACAAATATTTTCAGCAAAAACAATAGTTGAATTTTTAAAAAGTGTTTTGAAGCTTCTGATCATAGCAGTACTCGTGTATATGACGATCATGAAGGAATGGGATCGGATATTAGTATTGGCAAGCCTTCCGGTTCAACAAATATTTAGCTTTATCGCAGGTTTAACCGTGAAGCTAGGGATTGAAATCGGTGCGGTGCTTACGGTACTCGCGTTAGCCGATTATTTCTATCAACGCTTTGAGCATAGCAAAAGCTTAAGAATGTCTAAACAAGATATAAAGGATGAATACAAGAAATCGGAGGGTGACCCGATTATCAAGGGCCGTATTCGTGAGCGTCAGCGCAGAATGGCGCTGCAGCGAATGATGCAGGAGGTTCCAAAAGCGGATGTCATCATTACGAACCCTACACATTTTGCCATCGCATTGAAATACGATGCGACGAAGATGGAGGCGCCCAAGATTATTGCCAAAGGGATGGATCACGTAGCGCTTCGCATCAAAGAAATAGCCAAACAAAACGGTGTAGTTACAATGGAAAATAAGCCGCTGGCCAGAGCGCTTTACGAACGGGCTGAGATTGGAGATGTTATTCCTCCAGATCTGTTCCAAGCTGTGGCTGAGGTACTCGCATATGTATATAAACTGAAAGGACGCGTGAAATCATCATAACACTACCGGAGGAGACGGCGTCATGAAAGCAAAGGACTTTGTAATACTTTTTGGCGTAATTGGAATTGTGCTCATGATGATAATCCCGATCCCAGTCCTACTACTAGATATTCTCATAATATTAAACATTTCGATCGCTTTGATGATTTTGCTGATCGCTATGAATACAAGGGAAGCACTTGATTTCTCTATATTCCCGGCCATTCTATTAATCACTACTCTATTCCGTCTAGCGCTGAATGTTTCAACGACTAGAAATATTTTGTCGCATGCTGAAGCGGGAGAAGTCGTCGCTACATTTGGCAGCTGGGTTGGCGGAGGAGAAATTGCAATCGGCTTTATCGTCTTCCTCATCCTCGTTGTCGTTCAATTTATCGTCATCACGAAAGGCTCCGAGCGGGTAGCGGAGGTAGCTGCAAGATTTACGCTAGACGCGATGCCAGGTAAACAAATGAGTATCGATGCGGACCTGAATGCCGGATTGATCAATGAACAGCAAGCGAAAGCCCGCCGATCCAAAATCGAACGGGAAGCCGATTTTTACGGTGCGATGGACGGTGCCAGTAAATTCGTAAAAGGCGATGCGATTGCCTCTATCATTATTCTAGCCATCAACTTGGTAGGCGGATTCATAATCGGTATGGCTATCCATGATTTAAGCTTCGGCGAATCGCTTTCGACGTTCTCTATCCTTACAATCGGTGACGGACTCGTCAGTCAAATACCTGCTTTGCTAATTTCAACCGCCGCAGGCCTGATCGTTACCCGTGCAGCATCTGACGGCAACCTGGCTGAGGATGTTACGGCGCAGCTTTTCAAATATCCGAAGCTCTTATTTATCGCCGCAGGAACGATAGCTTTACTAGGTCTTACACCAATCGGGCCAATGCGGACTTGGCCATTCGCTATTATGCTTGCATACGGCGGCTGGTACATGCATAAAGCGATTCATAAGCAGAAGGAACAAGAGGAGATGCTCGTTGAAGAGCAGCAGATTGAAGAAGTCCGCAGTCCCGAAAGCGTCATTAGCCTTCTGCAAATTGATCCGATTGAATTCGAGTTTGGCTATGGACTTATACCGCTTGCGGATACGCAGCAGGGTGGAGATTTGCTTGACCGGATCATTATGATCCGCAGGCAATGCGCGCTGGAACTAGGGCTCGTTGTGCCAGTTATCCGGATTCGGGATAACATCCAGCTGAAGCCGAATGAATATGTAATCAAAATTAAAGGCAACACCGTTGCCCGCGGTGACTTGCTGCTCAATCATTATTTGGCCATGAGCCCGGGTTTCGAGGACGATTCGGTCATCGGTATAGAAACAACCGAGCCAGCTTTCGGATTGCCTGCCATTTGGATCGATGAGCAGATGAAGGAGCGGGCAGAGCTGTCCGGCTATACAGTCGTAGATCCACCATCTGTAGTGGCAACGCATTTGACGGAAATCATTAAACGTCATGCACACGAGCTCATTGGCCGTCAAGAAACGAAACAGTTAGTAGAAAATGTAAAAGAAACGTATCCGGCGCTTATTGATGAGTTAATTCCTTCCATTCTTGCAATCGGCGACGTACAGAAAGTATTGTCTAAGCTGCTGCGTGAAAAGGTATCGATTCGTGACCTCGTTACTATTTTTGAAGCATTAGCTGATCACGGTAACTATACGAAGGACACGGATATATTGACAGAGTACGTGCGTCAGTCATTGTCCAGACAAATTACACAGCAGTTTTCTTCAGGCAGCGACACCCTGAGGGTTATTACGGTCGGACCGCAGCTTGAGAAAAAAATTGCAGAGTCTGTACAGCAGTCGGATCAAGGAAGCTATATTGCGCTCGATCCCGTTTCTACGCAGCAGATTTATCAGAAGCTTAATGAGCATGTCAATCGTCAAATTCAATCCGGCCAACAGCCTGTCGTACTCGCATCGCCAACCATTCGAATGTATTTGAGACAGATCGTGGAGAGAACGATGCAAGATGTGCCTGTGCTTTCCTACAGCGAGCTTGAACCGAACATTGAAGTACAAAGCGTCGGGGTGGTGAACCTATGAGAGTAAAGAGATATGTGGTAAATGCACTGCCTGAGGCTGTTTCCATGATTAGGAGCGAGCTTGGGAAGGATGCCGTTATTCTGAATACGAAGGAAATAAAGGTCGGCGGGTTTATGGGCATGTTCCGGAAGAAGAAGATGGAGGTTATAGCCGCTATCGAGTCGAATCAAACGCCGCCTCCGCCGCAGCCTATGCGTAAAGCGGATCCTCAAGTGGATGCGGCCGTGGAGCAAATATTGCTTACGGCGCAACGCACAGCTACTGCAGTAATGGAACCGCCCGCAGCTCCTCCTGTTGTGGAGCAAAATGCCATAATCGGACGCGAGCAGTTCATTATTGATGAGATTCGAGATTTAAGAGAATACATGGTCAAGCTCTCTAAACAAGCAAGCAATCAAATGGCAATGTCCGAGCAATTGATTCAGCTCAAAGAGCATTTGAGCGAGCAGGAATTGGATGCGCAGTGGATCGAACGTTTGCTTCAAACGATTATAGACAAGCAGAACGAGGAACGAATTGAATTCAGCAAGGAGCAGGTTTGGGATCTTACCGCTTCACAGCTTGAAGAGTGGCTGCGGCCATATGTAGGCAGCGGTATTAGCAGTCAAGCAAGAGTTGTGCATTTTGTCGGACCAACAGGTGTGGGCAAGACCACAACGATCGCAAAGCTTGCAGCAGAACATACAATCAAGAACGGACGGCAGGTTGGATTTATTACTTCTGATACATACCGGATTGCAGCAGTCGATCAGCTAAGAACATATGCAAACATATTGAACGTCCCTCTAGAGGTCGTTTTCTCGCCAATGGATTTGCCGCGTGCCTTCATGCAGCTTGCTGAGCGGGATTTAATTTATATGGATACAGCAGGGCGGAATTTCCGAAGCGAGCTGCATGTATCCGAAGTGAACAGCTTGCTTCAAACGACCGAGCCCAGCGAAACAGTGTTAGTGCTTAGCATGACAGGCAAGACTCGCGACATGGCTGCGGTTGCGGAACATTTTAGCAAATACGGTGTTCGTAAGGTATTGTTTACGAAGCTGGATGAAACAGCGGTTTTCGGAGCGATTTTTAACCTGATTATGAACTATGAATTGCTTCCTACATATATGGCCAGCGGACAGACCGTTCCGGACGATATTGCGAAGTTTCAACTAGAAACGTACATACAGCAGCTGCTAGGGAGTAAGAGCCCATGATGGATCAAGCGGAAGCGTTACGTAACTTAGTAAAGCAGCAAGAGCTTCAAGACGAGGGCCGTACGACTCGCGTTGTAACGGTCACCAGCGGGAAGGGCGGCGTCGGAAAATCGAATTTTAGCCTGAATTTCGCATTATCGCTGCAGCGGTTGGGAAAAAAAGTGCTTGTATTCGATGCAGATCTCGGAATGGCTAACATTGATGTGCTGATGGGCGTATCATCGACCTACAATTTATATCATTTGCTTAAGCAGGAAAAAACGATTTGGGAAATCGTGCAGGAAGGGCCGGAGGGACTGAACTTTATCGCGGGCGGATCCGGTTTACGCGACTTGATGGATTTATCGGCGGAGCAGCTTGACCGCTTCGCGGAGGAAATAGGCAAGCTGCATGGCAAATATGATGTGATCTTGTTTGATACGGGTGCCGGACTTTCAAAGGAAACGGTTAAGTTTATCACCTCAGCCCAGGAAACAATCGTTGTCACTACACCTGAGCCAACATCGATTACGGATGCTTATGCGCTAATTAAGATGGTTAAAGCAATGGAAGCTGACGTTCAATTCAAGTTAATCGTCAACCGGGCCTCTGATTTCCGGGAAGGGAAGCAAACCGCAGATAAAATCAGCATGGTAGCTGAGCGGTTTCTCCAGTCAGATTTGCCTCATTTAGGCATTTTGCCAGATGATCCAAACGTTTCTAAGGCTGTTAAGCGTCAATTGCCTTTTACCGTCGCTTACCCGGGAAGCGAAGCATCGCTTGCGGTTGACCGGATTGCGAAGCACTTTCTTGAGATACCGCAAAGCACTGCAGTTAGCGGCGGAGTCAAAGGATTTTTGCATAAAATGTTCAGGCGCTCAAGATAATCCTTTGGAAGTGAGGAGGAAACAAGATGGCTCCTTATCGTGTCCTTGTTGTTGATGATTCCGGATTTATGCGGAAAATCATAAGCGATTTAATTGTTCAGGACCCGCAATTTACGATTGTGGGAACTGCTGAAAATGGACTAGATGCCATTGAAGCGGTTCGTGAATGGAAACCGGATGCTGTTACATTAGATTTGGAAATGCCGTTAATGAACGGAATAGAAGCACTGCAAATGATAATGAAAGACAATCCGACGCCTGTCATTATGCTTTCGGGAATTAGCGAAGACAATACGAGAGAGACGATTAAGGCGCTGCAATTCGGCGCATTCGACTTTATAAGAAAGCCTTCAAGCGCTCTTTCAAACGATATTCATCAGGTCGGCGAGGTTTTGCTTGAAAAATTGCGTTTCGCAGTGCTGACGAAGCGGCATCAACCTGTCATTACGATTAGCGAGAAGCCGGAGTTGATTGTCGAAGAAGTAAAGCCGAGCATACATAGTATTGACAATGCTTTGAAAAAGCCTCTGCAGCATGAGGAGCCTGTGCTGCCTGCACCTATTAAAGATCGGAACAAGCCGGTTTTCCCGAAAGTGGAGCGCAAGCAGCGGCCGCAGCAAGAGGCACCCCCTATACATACAAAACCAAAAGGCGCGAAGCCTGAAGTAACTGAGCCGAATAAGGCGACTACGACGATTGCTGCCCGCAATTCCGTCATTAAGGAACCGCTGGCTGATGCAAAACCTCTTTTTGCAGAGCCACTCTCTATTAGGAAGGCCAAAACTAGCGACCCGCAAGCAGCATTCAAACATATAGTAGCAATCGGTACATCGACAGGCGGGCCAAGGGCGCTCCATGAAGTCATTACATCTTTGCCAGCGGATTTTCCGGCTCCTGTGCTCATCGTCCAGCATATGCCTCCAAAATTTACAAAGTCGCTGGCTCAGCGACTTGACAGCTTTAGCGGTCTGCATGTTGTTGAGGCGGAGCAGGGGCAGAGAGTGGGTGCCGGAGTTGTTTATCTTGCACCTGGCGGATATCACATGGAGCTTGCTAAAGATTCGTCCGGCTACTCGATTTTATTGACGGAACAGCCTCAGCGCAACGGTCATCGCCCTTCCGTCGACGTTTTGTTTGAATCGTTGACATCATTTCGGGAGCTAAAGCGGCATGCAGTCATCATGACGGGTATGGGAAGCGACGGCGCGAAGGGCATGAAGCTGCTAGTCGAATGCGGTGCCGAAACAACGATTGCCGAAGCGGAAGAAACCTGTGTCGTTTATGGCATGCCCAGGTCCGCGGTTGAGGCTGGCTGCGTTAACAAAGTATTGCCGCTGCAGCACATTGCCCCGCAGATTGTGCAGGCAGTGCTGAAATAAATAGGCTAGATCGCTTAACCATACTTACAGGAGGTGCTGGGAAATGGATATGAATGCCTATTTATCGATGTTTATCGATGAATCTAATGATCACCTGCAAGCGCTGAATGAAAATTTGCTTCGACTGGAAAGCGAGCCCGAGGAGCTTAGTATCGTTCAAAATATATTTCGTTCAGCTCATACGCTGAAAGGGATGTCGGCCACTATGGGCTTTGAAGATTTAGCTGCGCTGACCCATGAAATGGAAAACGTGCTCGACCTCGTTCGAAACAACAAGCTAAAAATGGACAGCTTTATTTTTGACACCTTGTTTAAAGGGCTGGATGCGCTAGAAGCGATGGTTCAGGATATCGTAGGCGGCGGAACGGGCAAAGCTGACGTCACCTCCATCGTGAACTCGCTGCAAATTATTTTAAAGAGCGATTACAGTGCGGGCACAGCGGTTGAAGCTCAGGCAGTGGCGGCAAGTGCAGTAGGTGCCCCAGTTTCAAGCGCATCAGGGGCGATGCTGCTCGATGAATTCCAATCCTCCATATTGCTTCAATCGATTGAGTCTGGCCACAACGTTTTTCACATTCAGATAGCTATTCGTGATAATTGCTTGCTGAAAGCGGTTCGCGCGTATATGGTGTTTGAGCTGCTTGAACGTACGGGCGAGGTTATTAAATCTGATCCGTCCGTTCAAGATATTGAGCAAGAAAAATTCGATTTCACCTTCACTGTATTTACGATTTCTCAAGTGACGCAGGAAGATCTTCAAGCACAGCTTCTTAACATATCTGAGATTGAGTCGGCTGTTGTAACGTTATTGGACGCAGAATCATTAGCTGTACTCAGTCAATCTCATGCAGCTGCGGCGGTAGAAGTGATTGAGGTTGCTGAGGTTGCGAAGGCTGATGCTCCGTCTAAAGCTGGTGGTGATACGCCGCGTGAAGCAGCAGCAAGCAAAGGACAAGCTTCGTCTGCACCAGCTAATGTATCTAGAACAATTCGTGTCGATATTGAGCGCTTGGATACGCTAATGAACTTGTTTAGCGAATTGCTCATCGATCGCGTAAGGCTTGAGCAGCTATCCAGCGAAATTAAACGAAACGACTTAACCGAAACGGTAGAGCATATGACGCGCGTAAGCTCGGACCTTCAAAGCATCGTTCTTAAGCTGCGGATGGTTCCGGTTGATTCTGTATTCAATCGTTTCCCTCGTATGATTAGAGATTTGGCTAAATCGCTGGATAAAAAAATCGAACTTGTCATTACAGGTGCTGATACAGAACTTGACCGTACCGTTATTGATGAGATTGGCGACCCGCTAGTTCACTTGCTTCGTAATTCGGTTGACCATGGTATTGAAACCGTTGATGAGCGAATTGCAGCCGGCAAGCCGGAAACGGGTACAATCTACCTGCGCGCCTATCACAGCGGAAACCATGTCTTTATTGAAGTGGAGGAGGACGGCCGCGGCATTCACCAGGAGCGCGTTCTCAAAACGGCTGTCAAAAACGGCGTCGTAACCGAGGAGCAGGCTAAGCAGCTGTCCCCGGACGAAATCAATATGCTGATTTTTGCTGCGGGCTTTAGCACTGCCGATAAAATTTCCGATATTTCGGGACGCGGCGTCGGTCTAGACGTCGTCCGGTCCAAAATCACCTCTTTAGGCGGTAACGTGACAATCGATTCCGTATTCGGAAGAGGGACAAAGTTTTCTGTTCAGCTGCCGCTTACGCTTTCTATTATTTCGGCGATGCTTATTCAGTTGGGCTCTGAAAAATATGCAATTCCATTATCCTCAATAGTCGAAACCGGAATCATTCGCAAGGAACAAATTTTGCATGTACATGGCCATAAAATGATTGAGTTTAGAAACACGATCATACCGTTGATCTCACTTAGCAAAGTGCTCGATTCTCCGGATTATAATGAAAGTGACGAGCAAGAAACCGAAATTGTGGTCATTCGCAAAGGGGAGAAGTGGGCTGCCGTTATGGTTGACGAATTTATTGGCCAAAGTGAGATTGTCCTAAAAACCTTAGGCAAATATTTAACGAATATTGAAGCGATTTCTGGCGCAACGATACTTGGCGACGGGTATGTCGCATTGATTATTGATCCGAATGCATTAATCAAATAGGGAGGTTTTTACGATGGGGGAAGAATTAAAAGTTATCGTGTTCGCGCTTGGAAACGAAGAGTACGGAATTGAAGTAGATAAGGTCCGCACGATTGAAAGATTATCTCCGATTACGCGCGTCCCGAAAACCGCAGCTTTTATTAAAGGGGTTATTAATTTGCGCGGCGTAGTCGTTCCTGTCATCGACCTGCGTGGCCGGTTTAACCTGCCGGAAACGCCGGCTACCGAAAATTCCAGAATTATTGTTGTCGTTGCAGCAGACATCGAGGTAGGCTTTATTGTTGATTCAGCGAATGATGTCATCGATATCGACTCGGATACGATCGATTTGCCTCCGGAAATCGTCGGAGGCATTAAAGCTAAATACTTAAGAGGCATTGCAAAGCTTGGTGAAGGTCGACTTCTCATCATGCTGAATTTGTCCGAGGTGTTGAACAAGAGCGAAATCATTCAAATAGAG
>DATJKM010000065.1:0-10319 GCA_035491515.1 Candidatus Udaeobacter sp. | reverse complement strand
GCGCAAATCAATCCGCATTTTATGAACAATACGCTGCAGTCGATCGGAACGCTTGCCTTGCAGTTAAAGGCTCCAAAAATTTACTCGCTGGTCGCGTCTCTTGGACGGATTATGCGTTATAACATGAATACTAACGATACGGTCGTACCGTTATCGCTCGAAATTCAGCATGTGAAGGACTATTTGGATTTGCAGCAGCAGCGCTTTGGAGATAAGCTGGAGGTTTCTTTTGACATCGAAGAGCCGACAAATTCGATTGTAGTGCCTAAAATGCTGCTGCAGCCGCTCGCAGAAAATTATTTCAAACACAGCTATGAGAAACGAAGCAGCCATGGACAAATCCGGATCGCTTCTTCCATCCATCACAGCGGATTTCTAGTCATTTCCGTAGAGGATAATGGCAGCGGAATGCCGGTTGATCAGCTCGAGCAGCTGCGTCATCAATTAAACAAGCCGCTCAATATGCTGCTGGAGGGGCAAAAAAGCATTGGACTCAGCAACGTTCTCATGAGGCTGCGTTTGTATTTCAACGAATCGGCAAAAATGGAAGTCGATAATCTGCAGCCGGCCGGCTTCAAAGTAACATTATGGATACCGAATGATACCAATGACAAAGGAGAGACCACCTAATGAACGTATTGATTGTAGATGATGAACAGCATGTGCGTGATGCAATCAAGCTGCTTGTTGATTGGGACTCCCTCGGCATAAACACGGTCTTGGAAGCGGAGAACGGCCAAGCCGCGATCGAAATAGTCGAGCAATACAAGCCGGAAATTATTATGACGGATATGATGATGCCGATCAAAAACGGCGTTGATTTGCTCGCGTGGCTGCAAAACTATTCGCCATGCAGCAAAAAAATCGTGATCAGCGGCCACGATGATTTCGAGCTTGTACGGAATACGATTAAATTCGGCGGCATGGATTATTTGTTAAAACCGATTGATCCGGATCAATTAAATGAGGCGCTCGCCAGGGCAAAGGATTGCTGGGAGAAAGAGGAGCTTTCCAGGCATGAACTATGCAAACAAAATATTCAGATCAATCAATCAAAGCCGGTTTATTGGGATAAAGTATTATCCAATATGGTGTCGGAACCGAATTACTACAGCTCCATCCAAGACGATTTGCGCAGCGAATTCGGGATCACGGAAGAAATGAAGCAATGTCAAATCGTCATATTAAGCATTGATACGATGGAACGCGTTGTTTTGAACAAATTTGCAAATCATCGGGTTTTGTTATTTTTCTCGCTTACGAATATTTGCAACGAGTTTTTGCGTAAAAAAAATATCGGTTTTGCCTTCCGGTATTGGAGCAGCGACCACGAAATTATTCTGCTATGCTGGCAAGGCTTCGATAAATTGAATGCGCTGCTTGGCGAAATCAACGAGGGCATTTATACCGCGCTTCACGGACGGTTCGATTTTGGCATCGGTACCGTGCAGCTTTTCCCAAAAGGGATTCAGCAGTCGTACCGGGAAGCCCAAAACGCCTTAAAGCAGCGCAATATGCTGAAGAAAACGACATGGCTGCATGGGTATGAAGCTAAAGATTCACCATTGCCTATCAACCTGCATTTGACCGACTACAGCGAAAAATTCCGGCTTGCCGTATGGAGCAGCAACGCGGATGAGATACAAGCAGCCGTCGAAGAATGGATCCGTGCCGTCAAGCAAATTCCGGTCATTAGTATTGAACAATTGGATCTGTGGTGGCATGAGTATACTGTGCTCCGTTCCAAATGGCTGCGGTCGTTCTCCCCGGACAATTCTGAACTGGAGCCAACTAGCGAGAAAGACCGTTTTTTTACCGTGCTTATGGATGACCACGGGCGATTCTCCATCGAGCTTTGGCAGAAGGAGCTGGAGGAAAACCTGCTTGCGCTCGCCAATTTGATTACCAAACAATTTCACCGCGAGAAGAATGTCATCTACGATGTTATCCAGTATATTGAAAACCGCTATCAGCAGGAAATTACGCTGCAGGATATCGCCAACCAGTTTTTTTTAAGCCGGGAATATATTTCGCGCAAATTCAAACAGGTTACCGGCGAGAACCTGTCCGATTATCTCGTACGAATCCGTATTGAAAAAGCGAAGCTGCTGCTGTTAAACCCGAATTTGAAGATTTCTCAAATTGCCCTAATGGTCGGTTACGCCGACGAGAAATATTTCAGCAAGGTGTTTAAGAAAATGTTGGAGCAATCGCCTAATGAGTATCGTAAACAGAATAAATGACATGCTGCCAGCGAAACGCCTGGCAGCACAAACAGAAAAAAAGCCAAGCTCTGTACGGAAGGCACTAGCCTTTCGTATGAAGCTTGGCTTCTTTCTGTAATTAAGACCACCTACATAATCGGTGTGCCCTTCTTGATCGTCTTCATGTCATTATTGGAGTTATTGAGCGCTGGCAGCATCTTCAAGCCGCTGACCATTGGTGCATGGCATATCAAACAAGTAGGAACGTGATCAAACGCAAAGTTATCGCGCATCCAACTGTTGCACCCTTCAGACTCGCATGTCCATACCTTCGTGTTTTCTTCCGGAATTTCTTCAAGCGGTTTTTTACGATTGTACATGGTCAGCCCCCTTCGCGCTAAAAAAGGAAAAACTGCCTCGAACTTAATAAGTAAGGGGCAGTTATCATTTATAAACAGCAGTGTATTTTGAATATTTGCTTCAAACTTGCAATTGATCTTATTGTACCATATTTCATCCAATAAAGGCAAATATCAGCCTAAGCCTTAGCGCCTTTTTTTCGGAAGATCACAATAGTAGGCAAACAGCTGCTCCACCGGTTTGAAATACAAATATCCGTCCTCCCATGGCCCAAAATGCAGGTCCATCCGGGAATCGCTCCAATTAGCCGGCGTTCCTGTCGTGCTTAATCTTCCAGGAAGTACCGGTTCCTCAATTACAGCAGGGAATTCCTGATATCCGAACAGCAGGTTCTCATGCAGCGCAATGATTTCGTATTTCGGTCCATGGAAGGCCCGCTCCTCCTGCAGCTGGTAATGATAATAAATGTAGCTCGCAGCCATCTCCGGCTTCAAGTGCGCCACTCTGCCTACGCGCCGTTCTACGGCCTCTTTGCGAAGCCAATGGTCAATGCTCGCCGGCTCGTTAAAATGAAAGACGTCGATCATTGGAATCCACTTCCGTTTGTCCGGCTGACCCGGCCATTGTTCCAGATAGGGCGCCGTGTCCGGCAGCAGCTCCTCCGGCTCGATCATTCGGTTTACGCATTCGCAGTAAATGAAGACGTTGCGTTCCCATTTAAAACAGCCTACCGTCATGATTTCGCCTTGCTCAATAAGCCGATGTACGGCTGTCTCCCGTTTTACTGCTTCTATCGCTTCCTTTTCAAAGCCTTCGCTAATATGTCCCCGCGCAATTACTCTAAACATAACGTCCTTCGCTCCGCTCGTTTGTCGTTTCGTTATTCGTAACGCTGCCTCTATGTATAGCTTGTCAAAATGAATGAAAAACCATCAGCAAAATGAGCATAAATGCACATAACGGTATCATAAGGGAGGACAAGCGCAATATTCAATCGCTATTTTACAAAAAAGCAGTTTGAACGCCTGATTTTTTAATTGTTGGATATTCTAATGAATGAAGTTGTGCAACAAGACTAAAACGGAGGAGGATGACGGAGTTGGAAAGCACAAGCGAGTTTGTAGCAAAGGTGAAGGCTACGCAGCACAAGGCCGAGCTCAATAAGAGACGCAGAGGCAATGGCAGCCCTGCAAAAATGCTCGGCAATAAACAGCACAGCACGAATAAGTAAAATCGAACACGGGTAAACGAGCTGATGCCATCCCTTAGGTGGCATCAGCTCGTTTAAGTTGAATATTGATGAGGGTAGTATTCAATACGCGAATCCGCAACTATCGTCAAGCTGCTTTGTTCAACATCATATTCCACCGAACCGTCCTTGACGTAATACCAAATTTTCAGCGTAGGCTGATCGTCGAACTCCTGGAAAACAAACACGTTAAGCTCATCCTTACAGGCAAGCAGCTCTTCGATCTTCTCGCTCCATCTCACAATGACCGTAAACCGCCAGCCATCTCCTTGCGGAACGATCGTATACGGAACGTCCTGCTTACTCGAATCGATAAACATCCGCCCGCCCACCGCGTGCTTAACCAGAAACGTTTGTTTCATTTTGAACCCCTCCTTAAAAGTTTGCGAATGCAAACTTACTTCGAAAGCTTACGGCAAATCGATGAGCATAAAAAATGCCGGTTCCTTGGCCGCAAGCACAAGCTCGTCGACAGCTTCAATCTGCGCTGTATCGCCTGCCGCCAACGTTTCACCAAGCACCAGAAGCTCACCCTCGATGATATATAAAAATTGCTTGCGCCCGGATTTCCCTGCGTAATCGAGCTGCTTCCCCTGCTCCAGCTTGCTTAAATAGATCGTCATATTTTGACCGATTGAAGCCGTCTGTTCCAGCACTTGACCGGATACGACAGGGAGCAGCGCGTTATGCAGCTTGGCAGGATCGAACCGGCTGGCTTCATAGGATGGCGCGACGCCTCGTTCCTTCGGCATGAACCACAGCTGCAGCAAGCGCAGCTCCTCTTCCTCCGAGGCGTTAAATTCCGTATGGATGACGCCTGTACCCGCCGACATTCGCTGCACCTCGCCAAAAGAGGATACGACGGAGTTGCCCAAATTATCTTCATGCCTGATCAGACCGTTTAATACGATAGATACAATTTCCATGTCGCTATGGGGATGAGCGCCAAAGCCTTTTCCAGGAGCCAAATAATCGTCATTGCATACACGCATGACACTAAAGCCCGTTCGATTCGGATCATAATAGGCACCGAATGAGAAGCTTGGCTGGCTGCGCAGCCAGCCGAGATCTGCCGAATGCCGCTCAGCTGCGGGAAATACGTTGATCATAAGTCTCTCCTCCAAACAACCGTTATTTACTTACTTATTTATAGCAGGTTTCAGCCTAGCTAGCAAGCTGCAATTTCAGGTTAGCGCGCAGCCCGAAGAGGCAGCCGATTTCATAGGAGAAGCCGCCTGCCTCTTGGCCGCGCAGCTATCCGCGAGCCTCAATCCCGGACAGGATTACGCAGCGGCTCGAAGCCATCGATATGGCATTCCACCATATCGCCATCACGGATAACGACAGCGCCCGGGGTACCTGTCATAATAATATCGCCTGGCAGCAGCGTCATCACCTGCGAATGAAAGGCAACGGCATACCAAGGACGGAATTTCATGTTGAACACTTTGTTCCGGTGCGCGACCTTGCCGTTAAGCGCCGTCTCCACTTGAAGTTCAAGCGGATCAGGAAATTCATCCTTCGTAATCAGCTGCGGCCCAAAGCTGAAGAAGGTGTCGAAGCTTTTGGCTCTCGTTAAGTATCGTTGATTTCTGGCGTGAATGTCCGATGCCGTTACGTCGATCGTCGTCGTATAGCCAGCAATGACATCGTATACCTCGGCCTCTGTTATGTTTTTGCATGTCTTGCCGATAATGATGCCCAGCTCAGCTTCCGCCGTTATTTGCCCGGCCCCTTGCGGAATGCGAATCGCATCGCATGGTCCAATAATAGTCGTATCCGGCTTCATGAAGCTGACAGGCTCATCACTCGAATCAGCTGCCGCAAGCTCGGCGGCATCCTTCACATAGTTCAGGCCGATACCCC
Organism: Candidatus Udaeobacter sp.; assembly: GCA_035491515.1. Taxonomy (GTDB): domain Bacteria; phylum Bacillota; class Bacilli; order Paenibacillales; family Paenibacillaceae; genus Pristimantibacillus. The sequence goes on along the minus strand of DATJKM010000065.1, from coordinate 4,640 downwards.
AAATTTTGCGCGGATGACGGTAAAGAGGAGCATATTCCACCTCAGCATGGGGGATAGCCGCCAGCTGCTCCAGCTTTTCCTTACCTCCCTCTTCATACCAATGGGTTACAGCCTCCAGCTCGCCAAGACGAATAAGCTCGAACAGCTCCTTGCTCCAGCCCGTCCCTTCCGCTTCATTAATTGTTTCTACAAGAACATGCCCGTTCGCGCACGGAAGCGCGGCAAGCTCCTGCCCATTAACTTTTACAGTCGATAGCTTCACAGATTAACGCTCCTCTCATTCGCTCAGCATTTTCATTCGCGCTTCCACGCTGTCAGCCACCCATTCCAGCAGCCTCAAATCTTGGCCCCGGCCAGCAATAAAAGATATCCCGACCGGACAGCCCAGCTCTCCCGTTATCGGCACCGTCACCTGCGGCAGACCGGCAAGCCCGGCTACGCAGCTCATTTCGAGCGTCTGCACACGGCGCTGTTCGATTTCCGGACCCGTCAATTGAAGCAGCGGCGCTATCGCCGGCACGGTAGGCACAACAAGCACGGCATCATTCCCGATCAGTTCATTCATTCTATTCCGCACCTCTTCTCGCACCATGAACGCCGCGCCGCTTTCCTCCAGCTTAAGCGTGCTGGCCCAAGCAAACCGCTCGGCAATGCCCGGTCCGAAGGAAGGCTGCTCACGCGTAATCCATTCCCGATGCTCACGCCAAATTTCCAGTCCTTGAATGATGCGAAAAGCGTCCATCCACTCCCGCAGACCGTTCGGAGCAACAACGATGTCCTCATACCGCTCTGCTAATTCGCGCAGCGCCAGAAAATAACGCGACACAGCAGCGGAGGAGTGCCTGTCCGTTAATGTCCATAGGTCCTGCGCGAACATCATTCTCGGAAAACCGGCTCCGCCGCTCTCTTGCGGACTCAGCAGCACACGTCCCACATCAAGCAGCGTCTGTCCATCACGGGCCATCCAGCCCACCGTATCGAAGCTTGGTGCAAGCGGAATTAGACCGCTCGCATCCACGGCCCCATGCGTTGGCCGAATGCCATAAATGCCGCAATACGCAGCCGGTACGCGAATCGAGCCTCCCGTATCGGTACCAATGGCGAAGTCTGTTAAGCCCGCCGATACCGCAACCGCCGAGCCGCTGGAGGAGCCGCCGGGAATGCGGCCCGGCGCTTTGGGATTCATCGGCGTGCCGTAATGAACGTTCTCGCCATTAATGCTGTACATCAATTCATCGGTAATGGTCGTTCCCTTCAGCCTCGCGCCGTTTCTAAGCAGCCTATCTATGACCGCGGCATGATGAACTGACGGCCCATGCGTCCGCAGCCAATCCGGATTGCCCGCTCCCGGCGTGTGGCCGGTAATGTCAAATACATCCTTAACAGCAAACGTCCTGCCGCTCAAGCTTCCTTCTGCCAGCGGCTCTACAGCCAGCCGTTCATTCGCATACGCATTCCAGCTTTGATTCATCTATATTCCAACCTCCAAGTCACTCGTAATGGGCGTCACCAACCAATTGCCGCCCCATCGCAGCGCGGGTCCGATCCGCCCTGCAGGAAGCCCTGCTCGTCGCGCATAATAGCATGTGCATGCCCCATAATGCCGTCGAAATCATTCACCTTGCGCACGAGATGGCCCGCTTGCGCCAGTGATTCCAACACTTCAGCGGACACGCGTCCTTCTATTTTCAGCTCCTGCGTTGGCTCTCCCCAAGTCCGGCCCCATACCCACCTAGGCTCGTTAATCGCTTGCTGCGGATCCATGCCGTAATCGATCATCCGGGTAAAAATCGCCGTCTGCGTCTGCGGCTGCCCCTCCCCGCCCTGCGTGCCGTAAAGCACTGCAGGCTTGCCATCCCGGCAGGCCATCGCGGGCATAAGCGTATGGAACGTCCTTTTGGCTGGCTTCAGGCTGTTCACATGATTCGGGTCCAGCGAGAAGAATGAGCCGCGGTTCTGCAGCAAGACACCCGTATTACCTGCCACAACACCCGAACCGAACTCGAAATACAGGCTTTGAATAAAGGAAACCGAATTTCCCTCTCCATCTACAACGGCCGCATAGGCGGTGTCACTGCCGAGCACCTCCGATTTTTCCGTTGAGGCCCGGTCAAGCTCGATCGAAGCAGCCAGCCTTGCTGCATAGCCTTTGTCCAGAAGCTGCTCAAGCGGCACATCCGTAAATGCCGGATCGGATAAATATTTGTTCCGGTCGCGGAAGCTTAGCTTAAGCGCTTCAACACACAGCTGGTAGTAATCATGCGAGCCATGCTCAATTTCCCCCAGCTTAAACTGCTCCAATATTTGCAGCGCCATAATACCGGTAAAACCCTGCGAGTTGGGAGGCATCTGATGAAGGGTATAGCCCCGGTAAGAGCCCTCGACCGGCGTTACCCAATCGCCATGGTGATCGGCAAAATCATCAGGTGTCAGAAGTCCATCATGATTGCCCAGGAAATTCGTTATTTCCTTTGCAGTCTCGCCCTTATAAAATTCATCCCGCCCAAACTCCGCTAAGCGGCGCAGCGTCTTCGCAAGCGCAGGCTGCTTAAAGCGCTTGCCCGGCTTGATCGCCTGCCCTCCAGGCAGGTAGATATCCGCTGTCTCGAGCGTCCTTGCGAGCACTGCTTCATTATGAACGGTATTCTGATATTGATCCTTCGACATCGGAAAACCATTTTCGGCATATGTAATGGCGGGAGCGAGCACCTGCGCCCATTCCAGGCGGCCGTACTCGCGGTGAACCGCATCCCAGCCGTCTACCATGCCGGGCACGGTCACGATGCTGCCAATACCACGATTCGGAATTGCGGCCAGGCCTGCATATGCGCTTATGTTGGCGTTGTAGCCAGAGCGGCCGCTGGCATTATAACCGCGCACCTTGCCTTCCGACTGCTGATAGCTGAGCCAAAACGAATCTCCTCCGAGACTCGTCATATGCGGGTAAACGACGGCGAGGCATGCGCTGACAGCGACTGCGGCATCAAAAGCATTGCCGCCCTGTTCCAAAATGCGGGCTCCTGCCGCAGTAGCTAAATAATGAGGACTTACGACCATTGCTTTTGTTCCGATTACAGACTGATTCACGGCTCCCACTCCCAAAAAGTTCTCAGCGAAATTAAAACTCGTAAAGCATTTATTTTTTATGATAGATAATATAACATTGTATATGAGTTTAAAATACCATCCCAGCAGATGATAGGCAACTAAAATGTAATCAATTTCGTTTTTTTTTGTTGAAAACGTATGAGAATGTGTATATATTTATACATATGGTAATTAAAACGTGTTATTACAAGACACCTTGAAACGCCATGAAATGGAACAGGAGCTGGTAAACAAGTGCAACCGAAACCGCTTGATGATACTATTTCTATAACAATTGATGATATCGACCGCAGAATCATAACTGAACTTAATATGAATGGAAGAATATCTTACACTGATCTGGCGAAGGAAATCGGCTTATCGCGGGTAGCCGTCCAATCCCGAATCAATGCATTAATGGATGGCGGCGTTATCGAACGGTTTACGGCCGTGATCAATCCTGAACGAATCGGCATTCACGTATCCGCTTTTTTTAACGTAGAGGTTGAGCCTAAACATTTGCATGCCGTAGCCGATCAGCTGTCGACAGAGCCATTTGTCACAAGCCTTTACCACATGACCGGACCGAGCAAATTGCATATGCACGGTCTATTTCGCAACAATCAGGAGATGGAGCAATTTCTGAGAGATAAGATTTACACGCTGCCCGGCATTATGAGCGTCGACTGCCAGATCCTTATTAATCGTTACAAGAGCCGCATGGGAATGAGGCTGTAGATCATGGCGAGTAAAATCATGAATAACCGTTATATGCAGCTGTCGTGGGCCATGATGAAGACGGGCATTATCGGCTATGGCGGCGGCCCCTCCGTTATTCCGCTCATTCGTTACGAAGCGGTTTCCCATTACAAATGGATTGAAGACGAGGAATTCGGTGAAATTCTTGCGCTTGCCAACGCATTGCCCGGGCCAATCGCAACGAAGATCGCAGCTTATCTCGGCTATCGGGAAAAAGGAACATTAGGCGCAATCGTTTCCGTACTTGCCCATATTGTCCCTTCCGGTGCAGCGATGATTTTGCTGTTAACGACTGTCCAGTTTCTGAGCAGCGCCGCATTCATACAAGGGATGATCGGTGCGGTAACACCCGTTATTGCCGTCATGCTTGGCATGATGGCATATGAATTCGGGGAACGGGCCGTCAAAGGGCTCGGCAAATACGTCGGCTTCGTTTTTTTTGCTTTAGCATTCGGCTTGCTGCAGGGCATTCATATTCACCCCGCTATCGTCATTCTATTATTTCTTGGCTACGGCGCCTTTCATTTGAGAACGGTCGCCGCCCTACAGCGCAGAAAACAACAGAAGCAGCTGCGCAGCGCTCAGCAGAAGGAGGGCGTGACCCGTGGATTGGATTAATCTAGTGATCGGCTTCTTTATTGCCAACGTACTCGGCTACGGCGGCGGGCCCGCTTCCATTCCGCTCATGTACCGGGAAATCGTAACGAACCACAAGTGGACGACACCCGTGGAATTCTCCAACATTCTTGCATTAGGAAACGCGCTCCCGGGACCCATTGCGACAAAAATCGCCG
>DATJKM010000064.1:0-16006 GCA_035491515.1 Candidatus Udaeobacter sp. | reverse complement strand
CTCATGTGAATCCATCCCCCTAACGATTTGTGTAGCCTTACTAATTTCTAAACAGCGGCTTAACCCTGTTATGCGCCGGGGAATCGTTCATCCCCGTGGCCTTATTGTAAGTGGTATAAAATTTGTTTGTAAGCGCTGCATTTTTTGTGCGGTGTCTGTTTTTTTTAGGGAAGAACGTCAGCCCGTTTGAATGAGCTTTTTTTGTTTTTGGCTGCTGAAAGAATCGGAAATCCTCATGATTATTGCGAAAGTCCATAGCCGATCGGGCGGGGGAGATGGTACAATTATAGAAAAAATGATGAATAAGGGAGAGGCGCATGGAAGCTTCCAGACTGGACGAATTAAGACAAGGCATTGATCAATTGGATCATAAAATTATTTCCTTGCTTGCAGAACGGTTTCAATTAACAGAAGAGGTGGGTATTTATAAAGCAATGAATAAGCTGGCAGCTCAGGATACGGGCCGCGAATCGAAGCAATTTGATAAAATAGCGAAGCTTGCGGATAGTAAAGAGCTGAACCCGGAATATGCAGCCGCCATTTATAGGTGCCTGATTGACGTTGTTATTTTACGGCATAAAGAAATACAGCAATCGTATGAGCAAAACAGCCGGATTGGACAAATTGAAGCCTACTAATCGACCGTTTTGTCATGAAGGAAGGGATGGTAACGATGATTGTGTACGAGAAGGAAGAAGCGTTCATACTCATTGCGCAGCATGATCATGCACGTATATCCGGAGATCTTGTTTCTGCATGGCAAGGCGAATTATTTCATAGCAATGAGCGCAGAGAAGAGTTAGCCTATGCAGCCTACGAGCATGATAGCAGCTGGATTGAGCTTGACCGTATTCCGCTCTGGAATGATGCAGCTCATACTCCTTTTTCTTTCCGGGATTTTCCGGGAAATATTAGATTTTTCTTCTATTCCAAAGGGCTGGACCGCGTTCAGGAAACGAGCGAATATGCAGCGCTGCTCGGCAGCATCCTCTACACGACGCTTGCCGAGAGATTCAGAAACGCGGATACGGTCGCGTTCGTAGAACGTGAATTTGCTAGACAGAGCGCGATTATAGAGCGGCAGCAGCTTGATGTGAAGCTGCTTCAGCTGCATGCGAAAGCGCTGCTGCTTTGCGATGAGCTCTCGCTTTTTGTATGCATGGAGCAGCCGGGCACGCCGAGGGAGCGCTATGAGTGGTTTGCTGACGGACTTCCGTATTGGTTCGACCGTACGGGGCAAACGTCCTTGCTTGCCGATTGGAAGGATCAAGCGACGATTGAATTGAGTCCGTTTCCTTTCAGCAGAGAAGTGGAAACGATGCTTGCTTACAAAGAAGTCAGCAAGGCTGACATTGCGAAATACGGCATTGCGGAAGCTTATCAGCGGGAGCAATTACGGGAGCATAAGCTGCTGTTCAAAGAGAAAATGGGATAAGCATCAACCCCATGCGAAAACTTCGGAATTCCATCTGTAGTGAATTACACCCCTTAAAGTAGTCATTGGAAAAACCCAAATGGGAAACCGATGATGCTTTAGCGGGTGTATTTATTATGAGGAAGAAAGAGTATTCGATTAAATCGTATACAAAGGATATCAGCCAAGATGCCGTACGGTTATATGAGGAGGATAAATGATCGTATAGTCAACTTACTCAGGAGTATGGGATACAAGAAAAGATAGAGTTCGTGTGCTTTGCACTTCCCGACTTGAGTCTCATACTATCAGTATGCATTTTTAGTATACTGGGTAGGTGAGCCAATTTAGGGAAAAACGAGGAGGAAAAAGGATGAAATACGCAATATTGGGTCAATCAGGCTTGCTTGTTTCCAGACTGGCATTCGGGGCGATGACTTTCGGATCGGGTAACAATCCCAGCGTATACAAGGTGGACCATAGCGGCGCTCAGCAGCTTGTTGACCGCGCTTTAGACTTGGGCATCAATTTCTTTGACACCGCAGACGGTTATGCGGACGGACAAAGCGAAGAGATGCTTGGTCGGCTGCTCGGTTCCCGGCGCAAGGAAACGGTCATCGCCACGAAGGCCGGCTTTCGTGTAGGTCCCGGGCTCGTTCAAGCGGGCTTATCCCGCAAACATTTGTTCGAAGCTTGCGAAGCGAGTCTGCGTCGCTTAAACACTGATTACATCGATCTCTACATCGTACATAAAACCGACCCGTACACACCGCTTGAGGAAACACTGGAAGCGCTGAACGATCTGGTACGGCAGGGAAAAGTCCGTTATATCGGCTACTCGAATTGGCCGGCTTGGCAAGCGGCGCAAGCTGTAACGATCCAGCGCGAGCGCCGGTGGGCGTCTTTTATTAACGGTCAGCTGTACTATTCCTTGGTTGGCCGCGACATTGAACATGAGACGGTTCCGTTCGCAGTCCGCAACAAAGTCGGATTAACCGTCTGGAGTCCGCTCGCAGGCGGCTTCTTGAGCGGAAAATATACCAGGGAGAACTTGAGTGACGATCAAAATCGTTTAAGCGGTTTTGATTTTTTGCCGCATGATAAAGAATGGGGTTTCAACATTTTGGACACCGTTCGTGAAATAGCTGGAGCATATGGAGCAACACCGGCACAAGTCTCGCTGGCTTGGCTTTTGGCCCAGCCCCACGTCAGCAGTGTATTGGTCGGCTCCAGTAAATTGGCCCAATTGGAAGATAATCTGCGAGCGGTAGAGCTTCAGTTGAACGCCGAGGATGTTGCGAGACTGGATGAAATAACGCGGCCAGTTTCCTTGTATCCGAATTGGTTTACGGCCATGACGAATGATACGCAAACCGCGGAAGCTTTGGGGTTATAATCGGGAGGAGGAGATGGCTTTATGCACAAACGGATTGGAATTATCGGCAGCGGTACAGCGGGACTGCAGCTTGCATATTCCATGAAAAATGATTTTGACGTAACGCTGCTTCATTACGAGGAACCGGATGAAATCCGCCGCGGAAGAATTCAATCGACCCAGGTTCATTTTCGTCCGACGCTTCACAGGGAGCAGCGCTTTCATATGCCGGAAACGAATGCAGCTCCTTCCATTCAAACGATCCACTTCAACATGGGCCAGCAGAAGCTGTTTGTAGGGAGGCTGACAGGCGCGGCAACCTCTGTCGACCAGCGCATGGCCTTCTCCGGGGCGATGGAGGAATTGGCGCAGCACGGAGTGCGCTTTCGCAAAGCCCGCGTATCCCCGAACGATATTCAGAGCTTGGCTGAATCTTATGAACTCTTGATCGATGCCACCGGAAAATCCGGCCCGCTGGTCCCCTTCCCAGTTGAATCCGGGCTCACGCCATTCCATACTCCGCAGCGCAAATGCATCGTCGGCTATTTTACGGGGATAGCCCCGGTTGATCCCGGGGGGATTTCGATTACGGTACTGCCCGGGGCCGGTGAAATGTTTGAAATTCCCGCTTTAACCCAGCAGGGAGCGGTTACCATTTTATTCATAGAAGCGTTGCCTGATGGGATGTTGGATGCCTTTAAAGGGGTAAGGACCGCTCAAGATTTTGAGGAACGGATGAAGCGCATCCTGCAGGAACATTTACCGGAGATTTACAGTCGAGTAGATCCCGATCGTTTCTCCCTTTCGGATGAGGCGGCTTATCTCCAAACAGCGGTTACACCGGTCATCCGCCGGCCGTATCTGATGCAAAGCGGCACTTTGGTGTTGGGATGCGGTGACAGTGTCTTCCTTGCAGATCCGATAACGGGTCAAGGCTGCAATACCGCCTCCTATTGTGCGGAGCAGTTGTTTGAGACCCTTATGGCACATAAGGAATCCCCATGGGATGAAAAAGTTGGAATCGAGTATTGGAGCCGCACCCGCCCTTATTTGACGGCAGTGACAGAATGGACCAATGCCATGACCGGACCGCTGCCCGAACACATCGTACAAATGCTTATGCAGGCAGCTGCGGATCAACAGACCGCCGACCGAATAGCCCATTGGTTCGAGGAGCCGCCGAAAGCTCACGAAGCGTTCTTCCATCAATAATATTGCAGCGGCAGTCTATGATACATGGTTTAGTCTGCCGCTGCGTCTTAGATCTATAAAAATGGGGCTTGACTAGAGCTTAGGGTGGTACCCGCTTTTTTGCCAAAGCTGTTACTTCACCGGCCCCATGGCTCCGATTGTAAGATCCAGTTTCACGTTAATATCCGCATCCTTGACCGCCTCGCCCCAATTGTCTTCCACTTTTTTAAATTCCTTGTACTCAAAAGCTCTTGCGTATATGCCAAGTCCGATCGGATCGATCTCATGCTTCTGAATGATCTTTATGACCTTTTCCATTTGTGCTTTCATCTGCTCCGCGGCTTGCTTCTCTAATTTCTTCGCGTCCTTTGAGATGTCATATGGAAACAAATGCGTCGTCAGCTTATTTTGCCACCACGGTTTTCCATAGCTATGCATGACAAAAACCACCCCCTTGCCATTAAGCAAGGGGGTGGGAGGAGTTCTATAGAGCATAGCGGCTATCGAATAACCATTATATGCTTGCTTTGGACAAGGTAGCTATGGAGCCGCCTTCCGTTATAATTTTGATCGCTGTTGCAAGCAGCGGCGACATCGGAAGAACGACAAACTTTTCCGTATGCGCCTCATCGATTAAGATCGTATCCGTAATGACGACCTCTCGGATATTCGGGTGGTTGAGCTTCTCCAGCGCATTAGCTGAGAATAGCCCGTGCGTTGCACATATGTAGGAATCATGTGCGCCTTTTTTCTTAAGCGCCTCTACAACGTTAACGATCGTGCTGCCCGTATCGATTAAGTCTTCAATAATGATCGGCGTCATATCTTCCACGTCCCCGATAATATGCGTAATCTCGGATTGGTTATGAGCCGGTCGATTTTTAATCATAATGGCGAAAGGGCAATCGAGCAAACCGGCCAGCTTCTCGGCGGTTGTAGCTCTTCCCGCATCAGGGGATACAACAACAGGGTTTTTAATTTTTTTGGCTCTTAAATATTCGATGATCATATCGAGCGCCGTTAAATGATCGACTGGAATATCGAAAAAACCTTGAATCGGATCAGCATGCAAATCCACCGTAATAATCCGGTTGGCGCCGACAGTCGTCAGCACATCGGCTACCAGCTTAGCTGAAATCGGCTCACGAGGCGCCGATTTTCTTTCCTGGCGGGCATAGCCGTAGTAAGGCATGACGATATTGATCGTTTTGGCCGACGCGCGCTTAGCCGCATCGATCATGACGAGCGTTTCGATCAAATGCTCGTTTACAGGATGGGATAGCGATTGCACGATAAATACGTCGCAGGTGCGAATTGATTCTTGGTAGGATACATGAATTTCGCCGCTCTGCTGCCTGGAAATGGCGACATTTCCTAGCGGAAGCTCAAGCTCCTTACACAGCTCTTCGGCAAGCCTTTGGTTCGAGGTGCCGGAAAAAATTTTAACCTTTTGCATGTGTTCCTCCTTAAAGGTTTGCGCAGCAAACCTGCTTCAAACGATTTTCTTTGCTTAATCATAACAAACAAAGCATAGGAGGACAAATATAAACTGATCATTATTTGAATTGGAACGAATAATAATAGGACATTCGTTCGGTTGTCTTTTTTTAAATTAGGTTAATGAGGGGGATGCGCTCATAACGGTAAGGCTACGAATTTAAAAATTGGTTGGTCTATTTACGCACCAATTGGACGGTTACAAGCCGCAGAGAACCTACTATGATAGTCCTATAAGGTTGGGCAGGGCCAATTGAACGGGGGAAAAGAAGGGGACGACGACGATGATGAACGAACGAAATGCAAGGGTAGCTGTCGTTCAGGCGGCGCCGATATTATTCGATAAACAGTCCGCCATTCAGAAAATTGCGAGCTTTGCCAAGGAAGCGCAGGCGCAAGGCGCCCAATTGCTTCTCTTTCCGGAAGTATTCATAGGGGGCTATCCGAGAGGTCTATCCTTCGGTGCGAGAGTCGGCAGCAGAACGATGGAAGGCCGGAAGGACTGGGCAAAATACTGGAGAAGCGCAATCGATATTCCCGGGGAGGATACGGATCAGCTTGGCGAGATCGCGAAGGAAGCAGGCGTTTATTTGATTATTGGCGTCGTGGAGCGGGATCAGGAGTACAGCCATTCGACGCTATATAACAGCATTGTCTACATTGGCCCCGATGGCAGGCTGCTCGGCAAGCATCGGAAGCTGATGCCGACCGGATCGGAACGCTTGTTATGGGGACAAGGAGACGGAAGCACGCTTACCGTTATAGAAACTCCGTTTGGCCGAATAGGCGGTTTGATTTGTTGGGAAAACTATATGCCTCTGGCAAGAACCGCCTTGTATGCGAAAGGGATCGATATTTTGGTTGCGCCAACAGCCGATGCGCGGGATACGTGGCAAGCCACATTGAAGCATATCGCGTGCGAAGGCAGGTGCTACGTCATGTCCAGCAACCAGTTCGTCACGAAGGATTCGTATCCGGCTGATTTGAACGGCTATGCAGAGCTTGCGCAGGAGCCGGATACGCTATGCCGGGGAGGCAGCGCGATCGTAGGACCTTTGGGCGATTATGAAACGGAGCCGGTATACGGGCAAGAGTGTATATTATACGCGGATTTGGATATGGAGGCTGTGACGGTGAGCCGCTTTGACTTCGACGTTGTCGGCCACTATAATCGCGCTGACGTATTCCAGCTTCATGTGAACGAATCAAAGCAGAGTATTGTAACTTTTAAATCATGAAGATGAATGACGGGAGGAGATAGAAATGGAAGTGCCAGTTGGCGTTTGGGTTGCCGCAGCCATTATTGTCGTTATTTTAGCATGGATCACATTTTGGATTACGAATAAGGCGTATTCGCGCAGATGGGAAGACCATGATAACGAAAATAACGGAAACCGCAATTAGGGCGCAGCTCCCATGGGATCGCAATTAATGCTACAATAGTAGAAAAACATAAGGGGACGAAATCGGGAGCGGAGAAAGGGATTCGCCCCGGAATAACTAATGGATGAAACAGAACCTCTTGTCACGAAACAATGCGCGAATTGCAAGGAAATGAAGCCTATCTCACAATTTCTGAGACGGACAGGCAGGCGTTCAAGTGCGGGGTCGCGCCGCGGAGCATGCCGGGCTTGCAGAAAGGCGAAGGCCGCTGGAGCTCCTTCAACCGCCATTGCGGTTCAAGATCAGAAAGCTATGCGAAGGAGAGCTCAAGCTAACAAGCCTCGTAGTGTGCCGCCTTTGCCGACTGTCCCGCTGCCGAATGATCCTGCCGCCCTGAAGACGACCCGTCAAGGGACGATTTGGATGAGGGGCAAGACGGATAAAGGAAGGCGCTGGTATCAAGAAATCGAATTGGAGCTCGCGAGAACGCTCGTTAAGGAGCATGCTGCGGTTATCGTAAACCGTCACACGATTCGCCGTTTGTTCAGCAACAAGGATTTCCGGCATTATGTTTTGGAGCGGGACAACCATACCTGTTATTTTTGCGGTGAATTCGGAGATACGATCGATCATTTGCTGCCGCGTGCAAAGGGCGGTCATACGACGCCTGTTAATTGCGTTTGCGCTTGCAACGCCTGCAATCAATCGAAGGCGGATCAGGATGTACAATCGTTTATGAAGAATGAAGAGATTGTCCCTTAAATGAGTTTAGGATTAGTTAGTCGCGCAGAAAAGGCAGTCCTTAAGGTCCAAGAGACCTTACAGGACTGCCTTTTTGTAAATATAAGAAAGTATAAATTTACGCTTGATCTGTGTTAATTTCTTATGATTACCTCAGCCTGAATGAGTGTTTTTTCATAGCTCGTGCTTGGATTAAGAATTCGCCAAAGCATCTGGTCGACAGCCCGCTTGCCCAGCAGCTCCTTATCTACATTAACTGTAGCTGCGAAAGGAATTTGAGGATGCGTGTTATCGAAGCCGGTAAAAACGAGATTGTCGGGAATGGCCATTCCCATGTGATTCAGCGTTTCGAGCGCGAATAAAGCAAATATATCGTTGGCGCAAACGAACACTTCAGGCAGGCCGTGCTCCAAAACAGCAGCTTTAAAAGTATCGTGAAAATTATCGATTTCTGGGCCCATAAGAGAGGGGATTTGCTTTAATTCGATATCATGATCCTCAAGCGCGGAGCGGAAACCAAGGTAACGTTCGTAAAAGCTTTGCGCATCTCTAATATTTCCCAAAAACTGATAGCTTTTGTAGCCTTTCGTAATAACGGCGTTCATAATTTCTCTCATGCTGGACAAGTTATCGGTAAAGATGGAGTCGCAATGAAAGCTCGGATCGAAATGATCGACCATCACGGCAGGAATGCCTAACCGCTTAATATCAAGCAGCACGGGAGTTGATATCGATCCGACTGTTATAATGCCCATTATAGCTTCGGGGTTCAGAAGAGAAAACATGGAGTCGTTGGTAGGCTCCGTTAAAGTGAGAATGTTAATACCCTTCTGGTTTAGTCTAATGGAAATGCCGTTAAATATCGGTCCCCAGTAGAGGGAATCGGTATTCTGATACCGCACGTTTGGAAACAGCACAAGAATCGTCCCCGACCAGTTATGCGCTTCGATATCCATGAGCGCAGCGGGTACAGGCGCAGCTTGAGTATCCTTAAAGTAACCGAGCTGACCTGCCGCTCTCAATATTAAATCTCTTGTTTGTGGGCTGACTCCTGATTTGCCGGACAACCCCCGTGATACTGCGAACTTCGATAGTCCTGTAAAATCAGCTATGGATTGAATCGTTACTTTACGCCTCATAAAAGTCATCCTACCTTACTCAGATTGTTTGTCATCTATTTATGATAAAAAAATTCCAATTTATATGGCTTATTTGCTTTTAATCATTTTACATGATTGTCTCAAACAATAAAACTTGCTTTTGAATAGATAATACTCCGCCTCTTTAATTTAGAAAATTTCGATTTTGTTATTTTGTTATGTGACTAAATATAGCGGGTTTTTGTAAGGAATACAAGCGTTTATACTAAAAAATCGAGCCATATCGGTTAATTTTTCACGAACCTCATTTAATAACAAAAACAAAACAATTGACCAGTTTTGTTTTTGGTGGTACATTTGTTATGCAAATTAAATAAAAAACAATAACAAAATAACAAAACGAGGTGATTGATAGGAAGGCGAGGAAGGGCGTTTTTTTTATTAGGTTATGCAAGCGCTTTAAATGGAAGGTTTTCGTGCAATACCAACTGATGAATGTAAAAACGGGAGGTTCGGTCATGAGAAAAATACAAGGTTTATCCATTTTGGTGTTATGTTTCATGCTTATACTTACAGCCTGCAGCGGCGGGAACGGCGGTAATAAGGGAACGAATAATGCGCCAGAAGAAAGCGCTGCTACAGAGCCGGCTGCAGCTTCTGAGGAGCCGGCCGCAACAGCCGAGCCTGTCGATATGGGCGGACGAGTCATTAAGGTTGCGGCATGGTGGGACTTGAAGCCGGCTGGAACGACGACTTCCGAGAAAGCGCGTCTGGCGAAAATCGAAGAGGTTGAAAAGAAATACAACGTCAAAATTGAATTTGTAAATGTTCCTTTCGAAGAATATATGCCTAAGTTTACAGCGACGATTTTGTCTGGCGAGCCTTTCGCTGATATTGTCCAAATGGAGTACAAGGCGGCTCTCCCGGCCATTTTGAAAGGACAGCTGCTCCCGCTTAGCGAATTCACGACAACGGCTTCAAACATTAACGGAGAAGCGAATCTAATTGCGAAATCCCCTGCTATCGCGGGCGAGGAGTATGCGTTCGACGATCCGGGTACCGGCGGCACGGGGCTTCATTACAACCGTGACCTGTTCAAGAAGCTTGGACTTCCGGATCTTCAAGAGCTGTATGAGAGCGGCCAATGGAATTGGGACAAATTTATGGAAATCGCGAAGCTGGCAACAAAAGATACGGACAATGACGGCAAGATCGACGTATATGGTTATTCCGGCTGGTCTCTTGATTTGTTCCGTAATCTAGCTGCGGCAAATGGCGGATTCATCGTCAACGAAACAGACGGTACTCAAGGTCTCACTGATCCGAAAACGATTGAAGCGGCAGAGTTTGTAAACCGCATGTACAATGTCGAAAACGTAGTAAGAGTAAAAACGGGCAATAAAACGAATTGGGAAGAGTCGAATACGTTTAAAGACGGCGACGTTGCGATGTTTATTTCCGCAGCCTGGAATCTGGGCGGATTAACCTTCGATATCGGTGTCGTACCGATTCCGACTGGTCCGTCAGGCAGTCCTGAAGTTACATTTGCGAACAATGCCGCAGCAGCTAAGTTTATTCCGAAAGGCGTTAAAGATCCGCAGCTCGTCTATCAAATTTATGAAGAGACGTTTGATATTCCGAGCACGCAAGAATTCCCTAGCCAAGAGTGGCTTGAGAGCCTTTACAATCACGAAGAGGATATCTTAATGACTCGCGATCATATTAACGGTACAGGACAAATTCTGCTTGACGACGCGTATCCGGACTTTCCGACAGGGAAGTTTATTGAAGACATCCTCGTCAACAATCAATCGGTAACCGCAACTGCTGAGAAATACAAGCCTGAAGCGGAAGCTTCCATCACTAAGCTGGGCAAGTAATTGAATAGATTAGACATGGTCTAAAGGTTGGGGGATGTCCTTGTGACCTCCCCTAATCTTATGAATAAGAGAGTTTAAGCTTCCCCGCGATTGGACGGAGAAACCATTTCCGCTTGTAAGGAGGACTTCTGGTGGTAAGCAATTTGCGGCTATCATCTATAACTAGGAAAATCGTGCCTGTCGTTTTGGCATTTTTAATTGTCCTTCCATCTGGGCCGAATGTGCAGGCTGCCACTGGTTCAAGCGCTGCGGCAACGGACGGACAAATAGGCAGCGGCAACGATAAAGCAGCTTCATTTCATGAGCGCAAATATGTTCAATATTTAACGGAGCACGAAGGAGCTGCCAGACCTGAAAAGGAATTCGTCTTGGAAGCAGCCGATTATAGCCGTGTGGAAGGAAATGGATTCGAGAAAATGGACCGGTACGAGGGGATGGATGGCGTATCGCTGTTGACTGGAGAATCAGGCAGGGCGGATTGGACCTTTCAAGTAGAGGAAGCAGGCTTATACAACTTATCGCTGCTCTATTATCCGATTGAAGGGAAAAGCTCTGCCATTGAGCGGGCTTTATGGATAGATGGGGAACGACCTTTCCGTGAGGCTGCTTTTTTGCAGTTTGACCGCGTTTGGGATAATCAGAAGGAGCAGATCGTTCAGGATAATCAAGGCAATGATCTAAGACCTAAACAGATGGAGAAGCCGCGTTGGAACGAGAAATCCTTTTTGGATTCAGACGGTTATGAGAATGAACCGTTTCTATTTTACTTTTCGCAAGGCACTCATACGATTACGCTGGAATCCACCAGGGAACCGATGGTGATCAAGCAGCTGAAGCTGTTTCAGCAGCCTGCGCCATTGCCATATGAACAAATGCTTAAACAGTATGATGCAGACGGAATAAAGGAAACGGAAGGGCAGCTGATTACGATCGAGGGGGAGGCCTCGAACGCCAAATCGTCGCCGACTCTGTATCCTCTCAGCGAACGCTCAAGTGCTGCTGTATATCCATACAGCGCTTCGAAAATAAAAATAAATACGATCGGCGGCTACAATTGGCGCTTGCCCGGACAATGGATGGAATGGGAGATCGATGTCCCGGAGACGGGGCTTTACAAAATCGCCTTTAAATCACAACAAAATTTTGTAAGAGGCATCTATTCAACCCGAAGACTAACGATTGACGGAGCAGTCCCGTTTAAAGAAATGGAGAAAATTCCTTTCCGTTACAAAAGCGGATATCGGCTCGACGTAATGGGCGGCGATGAACCTTATTTATATGCGTTGAATAAAGGGAAGCATACGCTGCGGCTTGAAGTCAGCCTTGGCGAATTTGCCTCTCTTATCCGGGAAGTCGAAGAAAGCCTTTATAACCTGAATGAAATGTACCGCAAAATATTGATGATTACGGGAACGAAGCCGGATGAGTTCCGCGATTATCAGCTTGATAAAAAAGTGCCGGACTTGCTTAAGGTGTTCGAAGCCGAAAGCGACCGTCTTAAGGGAATTGCGGAGCAGCTTGTGAAATTATCAGGACAATCCGGTGACCAGGAAGCGCTGCTCAAAACGATGGCTTTACAATTGGACGAGATGATTCAGGAGCCGGGCACGGTACCGAGAAGATTGGCGGCCTATAAGACCAATACGGGCGGACTGGGAACATGGGTACAGCAAGCAAGGCAGCAGCCGCTTCAAATCGATACGATTTATATCGCATCGCCTGATAAGCGGTTTCCTAAGAAAGGGATGGGCTTTGGCGCAAAGCTGAAGCATGAAGCGTCGTCCTTTATGTCCTCCTTCTTCACCGATTATAACCAAATCGGTAATGTGGCTGAAGGCGATGCCCAGCGTTCGGTTACGGTTTGGATTGGCAGCGGGCGCGATCAGGCGAACACGATGAAAGCAATGATCGACGAAACGTTCACTTCCGTTACGGGCATTAATGTTAATTTGAAGCTGGTTAATATGGGAACGCTGCTGCCGGCTACGCTTGCAGGCCAAGGACCTGATATTGCGATGCAGATCGACAATGATATCCCCGTTAACTTTGCGATGCGGAACGCGTCAGTCGATTTGACTGCCTTTGAAGATTTCGAAGAAGTGAAGGACAGGTTCCGTACAAGCGCTATCGTTCCATACAGCTATGAGGAAGGCGTATATGCGCTGCCGGAAACACAAACGTTCAATATGCTTTTCTACCGCAAGGATGTATTGAACGAGCTTAGGCAATCCGTGCCGCAAACATGGGATGACGTTTCTAATTTGCTGGCCGTGCTGAGTAAAAATCATATGCAATTCGGTTTGCCGGTTGTCGCGCAGGCAGCAGTCCAAGGACAGAACATTCCACCTAACTCGATGTACGCAGCGCTGCTCTTCCAAAATGGCGGCAAGTTCTACCGCGATGGCGGGAAAGAGTCGGATCTTGATTCCCGCGTCGGGATCGAAACCTTTAAGCAGTGGACGGAGTTTTACACGGATTATAAATTGGAACGCGAATACGATTTCGCCAACCGCTTCCGTACGGGACAAATGCCTATCGGCATAGCGGATTATACAACCTATAACCAGCTGTCGGTCTTCGCCCCGGAAATTCGCGGCATGTGGGGATTTGCTCCCGTACCTGGAACCGTACAGAAGGACGGTTCGATCAACCGCGAAGTGCCGGGCGGCGGCAGCGCTGTCATTATGCTTAACAAAACCGAGGATAAGGATGCGGCCTGGCAGTTTATGAAGTGGTGGACGAGCGACGCTACGCAAACGGTATTCGGACGGGAAATGGAAGGCCTGATGGGCGCAGCCGCGCGCTACCCGACAGCAAATATTAAAGCTTTGGACAGCTTGCCGTGGCCGCTTGCGGATTATGAAAATTTAAAAGCGCAGTTTGAATGGGTGCAGGGCATGCCTGAGGTGCCGGGAGGCTATTTCACAGGACGTCATTTGTTTAATGCCTTCTACAAATCGGTCGTCGGTCAAGTGGAGGCCCGTGAATCCATTATGGATTATGTGGCGTACATGCAAGACGAAATTAGTACGAAACGGAAAGAATTTGGTTTACCGCAATAATGGGGGAGGGTCAAGCGTGCAAAATTGGTGGAGCCTGAAGCTGCGGGAAGTGAGGGCGGGCAAGCATTCGTATATTTTGCTGGCGCCATACATGGTGTTGTTCGCCGTCTTTACGGTACTGCCGGTTGTTATTTCGATTGTACTGAGCTTTACGTATTTTAATATGCTGGAATTTCCGAAGTTTATCGGTTGGCAAAACTATACCCGTTTGTTTTTAGATGACGACGTGTTTTTAATAGCGGTGAAGAACACGATATTGTTCGCCGTTATTACCGGGCCGATCAGCTATATCGCTTGTTTCATATTCGCTTGGATTATTAATGAGCTGTCACCGAAGGTTAGAGCCGTTATGACGTTAGTTTTCTATGCCCCTTCTATTTCAGGTAATGTATTTTTCATTTGGCTCATGATCTTCTCCGGAGACCGCTACGGTATAGCCAACGGGCTGCTGCTGAAATTGGGCTTTATATTGGAGCCGCTCCAGTGGCTGAAAACGGAAGCCTACATTTTGCCGATCATCATACTCGTCCAATTGTGGCTTAGCCTCGGGACAGGTTTCCTTGCTTTCATCGCAGGCTTGCAAACGGTGGACAGCACCTTGTACGAAGCAGGAGCGGTGGACGGCGTCAGAAACCGGTGGCAGGAGCTTTGGTATATTACTTTGCCTTCCATGCGGCCGCAGCTTATGTTCGGAGCGGTCATTCAGCTGACAACGGCGTTCGCCGTAGCCGATGTCTCTATTGCGCTTGCAGGGTTCCCGAGCGTTAACTATGCGGCAGAAACGATCGTTACGCACCTGATTGATTTCGGCACGACCCGCTTTGAAATGGGATACGCCTCCGCCATTGCTACCGTGTTGTTCATGATCATGGTGGGATCGAATCTGATCGTACAAAAACTTCTTCGCAAGGTGGGTGAATGAAATCATGACCTTCTCGTTTCGTATCCGTAAGAAACGGGTCAACCGATCGTTTTGGGGCAGCTTTTCCCTGTTCGTATTGCTTGCCGCATTCGGCGCATTCATGATATTGCCGCTCGTCTACGCCATTAACAACGCATTCAAGCCGCTGGATGAAATTTTCATGTTTCCTCCGACCTTGTTTGTCCGTAACCCGACGATGAACAATTTTATCGATTTGATGGGCTTGCTCGGCAATTCATGGGTACCGTTCTCAAGATATATTTTCAACACGGTATTTATTACGGGCATGGGAATTATCGGACATGTGCTGCTGGCTTCTGCCGCAGCGTATCCGCTCGCCAAGCACAAGTTTCCCGGTAAAAAACTGATGTTCGGGGTAGTCGTGCTAGCCTTGATGTTCACGCCTGCGGTTACAGCTATTCCTACGTACATGATTATGTCCTGGCTCGGTCTCATTGACACGTATTGGGCGGTTATCATACCGGCGTTCGCCTACCCGCTCGGCTTGTATCTAATGAAGCAATTTATGGAGCAAATACCTGACGTGCTGCTGGAGGCTGCCAAAATCGACGGTGCGAGCGAGTATCGGATTTTCTGGACGATCGTTATGCCTAACGTAAAGCCGGCTTGGCTGACACTCATCATCTTATTATTTCAAATCCTTTGGGGCAGCGACGGGAACGGGTTCATTTACAGCGAACAACTGAAATCGCTTCACTTTGCAGCCAATCAAATTGTACAGGGCGGTATCGCCCGTGCCGGGGCAGCGGCAGCTGTGGCGCTCATTCTGATGAGCGTGCCTATTACATTGTTTGTTTTCTCGCAAAGCCGGATTATTGAGACGATGGCAACTTCAGGAATGAAAGATTAAGGGGGGATAGCGATTGGCAGCGAAAAAATGGCTTCTCGTGGCGGTGGCATCCCTACTGATTGCTCAAGCTGCGCCGGCGCCGGCGTTCGCATCGTCGACGCCCTATGAGAGCTACAACTATAACTACTGGGAAGAAGCAGTGCCTGCACCTGCGGCATATGTTCCTAATCGATCCATATCCGGTTCAGATCTCGGCATTGGCGATTTTCTGGAGCCTGCCGACGTGGTCGTTGCGGATAGCGGCCTTATCTATATCGTGGACAGCGGTAACGGCCGAATCGTCTGCGTGGATGAAAAATGGAATGTGCTGAACGTCATGACGGGCTTCGACAATGCAGGCAAAGCGGATGTCTTCAAAAACCCGTCCGGCTTGTTCATCGACAACGAGGAAAATCTTTATGTGGCGGATACGGATAATGGGCGCATCGTCGTCTTGTCTAAGGAGGGGCAGCTGCTCCGAATCATTGATAAGCCGCAATCCGATATTTTACCGGGTGATTTCAAGTTTAATCCGTTAAAGGTGACGGTGGATAAGGCAAAGCGGGTCTATGTCGTAGCTAAAGGGATATA
>DATJKM010000063.1:0-13889 GCA_035491515.1 Candidatus Udaeobacter sp. | reverse complement strand
AGGATACGCCCTCCGTTCCTATATCCACTCTAAGAAGCACAACATTTTTAGTCATTTTTGTCCACCTAATGTTGTTTGACGACTACTTACATCCACCTTAGCAGATGATATGAATTGAACTTTTTCATTCTTAAGGTTTTTAAGGTTGTATCCTCTACATATAATTAAAATGATCGATAGTGAGCCAACAGCCATATTGTTTATTATCTACTGTTCACTTTTTTCTGTTTAGTGATTAGAAGCCGGTACCTTAACCAAGGTATTGGTTTTTTTAATTACTTGAAAAGCAGGTGGTACCATGCAAGCCATGGACGGGAAGTTTGTGCTCGTTGACGGAGGAACGATGACGCTTGAACAAGTTATCCGGGTAGCCCGCTATATGGAGAGGGTGAAAATAGGTCGAAATTGCTTCAAAAAGATGAGGCTTAGCCGGGAGTACGTCGAAAAGCTGCTTCGCGAGAAGCGGATTGTGTACGGGCTCACGACCGGCTTTGGGAAATTCAGCGATACGTATATTTCAGCGGAGGATGCCAAGCGCATGCAGCTCAATCTCATTCGAAGCCATGCCTGCGGGATAGGAAAGCCGCTGACGGTGGAAGCGGTAAGAGCGACCATGCTGCTGCGCGTGGGTGCCTTATCGCTTGGTTACTCCGGGATCAGGCCGGGAGTTGTTCAGCTTCTGGCCGAAATGCTGAATGCAGGCGTAACGCCGGTCATTCCGGAGCAAGGCTCGCTTGGCGCAAGCGGAGATTTGGCGCCATTGTCTCATCTGGCTCTCGTGCTGGTTGGCGAGGGAGAAGCTTACTATCTCGGTGAACGGTTGCCTGGCAGTGAGGCCATGGCCAAAGCCGGTTTACAGCCGATCGCGCTTGAAGCGAAGGAAGGTCTTGCCTTGATTAACGGCACGCAGGTAATGACGGGGATTGGCGCGCTCGCTTGCTTTGATGCCGTCAATTTAGCCAGATGGGCGGATTGTGCGGCCGCGTTAACGGCAGAGGCGCTTCGCGGCATTCGCGACGCATTCGAACCGCTTACCCATGCGATTCGCCCTCACGCCGGGCAGGGACAATCAGCCGGCAATATCCGGCGGTTGACGACGGGAAGCGGGCTCATGACAAGCCAAGGGCAACTGCGCGTACAGGATGCCTACTCCATCCGCTGCGCGCCGCAGGTCCATGGAGCAAGCAGGGATGCTCTGCGGTATATCGGGGAGAAGCTGGAAATCGAGATGAACTCGGCAACGGATAATCCGCTTATTTTCGCTGCCGAGGATCGCGTCATTTCGGGAGGGAATTTCCACGGCCAGCCGATTGCACTCGCGATGGATCATCTCTCGATCAGCTCTTCCGAACTCGCCAATATATCGGAACGCCGTATTGAAAGACTCGTAAATCCGCATTTGAATGAGCAGCTTCCTCCGTTTCTTGCGAAGGACGGGGGCGTACAGTCCGGCTTTATGATTGCCCAGTACACGGCTGCTGCGGTCGTTTCCGAAAATAAGTCGCTTGCGCATCCGGCCAGCGTAGACTCTATTCCTTCGTCAGGCAATCAGGAAGATCACGTCAGCATGGGCACGATCGCGGCCCGCAAGGCGGGCCAAATTGTACGTAACGCCTATTCGGTGCTCGCCATCGAGCTTCTGTGCGCCGCGCAAGCCGTTGATTTCAGGGGACCTGAACTTCTTGGGAAGGGGACGAAATGGATCTACGACCGGTGCCGCGAGCATGTGGACTTCGTGGACGAAGACCGCGTACTGTCGAACGATATTCAAGTCATCGCCGAATGGATGAGAAATACGAATGTGCGGGAACAAATCGCTTCAGTCATCCCGATTGAATAATAGGAGTGGAGGTTGAACGATGTGGAGGAAAGAGTCATTCGTGCGCCGCGGGGCGCTAAGTTAAATACGAAGGGATGGGTTCAGGAAGCGGCGCTTCGCATGCTGATGAACAATCTGGACCCGGATGTGGCCGAATATCCCGATAAACTGGTTGTGTACGGGGGGATCGGCAAAGCTGCGCGAAATTGGGAAAGCTTCGATGCCATCGTAGCAACGCTCAAAAATTTGGAAGATAACGAAACGCTGCTTGTGCAATCGGGGAAGCCTGTCGCAGTCTTCCGAACCCACCGGGATGCGCCGCGCGTGCTGCTTGCGAACTCGAATCTGGTGCCGGCATGGGCGAACTGGGATACGTTCCACGAGTTGGATAAGAAGGGGCTTATGATGTACGGCCAGATGACAGCCGGAAGCTGGATTTATATCGGCAGCCAGGGCATCGTTCAGGGCACCTATGAAACGTTCGCGGAATGCGCGAAGCAGCATTTCGGCGCCAGCCTGAAAGGAACGGTTACGGTAACGGCCGGCATGGGCGGAATGGGAGGAGCCCAGCCGTTAGCGGTAACGATGAATGATGGCGTTCTGATTGGGATCGACGTCGACAGGACAAGAATCGAGAAACGCATTCATTCCCGTTATTGCGATTGTATGCTGGAAAGCTTGGATGATGCGATCTCGCTCGCGAACGAGGCGAAGCAGGAAAGGCGGGCGTTATCCATCGGCCTGGTCGGCAATGCGGCCGAGGTATTGCCGGAAATGATCCGCCTTGGCTTCATTCCGGATATTATTACGGACCAAACCTCGGCTCACGATCCGCTGAACGGCTATTTGCCGGCAGGCTTTACGTTGGAAGAAGGCAAGAAGCTTCGTGAAGATAATCCGGAGGCATATGTCAGGAAAGCGAAAGCGAGCATGGCCATTCATGTGAACGCCATGCTCGAGATGAAGCGGCTTGGCGCAGTCGCCTTCGATTATGGCAATAACATTCGTCAGGTGGCTTACGATGAAGGCGTAACAGATGCCTTTGCTATTCCCGGCTTCGTTCCTGCCTACATCCGTCCGCAATTTTGCGAAGGGAGAGGCCCGTTTCGGTGGGCGGCGTTATCCGGCGATCCCGAAGATATTTACAAAACCGACGAGGTCATCTTAAAGACGTTTGCCCATAATGAACATTTATGCAAATGGATTCGGATGGCGCAGGGGAAAATTGCGTTCCAGGGCTTGCCGTCCCGGATTTGCTGGCTAGGCTACGGCGAGCGGGCGCTGTTCGGCCGTATCATTAACGACATGGTCGCTTCCGGGCGATTGTCGGCTCCGATCGTAATCGGGCGCGACCATCTTGACGCCGGCTCCGTCGCGTCGCCGAATCGCGAGACGGAAGCGATGCGTGACGGCAGCGACGCGATTGCCGATTGGCCGATTCTGAACGCCCTCGTCAATACGGCGGCCGGGGCCAGCTGGGTATCTCTTCACCACGGCGGCGGCGTAGGCATGGGCTATTCCATCCATGCCGGCATGGTTGTCGTCGCGGACGGCACCAAAGAAGCGGAGGAGCGGCTGAATCGCGTCTTGACGACGGATCCGGGCATGGGCATCGTCCGCCATGCGGATGCAGGCTATGACCTGGCGATCAAAACCGCTAAGAAGAAAGGGATTCGGCTTCCGATGCTCGGGGAAGAGGGGTGAGCGTGAGCTATATATTAAGGCGCTGAGTAATCATGAAATTAGAAAAAAAGGTCATCCCCTAATCCGGGACGACCTTTTTTCATTAATCTTGGATCGATAGGAGGATGTCGATCATCAGGCAAAAGGCGGCTCCCATATCTTCTTCCTCCACCCGATTGTGTCCCCGGTCACCTGAAGCCGTTCATCCAACGTTACATCCATGCCGAAGGGGAGATTATGGCCATGCCGGAAACGGATGTCGCGCAGCTCTACCCTATATCCGTTCTGAAGTTTCTGACAGGAGATATGAACGCGATGCGTGAACTGGAGAAACGTGCGCACCCCGTCGCTGCCCATGACCGTCTGAATCACATCGTTCTGTTCCCCTTTTTCGAAGATGGCTTCTTCCTTCAGAATCAATCCGCGAATCGAGCCGGTAATATAGGCCTGCCCGGTTTCATGGACATATTTCCACTCGTGGGGAAGTCCTCGCGGAGTCAGGAAGGAATAACCGGCATTTCCGTATTGCCTGCGGACGAGATGCAGCATAAAGCGGCCGATCAGGATACGGCATCCGATAAAGAGAAAGGTTAAAGCATAGACGAACGGGAAAATAGCCGTTGCCCCAAAGACGCCGAACAGCCACAACAGCAGCCCCGCGGCATGAAGAAAGAACAGAATCGGATCGAAGATCGGGATGGTGTCCGCGTGGAACCATTTTCGTGAAACAGGTCTGAGGCATTGCACGCCGTATGCATTAAAAAAATCGAGGAAGACGTGAAATACGACCCCGGCCATCGTCCATAGAAATATCGGGATCAGGTAGACCCAGGCGTGAAATGCGAGGGCAATCAAGGGGGCGAGGACAAGTGGCCACCCTGCTAGCATAAGAAGCGAATGACTGAAGCCCCGATGATGCCGCAAGTACGACTTGTACCCGCGAATACGAATGACGGCATCGAAATCAGGGGCGGTCGACCCGATGATTGTCGCCGCGAATAATCCGTAAACGGCAGTCGAATGACTGACGAGAGCAGGCTCGGCAAGAGAGATCGCCAGTCCGCCCAAAGTGGCGCCAATAAGAAGATGAGTTCCGGTATCCATAACCCTGTACCTCCTACTGAAGCTCAGATGTGAAATACCCAGTTCCAATGTCTGTCATCTTCAAGCCGTCTCGCCTTCTTCACGTATACTTGCTATCGTTTGTCTTGCGGCGGCCAGCTGATTATGCTCCGTTTCTGCGATCTGCAGGCAGCGTGTATAAATCGACTCCATCGCTTGATCCCATGTGCGCGAGAGCGCATAAGCTCTGGCTCTTACCCCGAACTCTTGCCATTTGTCCGGATGGTTCATCCAATCGTTCAAGGCCGCGAGAAAGCTCTCCGCATTTCTCGCCTGGACATGCATCCCTGTTTTCCCATGCTGAACAATCTCAGTCACGCCTCCGCTATCGGCGACAATAGCGGGAAGCCCGGACGCCGAAGCCTCCAGCACAACGTTGCCAAATGTTTCGGTCGAAGACGGGAACACGAACACATCCGAGGAGGCGTAGTATTCCGCCAACGCTTCTCCGCTTTGATAGCCGGCGAACGTCACATTCTGCGGAGCTTCCAGCTTGGCCTGCTCCATCATTGGGCCGTCGCCGACGATCAGCCAGTGGACCTGACCGCGGATCTCATCAGGCAGCCGCTGCATTAGCTGAAGCAGGATATCCATATCTTTCTCCGGCGCCAGACGGCCGACAAATAGGAGCAGATACCGCTCTTTGATCCCGTAAATCTCGCGAATACGGTCCGAACGTTTCGCGGGCGTGAACAAATCGCAGTCAACTCCCCGGGTCCATAAAGCAAGATTGGACAGCCCTTTTTCTTCCAGGCGGTTGATCGTCTCCAGCGAAGGCGCGAATATGGCGCGGCAGGAACGGTGGAACCATTTGATATACGGCCAATAGCATGCCCGGGCGAACGGAAAGCGATAGGAGTCCAGATAACGGTCGAAATGGGTATGGTAAGAGGCTACTACAGGAATGCCAAGCTTTTGGGCGGCATTCAGACCGGCGAGTCCGACATTGAATGGGGTCGCGATATGGACGAGATCAGGCTTGAACCGGGAAAGCTGATGCCGGATACGAAGCAAATTGGGAATGGCAAACCGGTATTCCGGATAGAGCAGGAGGGGAATACTGGCGAGCCTATACACCTCTTCTTCGTAAGATGGATCCGGTTCGGTAGGCACAAACAGCTTGCATTCGACTCCGCGGTCGGACAAATAATCGGTCCATCGCTTCAAAGTAAGAGCAACGCCGTTGATCTGCGGAACAAATGTGTCTGAAAACACGGCAATTCGCATTGGATCACTCCTCTTCCGGGATGATATCCTCACAGTAGTGCATGATTATTATCTCTGATGCACATTTGAGTAAAGAAATGATGAATTTATGGCGCAGGAGCGAGGTTGTGTCCTTTGGTTTCATCCCTTCACCTTTCCGCGCTCCCATTTTCCCATACCAATCTATCTAATATGGTTTATACTTAAACCAACAGGAAAAATCGATTAGAGGTGACGAAGGATGGCTTACATGGTCCCGGAGGTTATCCGGACGAGCGCGGCTGCTGGGGAACGGTTATTGTTTCGGACGCTAAAGGATCATCTGCCGAGCGATTATGTCGTATATTTTGAACCGGAGATTCAGGGGAGCCGGCCGGACTTTGTTATTATAGGCCCCGATCTGGGACTGGTCGTTCTGGTCGTGAAGGATTATACGAGGTCCGCCCTATTCGAAGTTGACCGCGATGAGTGGCTGCTGCATGGCTCCGGAGGACAAATGGAAACCGTTATGAGCCCCTATCAACAAGCAAGGGAGAGCTTGCGGCATGTGGTGAGCCAGCTTAAGAAGGATGACAGCCTCATTCTGCGGGAAGGCAAAATTAAAGGGCAGCTAAAATTTCCGCACGGCTTCGGAACGGTTTTTACGCGGATGAAGCAGAAGGATTTTATCGAGTATAGCTTATACGATGTCATTGCACAGCCATTCGTGCTCTGCCGTGACGAAATCGATCCGGAGGATGACGGATTTTCCGCTGATTCCCTGATTGAAAAAATCCATGGAATGTTTACAGAGTGGAGCCGCAAGCGGTACATTTTATCGCATGAGGATATTAGATCCATTCGTAATCACCTCATACCGGAGATGCGGATCAGCGCGGAATTCCGCCAGCCGGCGGAGCATCAGGAGCAGTTCGTGCTTTCGCTTCACAATATGAAGGTGATGGATGTGCACCAGGAAAATATAGCAAAGCATATCGGCGATCGTCACCGGCTCATTCGCGGCGTGGCTGGAAGCGGGAAAACGCTTGTCCTCGCAAGCCGTGCCAAGCTTCTGGCCAACCATTATCCGGATTGGAAGATTCTCGTCCTCTGCAGCAGCATCGCGCTTTCCCAAAGCCTGCAGCGAATGATTGACCGGATGATGGATGAGCCGGAGGATCTGCTGGACTGGATCAGGCTGGAGGAGCAAAAGGACGGCAAGCCCCGCCAGCAAAACGTCGAAGTCTATAACTTTCATGAGTGGCTGAAAAAAGCGCTGAACACCCGGGATACGGACATCCCTGCGCTTATTGGCAAGCTGGAGAAGAAGGAAGCGATTCTTCCCTCGTATGAAGCGATTCTGATCGACGAGGGCCAGGATTTTCAGCCGGAATGGCTGAAGCTGCTCAGCTATTTGCTCAATCCGGCTACGCAAAATCTGCTGCTGGTAGAGGATCGGGCGCAATCGTTCTTTAAACGGAAATCGAGCTTGCTGAAGGAGACGGGGCTTGATTTCCGGGGGCGGTCACGGGTTCTATCTATTAATTACCGCAACACAGCCCAGATCGCCCAGTTTGCCTGGGATTTCTATCAGCGGCATTCGCTGCTTCAGAATCGGATGCAGTACGGCTCGGCAAAAGGGGTCGAAATTATCCATCCTCAGAGCACACGGAGAAACGGGCCGGAGCCCGGGCTGCAGCGGTGCGGCAGCTTTCAGGAAGAGTTGGGCGCGGCCCTTGAGCATATCCGGTACCTGCATAACGAATATAAGGTTCCTTATTCCGAAATGGTCATCTTGTACCGCGTGAAAAATAACTATTATTCCTCCTACACGGATACGATTCGCAGGACGCTTAAGGGGCAGGGGCTTCCGTTTCACTGGATCGCGGACCATGCTGATGCGTTTCAGGATTCGGTCAGTACCGGCGGCGATGCGATTAACGTATCGGACATTGACAGCGTAAAGGGACTCGATTTCCGGGCGGTCTTTATCGTAAATGCCGAGAACATGCCTTTCTCGCTTGAAGAGGTGGAGGAACGCGAGGTATCGCTGTTTTATATCGCCATGACACGGGCGCTTGAGTGGCTTTACATCTCCTACAGCGGGGATTCCAAGTTTACGCTTTATTTGGACGAGGTCCAGCAGCAGCGCCAGGAGCAAAAGCATTCCGTGAAGAAGATGGGATGAAGCAGAGATGATAAAGCCGTCTATCACTATAAAAGTGATGGACGGCTTTTATTATTTGCGGGGTCATTCTAGCACATACAAATGTTGCCATATGATAAGGTTTGTTGAATAATAGGGAGGAGGGGGGGATGAGCTTGAGAATGGCTTTTACTGTCGATGTGGAGGATTGGTTTTGCAGTCCGGAGTTGTCTCTCTCAGATTGGGAAGGCTACGAATTAAGACTGGAGCAGCCTGTACATCAAATACTGGATCTGTTGGACGAAAATGATTCGACCGGGACTTTTTTTGTTCTTGGCTGGATCGCAGAGAAAAGGCCTGATCTGATTAAAGAAATACACCGTAGAGGTCATGAAATAGCGTCGCATGGCTATTCTCACCGATTAGTCTATCAGCAGTCCGCCGAGCAGTTTAGACAGGACCTTAGAATGTCAAAAGATATTTTAGAGCAATTAGTCGGTTCGAGAGTTTATGGTTACCGGGCTCCTTGTTTTTCAATGACGGATTGGGGACTCGATATTTTAACGGAAGAAGGCTTCACTTACGATTCAAGCGTTATCCCGAACACCTTGAACAATCTTTATTCTAAGTTCAATTTAGCTTCATCGGTTTCTCATTCTTTTAAAATAAAAGATGAGTTATGGGAGATACCATTGCCAGTTAACCGTGTGGGCGGAGTCAATTTACCTTGGGGCGGTGGCGGTTATTTTCGGATGTATCCCTATCGTTTTTTTAATTTAGGAGCAAAGAGAATTATTGGCAATAGCGGTTCTTTTGTCTTTTATATTCATCCTTATGATCTAGACGGTGATCAGCCTCAAATCTTCAATACTTCCTGGGCAAACGGTATTAGAAGATACTATGGATTAGGGGATACGTATATCAAAATAAAAAGCTTGCTCTCGGATTTTAAATGTATGTCCATTAGTCAGTATTATCCTCAAATCGGGGATAGGTTAGAGTGAGTATAAAAACGGACATTATTTTAAACAGACGGTCGTTAGAGGTTGCCGCTTATGTATATAGTGCAGAAATTGGCGTAAGCAGAACGAACATTCAAAAACCGAGTGCAGAAGAAATAAATGATATGATTGAGCAAGGTATTGTATCTGCAGATTTAACCTTTTTGGACAAAGCATTCGGCTATACCTGTTACGAATATTATCGGCAGGTTTATGATCCGGATAGTTTTGATAGGCTCCTTCTAAAGGAAGCTGAAAATCGAAAAAAAATAGTGGACTTGTGCTGCGGGGGCGGGGCAACGATATTCTCTTTACGGCAGAACAATCCGGAGATGATATTTGGATTTGATTCAAATGAAAATCAGATCGAGCTGCTGAAATCGCTGAACCGCGACCGCGAATCGAAGGATATTCAGTGCAAGGTTATTGCAAAAGTTGCGGATGCCCATCACCTGCCTATTGAAAGCGGCTGCGTTGATTTTGTAGTTTGTAGAGCGGCGCTGCAATATCTGAACGTTGAACAGGCGCTGAAAGAGATTTATCGTGTGCTCGTCCCGCAAGGGAAGGTGTTTTTGCTGGTTCACGGTTCAGGTTACATATTTGATTATCTGTTCTCTAGGAAAGGGATATTCAAAACGAAATATGTCGAGTATTTTGTTCATAAACTTTTTCATTCCAGAAGCTCCGATAATAAGTTTTACCGGTCGCAAGCTCATTTTCTAACTACGCATCACTTAGAAACAAAGCTGACAGATGCCGGATTTCGAAATATTAAGCTGTATACTTTTAAAAAGTGGCTGAAATTAGGGGTATTTCCCGTTTATTTCGCTGTTACCGCAGAGCGGTGAGCGTTAAAGGCTGTCTGCAAATGCAGCGGGAACGCGAGTTTGTAAGTGCAAGTAAGGAAAACTGAAGCTGTATGCGGTCCGATATACATGTGTATATCGGGCTTTTTTTGCGTTGACGGATACCTTCTTTAATGATAGGTACGTGTTATTTTTGTTTACAATACACAAAGGTAAAAAGTTTTTTTGGCTACAGCACACATTGTTTCACCGGGTTTCAGGCTGTAATATGTGAACATGCCTTGAATATATGTTATAAAAATTAACATCAATTGGGGTAGTTAGAGATAGCACAAAGATTATGCGATGCTCGGGATAAAGTTATTCTTTCTGAGCCAGTAGGATCATGAGATCGTTTGCCTACGGCTTTGGGCGAATAGAAGTTTTCATTAACAAGGCCGTCTGTGAAAGAACGATGGAAGTGATCCAGAATTTTTGGTCAGCAAAGAAGTCTTGCAGGAAGGTCTTTGATGAAGGATACATCAGGTTTAATTGATTTATAACAAAATGAAGGTACGCATCGTGCTGACGAGCAAGAGGAATCATCGATATCATCCAAGTCCTATATATGTTTTCTCGGTGATTATTGGGGTGTCTCGAGAAAGTCCAGAGGAAAGTTTATCCCACACTGTTTTGGGATTAAACAATAAATAGCCCTGGTCGTTAGGCCAGAGCTATTGCGGAATCTTGATTCCGCGAGTCTTATTATGCTGTATAGGAGGGGATTTATCTTAATTTTTAAAAAAATATATATTAAGCATATTGTCGCGATGGATTAGTAAGGAACATCTCAGATTAACGCATAAAGGTTCACTTGTTTCGAAACCAAAACAACGATAAAGGGGAAATAACTATGACTGCACAAACGATAATTCGCAAGGAGCCTTTTTACAAAGGACTTTTCTTCCAAATCATGGTGGCTATTGTTGCAGGAATTGTGATTGGCTACTTCTGGCCGTCGTTCGGCACTGCGTTAAAACAGTTTGGAGACGGATTTATCAAGCTCATTAAAATGATTATTGCCCCGCTCGTGTTTGGCGTTGTCGTCGTCGGTATTGCTAAAGTCGGTGATATAAAGGCCGTCGGCAGAATCGGCGGCAAGACGATTCTCTACTTCGAAATCGTAACTACGATTGCGCTTATCATCGGCGTGGCCGTTGCCAATTTGGTGAATCCCGGCGCAGGTATGAACATTGACATGGGTACCCTGTCGACTTCGGCAGTTGAAGCCAAAACGAAAGGAGCACAATTGCCCAGCGAAGCTGAATTTATTATGAACATTATTCCGGAGAGTGTTGTCGGAGCGTTTGCCAACAACAGCATGCTGCAAGTCCTGCTCGTATCCTGCTTGTTCGGTGTTGCGCTCGTTCATGTGGGCGGACGCACCACCGAAGTCGTTCTTGACCTGTTGGAGCGAGTAAACGAGGTTATGTTCAAAATAATGGGTTACATTATGAAGCTGACAGCGCTGGCAACGTTTGGAGCGATGGCCTCAACCGTCAGCCAGTATGGTATTGAGATGCTCATCTCGTTTGGCAAGCTGTTCATCGCCATGACGATCGCTTGTTTGATCTTCGTTCTTGTTTTGGCTGTCGTTTTGCGTGTGTTCGTCGGCCTAAGTCTATGGAAAATGGTTAAGTATATTCGCGAAGAAATTATGCTTTCGTTTGCTACTGGTTCGACAGAAGCCATTATGCCGCAATTGATGGAAAAATTGGAGAAGGCCGGCTGCAATCGCGCCGTTGTTGGACTGGTTGTACCGACCGGGTATTCATTTAATCTCGACGGCGCATCCATCTATCTCTCACTGTCGCTCGTTTTCCTTGCCCAAGCAACCGGCATCGATATGAGCATCGGAGAACAGATCGTAATGCTTGGCGTTCTGATGTTAACTTCCAAAGGTATGGCAGGCATTCCTGGTTCGGCTTTTGTTGCGCTGTCGGCAACCGCCGCCGCGACCGGTGCCATTCCTTTAGCAGCCGTCGCCCTGATGCTAGCGCCAGACCGCTTTATGGGCAACTTCCGTACAACCGTCAACATTATCGGCTATACCGTAGCTACCTTTGTTGTTGCTCGCTGGGAACGCTTGTTTAACATTCAAAGTGCAAAAAGCGCCCTTGACGGAAAAGTTCAAAAGACAGCCCTTAATACATTCTCCAAAGCCATTTAAACAAATAATCAGCCATCCCAGCTGCCCTTAGCACAAAGCTGTATTAGCTTCTTAATAAACCGTGATCGCGACACTCAGACCTATCCTATTTGACAGAAATGAACAGCAGCTTCTATCTCAGTCCCAGCGATTTATTCCCTAACTTATCCGATATGTCCGATGATCAGGAGTAGCGGCGACTATTGGAATGGTTAATGGAAACCACTCCCTAGATGGAGAGGCATCGACTAACTAATCTAGAGGCATTTTCTCACTATTGGAATGCGGTTATTGAACATATTCCCCAAGCAGAGCAGCAAATGTGTGAGCTGCTTGATCGTAAGTTGCCATATGCAAGTTCCATTTATGAGGTCAGATCTGCTAAAACAATATTGTCATTGCACGCAAAAAAACCGTCAGAGTATCATCCCCTGACGGTTCTTTGTGTTCATGTTTATGTTCTCGTTAGTTAATAAATGTTAAGTGTTGAAGCATTCTTCGCAGTGCTACGGTTGCCTGGGCTCTAGTAACCGGTGCAGCGGGCTCGAAAGTATTCGCGGTGACACCTTGCATAATTCCTGCTGCAAGCATGTGCTCGATATCTTTCACTGCCCAAGCTGGAATGTTTGCAGAATCTGAGAACATAGCCAGCTTGTTGCCTGCATCGGGGTTTGAGCTTGCATTGTTTTCATGGCTTTGGGCGAAGCTGATAGCCCGGCCGAGCATAACCGCCATTTCCTGACGGGTAATTGTGCCGTTAGGTACAAAAGTTCCGTTAGCATAGCCCGTAATTAACCCGGAGTTAGCTGCTGCTGCAACTGACCTTGCATGCCAATCCGTGGATCGGATGTCATTGAAACGATCATTTGCTTGCGGCAGAGAGAGACCTAGCGCTCGAACGAGAATGGCTGAAAACTCGGCACGGGTAATTTGTTTCTCTGGTTGAAATTGCTGTTCTGTGATTCCAAGTACAATTTTTTTGGAAGCCATCGTTTCAATATCGGTTTTAGCCCAGTGCTTCGATACGTCGTTAAACGTCTTGGAAGCTTGTACTACGGTATAAATACTGTTGTGAGGAGACTTAATATCAACCATCGTCTTCCCGTCTTCTGTCCGAACGACAGCCGGCACAAAGCTTGTCTCCCCCGTAACTGGATCGTACACGAGCGCTGACAGTTTGTTAGAAGATTCGGACTCGGAAATGGTTATGGAACGGGTCACATATGTTCCATTAAAATCAGCGATTTCTGTGTACGATTCACCTGACCCAACGGATAGAATGAATGCGAAGGAATCCGTTACCGCTCTGTAGCCGTCATCTGCTATGGACTTTTTCACTTGGCCCGAGAGTTTGTCGTCAGGTTGTTCAATTGTTAGCTTCACAGTCAGACTGCTTATATTAATATTGCTGCCCAGAGCTTTCTTCAGTGAATCGGTTTGAAGAAGCTGAATGGGGAGCTCATAAATGACCGACCCGCTTTCAACAGACAGTATTGTCTCAGGTGCAGCTTCATTTGCTTCAATAAATAGAGACGCAGGTACTTCAACGTTAACGCTGTCCGCCAAGTCGCTCACCTTGATAGACACTTTAGGGACGGCAGGCTGCTTGTGCTCCTTCTCATATTGCTCTGCTCCTGACTGAGCCGACTTAATAGCACTCAGCAGCTTGCTGGCATCAGGCTTTACTTGCAACGAAGTTTCTCCTTGTTCACTTGTTTTCCTATCAAGCTGAATACTGTCTGCATCAAGGATTACGGATGGTGAACCTGTATCCGGTGCTTCTTCAGGCAAAGGTAAATCGCCACCGCCGATAACTAAACCGCCGTCGCCAGAGCCCGGATTTTGAACTGTACATGCATTAGGTGTTGCAGGTACGAGAACTTGTATCGAACCAGCAGCTCCGTTGCTTGCTTGTAGAGTGAGTTCAGTGTCAGTCGGG
>DATJKM010000062.1:0-17361 GCA_035491515.1 Candidatus Udaeobacter sp. | reverse complement strand
GAGACATGCGGTCTTAAATTCCATTATAAAATGATTGAATAAATGGTATGGCAGCACCTTTAGGAACTCCATTTTCAGGTGAACGGCTAATATAAATAAATGGTTCATTACTTGGAAATGCCGTTCTTTCATAAACTTTTTCATGAAGAAGTTGAATATCATCTTCCTTTAAATAAGGACATATATGTCCACCTAGAATAAATTCTCTATTAATGACAAGATGAATATTGTTGATTGAAAATGCTAAATTATCTAAAAAGGAATTCCACCTCTTTATATATGAAGGGATCCCAGAACGTACCTGTTGGAAGAAAAATTCTAATGATTTATCTTCCTCCAGAAGTGCGTTAACAGAACAAAACGTTTCCATACATCCTTTCTTTCCACAGTAGCAAGGAGAACCATTGGGATCAATTGTCATATGTTCTATCGTACCACTATGCCCTTCTTTTCCCATATAAATTTGATTATTTATAATAACTGCTCCCCCAAGATGCGTACCAATAGAAAGATAGACAGCATCTCCAATATCATTTCTTATCCATAGCTCTGTAGTTGCAGCACATTTTGCATCATGGGAAAACTTACAAGGATAATTGAGGTGTTGTGAAAATACATGAATATTCAATCCTGTACAGTTTAATATTTTTCCGTACGTAATGTTTTGTCCATCAGCGGACGTTAAAGCTTGTATTGCAAAACCAATACCAAGAACCTGCTCTTGTTCCACATTAAGAGATGAGATGAAAGCTTCTACAGCATGGCTTACCTCTTTAAAATAACTGTCTGAATTCGAATATTTAATTGACAGTTCCGTCTTCTTAAATACAACACCAAGCAAATCTATAGCTAAAATGCGAACTGTCTTTTTCAGAATTTCAACACCAATGCTAATACGAGCCTGAGGGCATATTGCATAGGCAGTTGCGCGCCTACCAACGGAGGATTCAAATTGTCCACTCTTTTCAATCAGTTTTTCCTCTTCCAAACGAATCAAATTTTGGGTTACTGTTGGTAAACTCAAATGAAGTCGATTCGCAATTTCTTGTTTCGAAAGTTTCTCATTCCGATAAATGAGATGATAGATCGATGAGTAATTACTTTTCTTTAAATCTTTAATTGTGATGCTACTATCCATAAAAAAACCTCATTTTACAAATTTATTTTATAAAAATATTTAGTTTAATTCTTTTTAAATATATCACAGAAGCAGATGCAACACCAAGACGGTTCGCCCCCTAAATGTGGACACTAACCACGTTCATGCTGTATCAAAGCGAAATTTTGGACGGATTCAGCAAAGCCTTCTGCAACGTCCTTATAATGTCAGAGGTATGGCAGTCTTACTTATTAATTTATCTAAAGTAATCTGAGTGTCCAAGATTTTAGTATTTATGCATATTGACTACAACGTAAAAAGGCTATATTATAAAAAACAATTAAACAAAATCATTTTACAAAATCATTTTATAAAATTGAAAAGGGGAATAATTATGGGAATCATTGAAAAAATGAGATTGGACGGTAAGAAAATTTTTGTAACAGGCGGCGCAAGGGGCATTGGTAAAAGTGTTGCAATCGCTTTCGCCGAAGCAGGAGCAGATGTAGCTATTATAGACTTAGATTTCGAAGAAGCGAAAAAGACTGCAGCAGAACTAGAAGAAAATCATGAAATTCAAGCGATTGCCATCAAAGCGGATGTCACAAAACCAGAAGATGTAGATGCCATGATTGAAAAAATACTGGATGTTTTTGGACGGTTAGATGTTGCCTTCT
Organism: Candidatus Udaeobacter sp.; assembly: GCA_035491515.1. Classification (GTDB taxonomy): domain Bacteria; phylum Bacillota; class Bacilli; order Paenibacillales; family Paenibacillaceae; genus Pristimantibacillus. Next base: position 15,585 of record DATJKM010000062.1, on the reverse strand, counting down.
GTAATGCCGGAATCTGCATGAATGTACCAGCAGAGGAGATGACCTTTGAACAATGGAAAAAAGTGATTGATATTAATCTTACTGGTGTGTTTTTAACGGCCCAAGCAGCTGGAAAAGTGATGTTAAAGCAAGGCGGCGGTTCCATTATTAATACAGCTTCTATGTCAGGACATATTGTGAATGTGCCACAACCACAATGTTCCTACAACGCCGCTAAAGCAGGAGTGATCCAGTTGACAAAGTCTCTGGCAGTAGAGTGGGCAACAAGAAATGTACGCGTAAATTGTATCAGTCCAGGCTATATGGGAACAGAACTTACATTAAATTCTCCAAGCTTACAACCATTGATTGAACAATGGAATCAAATGGCACCGCTCCGCAGAATGGGGAAACCAGAAGAACTTCAGTCCATTTGTGTCTATCTTGCAGGGGATACCAGCAGTTTTACTACAGGAGCTGACTTTGTGGTGGACGGCGCTTTTACTTGTATTTAATAGACTAGTAAAATTTGAGTTTTTAACGACAGGAGGCACTATCAATGTTTTATTTACTCGGCACAGATATTGGAACATCTGGTACCAAAACAATCTTAATGGACACAGAAGGCAATCTAATTGCTCAAGATTTACAGGAATATGATGTGTTGACCCCAAAACCGTTATGGGCTGAGCAGTGGCCAGATGTGTGGCTGCAAGCTGCGAAATCTACTATTAAAAATACGGTTCAGAAGGCAGGCATTCAAGCAGAAAAAATACGTGGAATTGCGATTAGCGGTCTGTATGGAGGATCTGGAATTCCATTGGACGAAAACATGGAGCCTGTTAGGCCGTGTATGATTTGGATGGACCGCAGGGCAGAAGAAGAAACAAAATGGGTCTTAGATACGATTGGAGAAGAAAAACTTCTAGAAATTACCCAAAATGGAGCTGATCCTTATTACGGCTTTACCAAAATGTTATGGATGAAAAATAATGAACCGGAAAACTGGAAGAAAACAAAGCTCTTTCTGCCGCCAAATGATTATGTCATTTATAAACTGACCGGAAACATTGCAATTGATTATTCATCTGCAGGAAATATCGGCGGTATTTTTGATATGAATAACAGAATCTGGTCTAAAGAAATGATGGATACGATGGGCATTCCACTGTCGATGATGCCGGAAAAAATCGTGGAATCAACGGATATTGTTGGTGGATTAACAAAGGAAGCCGCGGCTGAACTGGGTCTTTCCGAAGGAATGCCAGTGATCGCAAGTGGTATTGACTGCGGTGCGGCCAATATCGGTCTCGGTGTATTTGAATCTGGTATTTTTGCAGCGGCAATTGGAACTTCTATGTGTGCAGCATTAATTTCAGACAAACCAGTCAAGGGGAAAGGTCTGATTGTTTGGCCATATTTATATGATGCCCAAAGACTGTCATATTATTTTGCTGGTGGGGCTACAGCAGGAGCAATAGTGAAATGGTTCCGTCAAACGATGTGTCAATTTGAAATTGAAACGGAAAAAGCCGGCGGGAAAAATGCCTATGATGTGTTAAATGAACAGGCAGCAAGCATTCCGGCTGGAAGTGAAGGTCTGATTGTACTTCCTTACTTTATGGGAGAAAGAAGTCCTATTTGGGATTCAAATGCAAAAGGAACGATTATTGGACTTTCATTGGCGCATACAAAGGCTCATATTTACCGTGCATTTTTAGAAGCGGTTGCATTCTCTCTACGAGATGCGATGGAAGCGACCGGAGAAAATCTGGGCGAATCTATCTTGATTGCCGGTGGCGTGACAAAGTCAAAATTGTGGAGACAAATCTTTGCAGATGTTACTGGCTATCCAGTTGTATGTCCAATTCATGATGTTGAAGCGAATATGGGGGATGTAATGCTTGCCGGGATTGGAACAGGTCTTCTAACATATGAAGATGTGAAGAAATGGCAGGTATTAGATCAAAAGATTATGCCAATTCAACAGAATCATGAGAAATATAACGGCTATTACAATGTTTACAAATCGGTATATCAGAATTTAAAGCAAGATATGAAAACGTTGTCGGCACTTTCTAAAATATAACGTTGAACAGATGGTGCAAAAAGTCATTGAAAACAGTATTGGAAAAGGCAGTAAAAGGGGATTAATGCAATGACTAAATGGAAAAAAAGAATCGGATACGGAGTTGGCGATCTAGGATGCAACCTTGTATTTAGTACAATGGCGTCTTACCTACTGTTTTTTTATACGGATGTATTTGGAATAACAGCAGCAGTTGCGGGTACTTTAATGTTAGTAACAAAAATAATTGATGCTTTTGCAGATACTGGTATGGGATTATTGGTTGATAGAACTCATACTAGATGGGGGCAAGGAAGACCATATTTTCTGATAGGAGCTGTTCCCTTTGCTGTATTTACTGTCGTGACATTTATTGCTCCTGATTTTAGTATGACAGGAAAAATTATATGGGCTTATATCACTTTTTGCTTGTTGAACATTGCTTATACTGTGGTAAATATACCATTAAATACGATTGTACCAAGGTTAACCTCAGATAACCATGAACGAAACTGGTTAGTATCGACTAGAATGATTTGTGCATTAATTGGAACCGCTTTAGTAATGTCCATTACAACGCCGCTAGTAAATTTCTTCGGTCAAGGAGATCCACAAAAAGGTTATTTAATTACGATGAGCATTTATGGCATCGCAGCGATGTTAGTGTTAGTGTTTACCTTTATGAATACGAAAGAGGTTATTCCGCCGTCCGTCCAACCTGGGAAATCCTCTTTCAAACAAGATTTTAAAGGATTGACAGACCAAGCTGTTATTTTCTTTATTGTGAATTTTCTCTATTTTGCTCTTTTTGTCATAAGAAATACAAGTGTCATCTATTATGTTACTTATAATCTGGGACATAAAGACTGGCTAACTTTTGTCGGGCTATTCGGAATTCTATCTGGACTACCGATGTTGATTATTTTACCTTGGCTTCAAAAGAAGATGCCGAAGAAAAATGTGTTGCTTTTAAGTACTGCCATTTATATTTTGGGAGATTTATTGATTTATTTTGGAAAATCCTCAGCTTTTTTATTCGTAGCAGGACTGGCGATAACCGGGCTTGGTATTTACGGAATCTTTGGCATCACATTTGCTATTCAACCGGATATAATTGATTATTCAGAGTACAAAAAGAATAGAAGTATTGCTGGGATGATTGCTGCTTTTCAAGGTTTTTTTGTAAAAGTAAGCTTGGGGCTTGCGAGTGCTTTTGTCGGATTTATTCTGAAAATGGGCGGTTATATTCCAAATACTACACAAAACGAAACAACTTTAACATATATTGAAATGAGTTTTATCTGGGTGCCATTGGTCATTTGTTTAATGATTGGAATTACAATGTGGTTCTATAAACTGGATGATAAACGGGCGTCGATGGATGTAGAGCTCGAACGGCGACGTACATTTGTAAACAAAAATGTTGTAAATCGAGAAATCGAATATATCTGCACCCGGACGAACTGACCTCGTGCTGTACGGCCCTGCCGGAACCGGCAAGAAGCATCTGGTGATTGCGCTCGGCGTGAAAGTCTCTTATTCCAAGTGGTTACTGTACATTTCGTTCTTTAAGCTGAAGAGGGGCTTTGATCATCCCTGTCCGGATCACCGAAACTTCAGTCACAACGGATTCTTTAGGGTTTGACTGGAGTTATATGAAACCATAATGCCGCTCAATTGTAATTAAAGAAAACGGCTGGAATCGCTTGATTCCAGCCGTTTTCTTTAATTTGGCCATTTAATGAGTTAAGTTACTGTTTCTTCCTGCTAGATTCACATGGCGGACAATCGGGATACTGCATCTGACGTTTTGGCTTAGCCGCAGGTGCAGTTCAGCACCGGCTTACGGGCGGCGTTCGTCTCGTCGAGCCGTTTGACGACGGTCGTGTACGGCGCATTGATAACGAGCTCGGGATTGTTCTCCGCTTCCTGCGCGATTTGGATCATCGCATCGATGAAGCCGTCGAGCGTTTCCTTGCTTTCTGTCTCTGTCGGCTCGATCATGATGCATTCCTCGACGTTAAGCGGGAAGTAGATTGTCGGCGGATGATAGCCAAAGTCGAGCAGCCGCTTGGCGACATCCAGCGTGCGGACGCCGTACTGCTTCAGCTTCCTACCGGACAGAACAAATTCGTGCTTGCAGATGCCTGGATACGCAACCTCATAGTAGGGCGCAAGCCGGTGCATCATGTAGTTAGCGTTCAGCACCGCGAGCTCGGATACACGGCGCAGCCCATCGGGGCCGTAAGTGCGGATATAGGTGTAAGCGCGGACCAGTATGCCGAAGTTGCCGTAAAAGGCTTTGACGCGGCCGATTGATTGCGGCCGGTCGAAGTCAAAGTAGAAAGTGCCGTCTTCACGTTTTTCAACAACCGGCTTAGGCAGAAACGGGATGAGCCGGCTCTTCACGCCGACCGGGCCTGCCCCGGGACCGCCGCCGCCGTGCGGCGTGCTCATCGTCTTGTGCAAATTCAAATGCACAACGTCAAAGCCCATGTCGCCTGGGCGGGCAATACCCATGATCGCATTGGAGTTGGCTCCGTCGTAGTAGAGGAGGCCGCCGGCTTCATGAACGATTTCGGCGATTTCCACGATTTTTTCCTCAAACAGTCCGAGCGTGCTCGGGTTCGTCAGCATCAATGCGGCGGTGTCGCTGCCTACCGCGGCGCGCAGCGCATCCAGATCAACCATGCCGCTCCCGTCCGATTTGATGGTAATAGTGTCGAATCCGGCAACCGTCGCGCTGGCCGGATTCGTTCCGTGAGAGGAATCCGGTACGATCACCTTCGTGCGGACCTCGCCCCGGCTTTCATGGTAAGCGCGAATGAGCATTAGACCGGTCCATTCGCCGTGAGCGCCGGCGGCGGGCTGCAGCGTCACCTGATCCATGCCTGTGAGCGAGGCAATGTCGTTTTGCAGCGTGTACAGCAATTCCAATGCCCCTTGAATGCTTTCTTCAGGCTGATACGGATGGATTTTGGCGAAGCCGGCAAACCGGGCGACGTCCTCGTTTATTTTCGGATTATATTTCATCGTGCAGGAGCCCAGCGGGTAAAAGCCGTTATCGATGCCGAAGTTGCGGCGCGATAATTCCGTGTAATGGCGGATGACGTCAACCTCGTACACCTCTGGCAGCTCCGCGGGCTTGCCGCGAAGCAGTTCCGCAGGAATGAGCGCTTCCGCTTCAAGCTCAGGAACGTCGCATTCCGGCAGGGAGTAGGCAATACGCCCGGGTTTGCTTAATTCAAAGATCAACGCCTTCTCGGGTTTCATAGGCATGCCTCCAGTTGACTTACGAATCGGTCAATTTCATCCTTCGTTCTTCGTTCGGTTACGGCAATAAGCATGTGGCCCTTCAGCTCGTGATATTCCTCTCCAAGATCATAGCCTCCGATAAAGCCGGCCTTAAGCAGCTTGGAGTTAACGGCTTTCAAATCCGCGGCTTCAGGCAGCCGCACGACAAATTCATTAAAGAACGGCGATGCGAAAGCGAGGGTGAGGGAGGCGCTCGCCGCTGCTTGATTCGCCGCATAATGAGACTTGCGTAAATTAAGCAAAGCCGCCTCCTGCATGCCGGCTTTGCCTAAAGTCGACATGTAGACGGAAGCGCACAGCGCCAGCAAAGCTTGGTTGGAGCAAATGTTCGATGTCGCTTTCTCGCGGCGAATATGCTGCTCGCGTGCTTGCAGCGTCAGTACGAAGCCGCGCCTGCCCTCCTGATCGACCGTTTGTCCGACGATCCGGCCCGGAATACGGCGCATGAGCGGCTCCGATACGGCGAAAAATCCGCAGGTCGGTCCGCCCAGCGAAGCGGGAATGCCAAGCGGCTGCGCGTCGCCGACAACGACGTCGGCGCCAAGCCTGCCCGGCGATTCCAGCAGTCCGAGCGACATCGGATTTGTACTCAGCACGAGCAAGCCCTTCTTCGCGTGTATGAGCGGCTCAACCGCCCGGATGTTCTCTACGCAGCCGAAAAAATTCGGCGTTTGAATCAGCACAGCCGCCGTTTCCTCCGTAATGGCTGCCTCCAGTGCGGCGAGGTCCGTAACGCCGTCTTTATAGCCGATTTCGATCACATCGAGATTTAAGCCATGCGCGGAGGTAATCAAAATTTCGCGCGCTTCCGGATGAACGGTGCGGGAGACGATAATCTGCTTCCTCTTGGTCGCCCCGGCTGCAAGCGCGGCTGCTTCAGCCAAGGCGGTGGCGCCGTCATACATGCTTGCGTTCGCAACTCTCATGCCGGTCAGCTCGCAAATATAAGACTGGAATTCGAATATCGCCTGCAGCTCGCCTTGGCTGATTTCAGGCTGGTAGGGCGTATAAGCGGTATAAAACTCAGAGCGTGAAATGACGTGATTGAGGACGACGGGGATATGATGATCGTACAGGCCCGCTCCCAAAAAGCTGGGATAGCGGTCGGAATCGGCGTTCCGGTCCGCCAATTCTCTCATATGCCTGAGCAGCTCGGGCTCGCCGAGGCGACTGGACATCGGCATCACTCCGGAATAACGGACAGCTGCCGGAATATCGGTGAACAGCTCTTCAATCGATTCGGCGCCGATTACGGCCAGCATATCGGCTTGATCCTGCTCCGTCACCGGTAAATAACGATGCTTCATGATAGGCCCGCTCCCTTTTTGTAAAATGGCGTCTTTACAATTTTTGCTTTAAGCCGGTTGCCGCGTATTTCTACCCAAACCTCGGTATCCGGGCCCGTATAGGCGATATCGATAAGGGCTAGTCCGAGATTGCGCTTTAACGTCGGCGATTGCGTGCCTGTCGTCACTTCACCAATCAAGGCGCCGTCAGCGTAGACGGGATAATGCGGGCGGGGAATGCCGCGGTCGATTACCTCAAGACCGACCAGTTTGCGCTTCAGCCCTTCGCTCTTCTGAGCGGAAAGTGCTTCGCGCCCGAGGAAATCGCCTTTGTCCAGCTTGACGAAATAGCCGAGGCCGGCTTCAAGCGGCGATATATCCTTGGACAATTCTTGGCCGTACAAAGGGAGCCTGGCTTCGAAACGAAGCGTGTCGCGGGCGCCAAGGCCGGCCGGAATGAGTCCTAATGGCTCGCCTGCAGCGAGCAGCCCTCTCCAAATGACCTCAGCGTCACTGGAAGCGCAGTAGATCTCAAAGCCGTCTTCGCCGGTGTAGCCTGTGCGGGAGACGATGGCGGGAACACCGTTTACTGTCGTCTTGTATATAAAATGAAACGATGGCAGAGACTCTATTGCGGCGTCTGTCACTTTAGATAGAATCGCGGCTGCTTCGGGGCCTTGAAGCGCTAGAAGCGCCGTCTCGTCCGACCGGTTTTCCAGAACGACATCGCCGATCAGGTGATCCTGCAGCCACAGCAGGTCTTTATCGATATTAGAGGCATTGACAACGAGCATGAATTGATCCGCCGAGAGCTTGTAGACGAGCAGGTCATCGACAACTCCGCCATCCTCGTAGCACATTAACGTATACTGCGCTTGGCCGATGGAAAGACGTGATACATCGTTGGTCGTCATGTGCTGCAGGAACGTCTCCGCGTATTGTCCGGTTACGAGAAATTCGCCCATATGGGAAACGTCAAATAGTCCGGCTTGCTGGCGTACGGCATGATGCTCCTTTTGAATGCCGTGAAATTGCACCGGAAGCTCCCAGCCGCCGAAGTCGATACAACGCACGGAAGGGAAGTCCGAGTATAACGGGTAGAGCGGTGTGCGCTTCAATGAACTCATCCTCATCACCCCTTATGGATATTAAAAAGAACAGGCAAAAGGAATCGATATGCGGGCAGAGTGAATCCCGCCGCATAAATATCCTCCTGCTCTGTCCTTTGTACCTGAGAGTTACCTCAACACATGCTGCAATATGTAAGAAGTGTGTGAGTTTCCCCTTTGGTGATCCCATGCCTGGGATTCTCTCCAGAGATGCGTCCGGTAAAGGTCCTTTTGCCTGAGAGATTCACCCGTAAGGGTTTACTCCTTCGGCGTTACCTGTAATGCCCGGTAATCTCTCCCGCTACCATCATCCGCGTATTCAGTTTTCGTTTTGCCTATTCTTAATTTCATTATAAACGCCTTAAGCGGAAGGGTGTCAATCATTTTTCGTGAAAATAATTTTTATTGTGAGGTATATTGACATGAATATGCGGATTGTTTTATGCTCTGGGGGAAGAAAGCGATCGAATAATCGGATGATGATGAATGGGACAGCCCCCGGATGCCAAGGACAAAGAAAAGACGAATGCCTTTTCTCTGTCCTTTTCTCATTTTCAGGAGGTGGTAAGCATAGAGTTTGTTACATATAGACACTGAAAATTGCGCCGCGATTTCCTTCAGGCTATTTCTATCAATTTTCGCCGAGAGGACTCCCAATTCTGCAAGTGGCGAGGTGAATCGGCGACCTCCTGAATACGCCCGCAAGAACTCCTTTCCTTCTCATTTTTTAGCGATATAATAAGGAAAGGAAACGTGTGTTCTTATTTTGTGGCTGAAAGGAGGTGAAGTCATGACAGATTCAATGCCCATGTACAGGACTCATCAAGTGTGGGTCAAACCCAGCCATCGGCTGTTTGCGTATCTGGACCAAGCCTGTCAAAACGCCAAAAACCTGTATAACACGACCAACTTTTACATCCGACAGGTGTTTACCTCCTTTGGGCAGAAGGAGTCCTTGCAGCCTTTGCAACAACAAGTGATGAACACACTGGAAGCCCATATCGATGCGATGAACGAACGGCGGAGCGAGAAGAATCATTCCCATCCGTTCAAGCTGCCTTCCAAGGAGAAGCCATTTGTTTCTTACAACTTCATGGATGCTTTGTTTAAAGTGATGGATCATACCGACTATCGAGCCCTCCCCGCGCAAAGCAGTCAAGGAATCATGAAGATTGCATTTCAAAACTGGCTATCTTTCTTCGCCAGTATGAAGGACTACCGAAAGCATCCCGAGAAATACAGCGGAAAGCCCCATATACCGGGATATGCCCGCAGTAAGGTGAAAGAAGTCGTGTTCTCCAACCAGGATTGCGTGATTAAAGAACAGAAGTATCTTAAACTTCCGAAGACAAAGCTGCAGCTTAATATCGGCAAGCTAGGCTGTACCGACGGACAACTGAAGCAGGTGCGTGTGGTGTCGAGCCATAGCCAATTTGTCGTCGAAATGGTCTTCGTTTATCCGTTAGAAAAGAAGAAAGCAGCGAAAGCAAACGTGCTCGCGATTGATCTTGGCGTTGAAAATCTTGCAACCATCGTTACGACTACCGGTTCGAAACCGATGCTCGTGAAGGGCAAGATGATCAAAGCGATTAATCAATATTACAACAAGATGAAGGCTCATTATATCGGCATTCTTCGTCAGGGCAAGAAATCGCACGAAGGAGCACATACATCTAGACGATTGGAACGCTTGCATCTGAAGCGCCATCGCCGGATCAAAGACTTGTTCCACAAAGTAAGCTGTCATATCGTTCAATTGGCAGTGGAGCAACAGATCGGCACGATCGTCATAGGGCATAACGATGGATGGAAGCAAGCGTCCGCGATCGGAAGGCGAAACAATCAGTCTTTTCGCCACATCCCACACCAGATGCTCATTGCGATGATCCGGTATAAAGCGGTTGAACAGGGAATAGCCGTTACGTTGACCGAAGAAGCGTACACCTCGAAAGCCAGCTTCCTCGATCAAGACCCATTGCCACGTTTTGATGAAGAGGGAGAGTGGATCTTCACAGGCAAGCGGATTCATCGCGGGCTGTATACGAGTACGAAGGGCCTGATTCATGCCGATGTAAACGGCGCAGCGAACATCTTGCGCAAAGTATTCCCAAACGTATCCGCCCAAGGAACGGATGGGATAGAGGGGTTGGATGGTAACCAGCCCATCAATGTGTCAACTCCACTGGTGTTAAGCATCCTGAAGTAAGTTAGGATGATACATCAGAAACCCCCACTTCAATCGAAGCGACAGCATCGGTAAGCGGCGGGAGTATTCATGCGAATAAATCAAATGAAATGAGGCGTTTGCAATGAGTGACATCAGAGAGCAGCTGGTATATAGCGATGAGCATGAATGGGTATTGAGAGTGGAGGGGCAAACCGTACGAATCGGCATTACCGATTATGCGCAAAGCCAGCTGGGCGATATTGTATTCGTTGAGTTTCCCGAGGCGGGAACGGTAGTAACAGCGGGCGACAGCGTAGGGACAATCGAATCGGTAAAGACGGTATCCGAGTTATACTGCCCGGTAACGGGAACGGTTACGAAGGTGAATGGGCTGCTCGTCGACCAGCCGGAACTTGTAAATGAAGAACCGTATGAAGGCGGTTGGATTATCGAGCTTGAGGCGGACGGAAGTTTGGAAGAAGCGTTCAGCAAGCTGCTAACGGCTGATGCTTACCGGGCTCTTATCGATTAGTATTTTGAAAAGTGATGAAGCAGCCAGGTATAAAGAAAGAAGGTGCGCGGAGTCCGCTCACCTTCTTCGCGTCCAGCCAAATACTTTGACATGGACAAGCAGCTTTGTTACCCAATGTGTAGTGTAGTAGAGGACAATGAATAGGAGCACGAGAGGTTTAAACAAAATCCATAGCACAATCCAGCTGACGAAAATTTGCCATGGCTTCATTTTTTTCATGAGGTTGCTGGGCATGAGCATAATACGGTAGAATTTATAGTTCTTCTGAAGACCTTCGAGAAACTCCTGACGAATTTGCTTGTCATCAGGGTCCAGCCTAATGGCGTTCTTGAGCATGAGCAAATAGTCGTCGTAATCATTACGTCTCTCCGCTGACCAAGCGAGGTACAAATAAACCAGATCTGACTCCACTTCAAGCCGCAAAGCCTTGTCTGCTAACATTTTGGATTCGGAGAAATTCCGCAGCAGCGCTTCGCTGTAGCTTAAATTTGCCAAATACAATGCATTTTCAGGAGAAATTTCAAGTCCCTTTAGCAATAGATCCCTTGCTTCATCGTACCTTCTTGTTTTATTTAATATATTGGCGTGCAAGAAGAAATAATGCGGCTCATAGGGATCGACACGCTGCCCTTCCTTAATGGCTTCCATAGCAGCCTTCCAGTTTTCCATCGTGTAATAGGTATTGGCCCGTACAAACCAGGCTAGCTCATTTTCCGGGTCGCGCCGAAGCGATTCCTCTGACCAATGTAGTGCTTTATCAAGGCTATCCATATGTAGACAAACATGCGCGAGCAGCGCATAAGCGTACGGATCCTCCGGTGTGTCCCGAATGAGCGCCATGGCCTCGTTAGTAGCGTCTGTGTATCTCCGCCAATTCATGAGCTGCTCTATTCTCTCGTAACTTTGATGGCTAGTTTCTTCTTCTATCATGAATAAGGCTACCCCGCTCTTAATGAATTATTTCAAACCGCTTTGCTTCATATAATCCAGAACGATTTGATAGTCTTGGTTGACATCGCTGAACGTTGCATAGTTTTTGGCTGTGGCAAACCAGTCAAACGTCGTCGCTTTCCGCTGCTTGGACGCTTTCTTCAAATCATCCTGCGAGATCGGCTGAATTTCACCGGTTTCAAGCGTTCTCTCCAGCGCGCTTTCTACGGCATCCTTCACGATTTGCTCTAAATCCGCGCCTGAAAAATGCTTTGTTTCTTTAGAAATCCTGCTTAAATCAAGCGAAGAAAGCGGCTTCCCGGCAAGCTTCAGCTTTAAAATGGTTTCGCGTTCCTTCTCTTCCGGCGGCGGGACAAAGATCATATGGTTAAACCGGCCGGGTCTGCGCAGTGCCGAGTCAAGATACCAAGGCGTGTTCGTTGCTCCGATGACAAATACTTGATCATTAAACGTCCGGAGTCCGTCAAGCTCCATCAGAAGCTGATTGACGAGGATGCGGTCATGGTGCTGACGCATCTGATTCCGGCTGCCGCCCATCGCGTCGAGCTCGTCAATAAAGATGACACAAGGCTTGTTCTCACGGGCCTTCTCAAAAATATCATGCAAATTGTTCTCGCTTTGCCCTACGTACATGCCAAGGATAGCCTGCAGCTCGATATGCATAAAGTTCGCATCAATTTCGCCGGCTACTGCTCTGGCAAGAAAGGTTTTTCCGCAGCCGGGAGGCCCGTACAGCAGCAGGCTTCCGCCCGCTTCCCTGCCGTAAGCGGCAAACAGCTCAGGCTGCTTCAGCGGCAAAATAAAGTTCATGCGAATTTTTTTCTTTACGTCCTCGAGTCCGCCAACATCGGCAAACGTCTCATCCGGTTTCTCGGATTCTACTAAATCTTTGCCGTTCGCATCAAAATGCAGCACCTTCAGCTTATTGCGCCGGCGGTCTGCAAGCTCATCGCGGTCGTTATGATCCGACATGGTCATCATCCTTCTACATACAATTTTGCTAATAGTGTAACAAATTTCGGGAGTTCATTGGGTGATTTTGTGCGAAAACATGAAGTATTGGAGCACATAATGTAGAACAGGAGGTGCAGGGAGGATGTAACGGAACAGCAAAAGAAGCAGAAGAAGCTAAAGAAGCAAAAGCAAAAGACCGCCATGAATCTATCGGCCTAGGATAGATTCGGGCGGTCTTTTGATTGATTTATTGTACCGCAATCGGCATTGGCATCACCTGCGGGCCATCCGGATACACAGTGCTCTCTTTAGACTTTGCCGGATAGGTGAGCGAGCCGCTTGCCTTTAAGCTCGTCAGATCATTAGCTTTCAGCATGTGGTCCGACAGCGTATAAAGCGTATTTCCCGCATAGAGGATGCGCCTTACGGCTTTATTGTAATCAAAGCCGTACTGCCCGCTCTTCGCGAGATCGTCCGCCGTCAGATGCGTAATGCGGCCGCGCAAGGTGAAGCCCTTCTTCAGATCAATGCCATATACATAGGCACCTTGATAAGTGAATTCGCCGTAAGCGGGAGAGTCAGAGGGCTTCAGCTTTTCTTTATTTTTTATGGTCAGCAGCTCAACCGGGAATGCCAGCAGCCCTTTTTCCTTGGAGAAGAGCAGCGCCTTATGATCCTGCAGCAGTTCGGAATTCGTACCGCGATCACCAATCACCTCTTTAAACTTCTCCTTCGGATGACTAACGTCCGAGACGTCGAACAGGGCGATCTTCATCCCTTGATAAAAGGCCGTTGTCGCATCGGCGCCAATTCCCTTAATCGGGAGCTCGATAGTTTCCTTGCCGAAGCCGATGATATGGTTCTCGTCATAAGGATGCAAATAGTCGCTGTAGCCGGGAATTTTCAGCTGTCCGAGAACAGCTGGCTTAATGGGATTAGCTAGATTAATCGCAAATAACGGATCTACGTTGCGGAAGGTAACCATATAAGCGCGGCTGCCCATGAAGCGGACGGAATAAATGCGCTCACCCGGAGCAAGCCCTTCCAGCTTGCCGACAGTATTCAGCTTCTCATCCAGCACGTAGAGGTTATTCGTAGAGCCAGCTTCGCCGTTTGCCCACATATCGCCCTTCGTCAAAGCAATACGGAAGTAGCCCTCATGCTCATCCATCGAGAATTGGTTCAAAATCGTACCGGGAACCGTGCCTTCGCCGATATAGACGATGCGTCCCTGATCAAGGCGGAATTTATGAATCTGCGTCTTCTGCTGACCGTCAGCCTCATATTTGGCGATCGCTACGTACAAATGCTTTTCAGAGGCGTAAATCGTCTGTCCTGACCCGAGATAGGCTGATACTTGCAACGGCTGATCGGCGGCATCAAGATCGATCGCGCCGACGAGCATCATATTCGTATCGGGCGATTCGGGGAAATAACGAATAGAAGCAAGCGGCAGTGATTTTTGTTCGCTGGATACCGCCGAATCACGGTACACCGGCTTGAACGAGAGAGCGAGCTGCTGTTCGCTTGCAGCGCCGCCGTCATTTTTACTCATGTCATAGAGCTGGTACGAATAATTGTATTTATTCGTCACGATATACAAGGCGCTGCCGATTTTGCGCGAGGAGCTGTAGCTGCCCTCCTGCTCGGTTTCGCGTACGAGCTCCGGCTTACCCGCCTCATTCAACTCGTAAATAAACGTCTTCACCGCCGTACGTGTCGGAACAAACAACCTTTTTTCGGCTATTATCCCGGAAGGAGTATCGTCTCCGCCAGACACGGCGTCATAAGGCAGATTGATTTGATGCTGGCCAATGACCACTAAACGCTTGTCATCAACATAAATTTCCTGCGGCGCAAAGCCGTCCTCAGGCGTATATTCAATCGTTGCTGCGAGCTTTGGTTTCGCGGGATTGGCAATATCCGTGATGAGTATGCGCAAGCCGCTAAGTTGATATATGAAGCGTCCGTCTGTTTTGGCCCAATCGGCTTCATCTACACCCCCAACCTGTACATTTGTTTGCGAATAGTCACCATCGTTTTTTGATTCGGAAGAGGCGGGAGCAGCTGATTGGGCGCCATCCTCTAAGGCCTTCTCCTCTACAGCTTTTCCGAAGTTATTATATTGTCTATTCTGATTGCTAATCGATTCCATAAGCTGATGCAGCTTCTCTTCGGAACCGATAGTCGGCAGCTCGAGCGGATCGTCTATCGTAACGATTCGCTGGATGGCATCCCAGGCTACGACTGTGCCCAGAGCCTCGGAAATTGCGCGAAGCGGCACCATCGTAACGTCGCGATGGAGGCGGGCGGGCGCTTCTAATCGAATGCGCTTGCCGTTTGCTGTCATTTCGGCTGAACCGATCGCGAGCGAAGCGGTGCGGTCATCATGCATCAGCGTTATCATTTTCTTGTCGCCCGGCCCGGATTGATAGGTTACCTCTGCCCCCAGCGCTTCCGAAATTTCCCGCAAAGGAACAACCGTTTTGCCATTCTCGATAAAAGCCGGGGTTGATAAAGTCAACTCCGTTCCCCGCACGACAATGTGAATATCCGGCTGTGCGGCAGCCTCGTTTTTGAACGGTCCCCCGGCAGCGGAAGTTAGAAGCAGCAATACAGCTAGCAGCAAAGCAGTAAACAATTTTCTTCGCATCAATAACCCCTCCATTTCATCCTTAAGTTTTTTGGTTTCGAACAAGTCCGGTTACCCTCATAAACGAGCGGATTGCTGTAATGGTTGCGTGAAACGGAAGCTTTTTGCGAAAAATAATTACTGGTACGTCAGGCTCAAAGTCGTATACCCCGCCAACCCGCCAACCCGCCAACCCGCCAACCCGCCTCAAAAGTGCAGCTTTCAAAAAAATAGATCTAGAAATTAGATCTAATTCTTCGAAACTAACCAAAATGGCATAAATAGATCTAAAATTTAGACCTAGTACGCCGCACACCACTCCAACCCGCCTCAAAAGTGCAGCTTTCAAAAAACTAGATCTAGAAACTAGATCTAATTCTTAGAATCTAACCAAAATGGCATAAATAGATCTAAAATCTAGACCTAGTACGCCGCACACCACTCCAACCCGCCTCAAAAGTGCAGCTTTCAAAAAACTAGATCTATGACCCTGCCCCGAATAGATAGACACATAGAAAACCTCTATAATAAAAGTGGAGGGATTTACTATGGGGCAACGGAAGAAGTTTGATAAAGCATTTAAAGAACAGGT
>DATJKM010000061.1:0-9558 GCA_035491515.1 Candidatus Udaeobacter sp. | reverse complement strand
CATTTATTCATCTTTGTGTCTCGATTCTCAATATCTCAACCTTTTTTCATCTACTCCAATTGTTGTGCGATAAAATCTGCTGTGCGGATTGCCAGAGGAATTGTCGTCAACGTAGGGTTGCTTCCCCCTATGCTCGGTAAGACACTATTATCGGCAATATAAAGACCGGACAACCCGTGAACTTGCCCGTAACGGTTCGTTACGGAAGTGGCTGGGTCATTGCCCATACGGCAAGTTCCGGCATAATGTTCATCGCTCCCTGGAGGCAGCAATTCAACACTGCTCAGTTCAGTTCTCATCGCCGAGGACGCTAGTTGTACACCTTTTATCGCCTGAGTGGCAATAGCTTGATCTTTTTCACTATAAGAGAACTTCACTTGAATCCGTGGCATTCCATATTTATCCTTATTGTTTGGATCGAGAGAGACTTTGTTTTCAAACCGCGGTTCAGAATCGCCGTAAGCATGCAAGTAAACCTCCAATGACTGCGGATCAGATCCTCTTCCAGGCCCCCACAAATGTATGCCGTAAGGACGTTCCTCCTCATACGGAATCATAATCTGCAATCCACCTATAGTACCCGGTAATTCGTTGCGATCTACGGTTGCTATACCTCTAACAAAAGTATGATCCGTCAAGTAATGGCCAATCGCTCTACCCGGAATTTCCGATTGCAGTAAAATACGAGGGGTTTCAAAAGTGCTTGCGCATAGAACAATTGTTTTCGCTCTAATCGAATAAGATTGTTTATCGGGTGTGATGACGTTAACGCCAACTGCTTGCCCTTGATCGGTTATTACATTAGCTACCCGGGCTTTTACAGCCAAATCGAAATGCTTATGATTCAAAGCATTTCCAAGAAATGAGATGGAGCTGAAAGCCACGTCTGAATGGATTACTCCCAAAGCCGTCGGTTGAAGATTAGCGGCGATAGGAGCATCGATGACGCCGGGAAAACCGTTTTCCTGAAGTCGAGTAAGGAATACTTCTTGAAGGGATGAACCCTTGGCAAATTGTTGATTCACGTTCATGGCTCTCTCGGCGATATTATAGTAGATATCCAGTTCTTTTAACGTTACCGGCCATCCGGAAAGTTCTGGAGGAGACAGTCGCAGGCTGACCATCCCCCAATATATAGTACGTCCCCCTAGAGCAAAAACCATTTTTCCATTTGGAAATTCAGGAAGAAACCGTCCGATATTTCTCCAGATATTCGGATTGTTCAAAATGTTGCCTGGATGTTCGAATGTAGGGATATTTAAGAAGTGAGTTGGCAGAACGAGATCTCCCGCCTCAATAACACCTATCCTTTTATCATTATTTTCCCATTGTTCGCATAATCTCCAGATGACAGATCCTCCGCCCGCCCCGGTGCCGACGATGAGGACATCATATTCCGTCTCAGCCATTTCCGCAAGCGGTTTAAGAGGAATCCAATGTCCGCGGTAATCTAGTTCAGGCGGACACACGACAGTGGTTTCCTGATCTGCAATAGGCCTTGCTAAGGAGGGGAGGTTTACTTGCCTGCCGGCAATATGAAGCTCGGGACTCGTAATGTGCGGATTCAAAAAAAGGAGTTCCTTTAAATCAACATGAATTGTTTTCGCGATTTTAGCAAGTGTATCTCCATAATCCGCGATATAAATCCTCAATATAGTCACATCCTTTTCACTTCATTATCATATATATATCGAAAAAATTCACGGTTATGATATCTGGTCGAATCCATGCATACAGACGAATATACGGGAGGAGGATGTACATGTTTCGGGTGTCGATCGGGAATCGTTTATTCTATGAAAAGAAACCGATACAAGTAACGATATGGAATGAATATGTACAGGAGCGGACAGAACCGGAGGTGGCACGAGTGTATCCAAAAGGGATACACCGAGCTATAGCTGAGGGTCTAGCTCCATACGGATTCAAGATCCGAATAGCTACGTTGGATGAGAAGGAACATGGCTTAACCGTAGATGTGCTGAATCAAACCGATGTGCTGATATGGTGGGGACATAAAGCTCATGATAAAGTAAAGGATGAAGTTGTTGATAGAGTATACACAAGAGTTCTTCAGGGGATGGGGCTGATCGTACTGCATTCGGCATCGGAGTCAGTTTGTTTTTATTGGTTCGCATTCCGAAATTCCGATGGGGTGACTCCGTATAACATCCAGAACAGGGCGACTTTGCTCCTGGCGGGGCTTTTTTTCGCAGTATCCAGTGAGATCGTTCGCCGACACCTTGACAATAAAGTTATTCCGGCCCTTACTATCGGGCTCTACTCTTGGCTCTTCCTAAATTCTCGCTTGTCGCTCTCATGACTCCGGTTGTCGCTACAACTTGTCCCAATGGAAATTTACCGATAAATACGTGTGTCATGCGTTTCCTCGCCTAGCAAACCGTCCAACTTTTGCGACTGTTCCACCACTTGGGGAGCAGTTAAGCCGTACCGCTCGGCTAATTCATGCATTTTGTGCCGCGCTTCCTCTATCCGCTTTAGAAGCTTGTCCATCCGTTTCCACCTCCTTTCCCTGCTCATTGTTCTCCATTTCGAAAACGTCCCAATCATCGTCCGGAAAATCAAGATCAACGAAATCATAAGAAGATTCAAAACCCGTTTCCCGTCGCGGATAAACGTCCGCTAATCTATTAGCGCTCCAGGATAAAGTAGTCGGAATTATCGATTTCGAGTGCAGTCGCCGGGAGCCGAGAGTACATGATTTATCCTCCTTTTTGCTAGCTTTGCAGGAAGATGAGCGATATGAAGAGTCCATGTCATCCTGGTTCCTGAACGGGTACCAGTCCGTTATCACTCTGTCGGGAATTGAACTGGAATTGATTCCTGTCTTTCAAATGATGCGTTCTTTGGAAGCAGCCAAACGTCATTTTATGAGAGTCATTCGAGGAGAACATCAAGTACATGCTGGCTTAGTGATGTATTGGGATCGTAAGACTTCTAAACTCTGAGTTTGGATTCAATTCGGAACGTAAGAAAAAAGAGACCCTTAGGGGTCTCTAAAATGATTGTCTGCCTCAGAAGAGATCGATTTTCCGCTTCAAATCTTCCCGAAGTGTAACCTTGGAATCATGTCGAATATAATGGCAAACATAGGATCTGCGGAATCTGTCCTTCGTTTTGTTACGGGTGGAGGAATGGACAAGCAGACTGTGAAAGAACAGAAGATCCCCTTTCTCCATCACAACGGGTATTTCAGCCGTCAAATCCACGCCTTCCGTTTCCGTGGTCCAATCCGCATGCTCCAACAGATCTTTCACCTTTCCATGGCGCAGAGGCCCCAGCTTGTGACTGCCTGGAATAACGCGAAGGCATCCGTTGTCTTCATCATTACTCTCCATCGCGAGGGACGTAGCAATCATGGTGTTCGGCTCATGATGGATATATTCATAGTCTTGATGAGCTGCCTGACCTTTTGAGCCGGGTTCCTTGAAGAAGTACATGCTCTGCACGCCAACCGCTTCATCGCCCATCAATTGGGCCAATGCCCCTCTTATAATAGGAAGCTTCAGCATTTGCAAGGAGAAGCTGTCCTTCAGATGGGGATTAAAAACCCGGAAAGAGAAAGTAGCTTTCTCCACCGAATCCGGTTGATCCGGTATCACATTCTTGGCAAGGTTGTATATATGCCGGTTATAAATATCGAGTAAATCGTTGCTGCAGGCCTGACGGAGAAGAAGATAGCCGTTTTCGGCGAAAAACGAGATTTGCTCTTTATTCAGTGGGGAAATGCAGTCCACTGGCTCTATCATTGTGTCTCACACCTTTTCAAAAAGATTAGCTTCCACGTCATCCTAGCGCTTCTGAGAGCTGCGATTCCGATCCATCCATCCCAATAATAGGATGGCGAGGGACAGCAAAAGATTGACACCGAGAGATAAGACTAGAATAACGTATTCGGCGGAGTCCTTTTTTACAATAAAAAGTAAGAAAACGATCAGTACAATGAAAAAGACACTTACCTTAAATATTACTTTACGGTAGCTATGGTCCATTTCGGCACCTTCTCTACATGATGACATGACACAATCGTCTTGTCGGAGGGCATCAGAGACGGTGCTGTTTGCTCGCATGTTTGGCTTGCGTACAAGCATCTCGGATGAAAGGAGCAGCCGGACGGCGGATTCGTAATACTTGGCATATCCAAGCTTTTCAGCGGTAATTCCCTCTTCGCTTTCGCAATCCTTGGATTCGGCACCGGAACGGCGGATAGCAGCGCCTGCAGATAAGGATGCTGCGGAGCGGCAAGCACATCATGCACGCTTCCTTGCTCCACGATCTTCCCCAAGTACATGACGGCCATCCGGCCATGCTGCGCAATATAGCGTGCGGTCGCCAAGTCATGCGTAATATAGATAAAGGCAATACCGAGATTCTTATTAAGGGTGGACATTAACCGCAGGATTGCCATTCGTAACGAGACATCAATCATGGATACAGGTTCGTCCGCGACGATGAGCTTCGGTTTCAAGGAGATTGCTCTTGCAAGCAATACCCGCTGTCTTTGACCGCCGCTCATTTGATGGGGATACTTCTCAATGTACTGCTCGGGCGGCGTCAATCCAACCGTATTCAGCAGCTCGCACACCCGCTCATACACCTCTTTGCGGCTGCGAACGAATTTATGCTGAAGGATGGGATCAGATAGAGATTGGAAGATGGTTCGCATCGGATTCAATGCCGCATACGAATCCTGCTGGACAAGCTGCACGCTCTGACGGTACTCGGAAAATTCCGCTTTATTCATATTCCATACGTCCTTGCCTTGAAAAAGAAGCTGCCCTTTGGACGGCTTGTGCAGACCCGTGACGACCTTGCCAAGCGTTGTCTTGCCGCAGCCGCTTTCCCCTACAAGAGCCAGAATCTCTCCAGGCTCGAATGATAACTGGACATCGGTCATGGCGGAGATGGGGGTCGGTTTTCCAAGCATTCCCGATTTTTGCTCAAAAATCATGCTTATGTTGCGAAGTTCCAGCAAGCTGCTCAAGCCAGCATCTCTCCCTTCTCTTTCAAATTCAAATGACATGCGGATATACGGCCACTGCCTACTGAAATCGCCAGAGGCTCCTCCTGCTTGCAGAGATCCGTTGCAAACTCGCATCTTGGGTGAAACGCGCAGCCCGGCGGCAAGTTCAACAGATTCGGCGAAGAGCCTTTGATGGATCTATTGTCGTTGACATCATCCAATATGGAAGGAGCCGCTTGAATGAGTCCCGCCGTGTACGGATGCTTGGCATTCTCGAACATCTCGAACGTTTCCCCGACTTCCACAATCTTGCCGGCATACATGACGCCAATGCGGTCGGCCACTCTGGCAACGACAGAAATATCGTGCGATAAAAGAAGCATCGTAATGTTCATTTCCTTATGAACCTTTAATAGAATATCAAAGATGTAATCCTGCGTGATGACATCGAGCGCAGTTGTCGGTTCATCCAGAATGACCAGCTGCGGGTCGAGCAGCAGGCTGAAGGCGATCATGACACGCTGCTTCATGCCGCCGCTCAATTCGTGCGGATAAGCTTTCAATATGCGGTCTGGCTCAAGCCGGACATAATCGAGCAGTTGCGATGCCTTCTTGTTGATCTCTTCTTTACTCATTTTCTGATGAGCAAGGACGGTTTCAATCATCTGATCTCCTATGCGCATGACAGGGTTCAATGCGTTCTGAGCGGCTTGAAATACCATCGATACGTCCGCCCAACGATGCTGGCGCAATCGATTGGCATTGTAGCGCAGCATATCCTGGCCATTGATAAAGATACTTCCGTTCTTGATGGTTCCCGGCGCCGACACGATATTAAGAATAGCCGAAGCCAGCGTCGATTTGCCGCTGCCGCTTTCTCCGACCAATGCGGTCACTTGTCCCCTCGGAATATCAAGTGAGACATGATCGACAGCCCGAATCGTTCCCGAGCGAAGTTTGAATTCGATGGATAAATCTCTAATCTCAATCAGATTGTTCTCGTTCATGGATTCTCCCTTCTATCCTCTAAGCCTAGGATTTAGCGCTTCATCGATGCCATTGGCAAAGAAGATCGAACCCAGTTGAAAAAATGCAAGACAAAGAATCGGCGAGAACAGATAAATAAAGCCCAGCGGATTGAAGATACCCCCTGTTTGAGAAACGGCAAGATTAAGCATTTGCCCCCAATTGGTCGGTGAGTAAGGGGCAAGACCCAGCATCATAATGCCTACGCTGCCTGTAATGGCACCGCGCATCGTCATAATAAAACTGATGGATAAGAAGGAGGTGATGCTCGGCATAAGCTCTTTGAAAATAATATGCGGCTTGCTCATGCCCATAACCTTGCAGATGACGATAAAATCCCGTTCCTTCAGCGATATAATTTGCGAGCGGACAGCGCGCGTTAGTCCAGGCCAGCTCCAGGCGCTTAACACAAGGGCGAAGGAAATAGGGTCCCGGATCGAGAATATAGCCGCCATAATAATCAGAATCGGGAAGCTCGGGATCGTAAGAAACAAATTGGTAATCAGCATAATACCCGCATCAAGTCTTCCGCCGACAAGTCCGGAGAGTGTCCCGAGAAGCGCGCCGACAAACAAGGTGAAGAAGGCGGCAAGCAAGCCGACAAGAAGGACTTCTTTGGACCCATGCACTAATTGAATAAACGTATCTCTCCCGGCAAAATCGGTTCCAAGCCAATGCTCTAACGATGGCGACAGGTAACGGTTGTTATAATCGACGGTCATATTGAGTTTAAAAATAAAAGGTCCTGCCGTTGCCATCAAAATGAAAATGACCAAAATGATTAGACCAATTAGCGATCTTTTGTTATGGCTGATGATTCTGAAAAAATCGATCATTCCTCGCATGGTATGATTACCCCTCTACCTTGATTCTCGGATCAAGCTTCGAATAAACCAAATCCGCAATGAGATTGGCAACGATCATCGTGACACTGAGAAACAGCATGATGCCCTGCATAACCGTATAATCTCTTGTTCTCGTCGCTTCTCCCAAAAAGTATCCGATACCAGGGTACTGGAAGATATTCTCGATCAGCGTCGCTCCGCCAAGCATGCTGCCGAAGGTGATGGCCAGCATCGTGATCATCGGCAGCATCGCATTCTTCATGACGTACCGGTTCATGATAACCGATTCGGAAATACCTCGCGCCTTCGCTGCAATAATATAGTCCTCACCAAGTACGCTTACGGCATTGCCTTTCATCATAAGCGCCCATCCGCCGATATTCGTTATGACGAAGGTCAGGATCGGCATAGTGGCATAGTAGAGCACGCTCACAATAAAGTCGAGGTTGAAGCCTGGAGTCACAAAAGGATCGTATGCGCCGTTAACGGGAAACCAGTTTAACCCGTATGCGAAAACAACCAACAATAGGATTGCAAAAATAAAATCCGGTATGGCTGATGTAATAACGGTAAATAAGGAAACCGAAGGCTCTAAAACAGAGTTTCTTTTCCAAGCCATTCTCACGCCCAGCAGCATACCGATTACAAAGCTGATAAAAAGAGAAATGGTTGCAACGAAAATGGTCCAAGGCATTGCGTTTGCAATAATGGAATTTACCGTAATTTGCTGGTAAACCATTGAAACGCCAAGGTTTCCATGCAGGAGACCAGAAATATAACGAACAAACTGTTCATGCAGCGGTTCGTTCGGATTGTAATTAATCATCGCTGCAATTCGCCGGTACGCTTCTTCCAATGTAATCCCGAACTGGGTCGCGTAATCGCGGGCCCATGCATCAATGGCGTTACCTGGTGTTAAACGGAGCAGTACAAAGGTCATCACTGTGGCTAAACATACGGTAACGAAAGCCATCCCAATTCTCTTTAGCACAATAACGGGCGTCAAATCCAGATCCTCCTTCAAGAAATGGGATAGGTTGCGGGCTTCACAACGATGGACACGTACACAGGATACGCAGGAACGCTGTGAAGCCCGAGCATGGTTTCAATAATGGAGAATGTACGTTAGTAACATCGAAATCAGGACTACTCTCTAGGCGATAATCTTCCTTCCACGAAGTACGTTATTCCCCCGAATCCAAAGTTGATTTCAGAAACCGCATCGATGTCTTCAGGTTCGGTCGGTACCGGCAGGCTGCGATTGTACTTTTCGAATTCATCTTCTCTCGGCCAGCCCTTGACCGTCTTGACATTCTCGAAATAACCGGTCGTATTTTGGAAGAAGCCTACTCCATAGGCGTTTTCATTCGTAATCCATGCCAGCTTGAAAATGGCGTCCTTGCGCTCTTCTTCTTTATGCAGATAGGGCATTCCCTTTAACGTTTTTTCAATGTCAACGACCTGTCCGTCGGGACCTGGCAGTCGCATATTCAGCTTCCCTTTATCCGGACCATCCTTAAATTTGGGCAAGTGAGCCATATTTCCGATGCCGCCCCAGTAGAAATTCCGCAGTGAATTCCACGGGAACATGAATCCCCAGGAAACGTCTACCCAATCGACAGACATGTGATAAGCGCCTTTGTCTTTGGTAGCATTGTTGTAATACACGCTGCCATCGACGGCCAGCAATTTGGTCGGCAGACCGAATTTGGTCATCTGCTCTGCGGCGATCTGGGCGGAGTTCACCGCTTGCAGCCATCCACCGCTCACCCCGATAATAAATTCCGGCGTCTTGCCGCTCGGGTCCGCCCAGTTGCCGTCAGCGCCCTTCTTCCAGCCCAGCTCGGTTAACAGCTCTCCTGCTTTGTCAGGGCTATACGAGAATTTCGTCATTTTCTCGCGGTTGTCCGGCGTAATCCATTTGGAAAGTTCCGATTGCGGCATCCCGGTCATCGAGACGTCTGCTTCTTGCCCATAGTAGTTGCCGACTTCACGAATCTTCGTACGGTCCAGCGCGTAGACGACGGCCTGACGGAATTTCTGATTATCGAACGGCGGTTTATCCAAATTGAATACCATCCCGATCGTCGCGGGGTCAAACATGCGGTAATGAACGAGATCCTTGTTGGTAGCCAGCATATTTTCGAGAATGTCTTTAGGTGGCGTACCGGGATATGTATCGATCTTGCCCGATTTCAGCAAAGCCAGGCCGGATGAGTCAGACCCTGGATTTTTAATAAAGACCCGGTCGAAATGAATATTCTCAACCTTCCAATAATTCTCGTTTTTCTCCAGAATCATATCCGAAGCGGTTACTTTCTTCACGATAAAAGGACCTGTACCTACAGGCATCTTAGGTCCTGCCTTCAAGAAATCTTGCCAGTTTTTATCGATATCTTTGCGCAGCTTGTCTGAAATTTCCAAGCCGAACGGACCCTTCTTATCTGGATCGTTTGTAGGTTTGGCTTGCTTTAACAATTCATCCACCTTATCGATGTACTTACCATAGAGATGATAAGGAATTGTGGCCTGTTGATCCTGCGCAAGGAACAAATTTTTCATTTCCGTAAACGGAGAGGGTTCCTGCCACTTAAATACCATTGTCGTATCGTCGGTGATCTCAATGCCGGTGAGATGTTTCGCGACTTCGACGCCGTTATTGAGCATGTAATAGCTCCAAACATCCTTACTTGTAAATGGCTT
>DATJKM010000060.1:0-3920 GCA_035491515.1 Candidatus Udaeobacter sp. | reverse complement strand
TTTTGGTATCGGTTTATTCCGCAGATGGTTCAAAAATACGTTTGCCGCAGCGCTTCTCCCGACTTTCTTCTGGGCGCTCGGACACGTCATGTACCCGTTTTATCCGTCCTCGACGAGATTGATCGAGCTCATGATCATCGGGCTTGTATTCAGCTTTATTTTCGTCAGATACGGCTTCATTACTTCGATGTTTACTCACGCGATCTTCAACAGCGTAGCCGTAGGCTTATCCTTGTTGACGATCGGATCGGCGCCAAATATTATTTCTGCGGTCTTCTTTGCGGTGCTGCCGGTGCCGATTGCCTATGTTCTCAAATATTTAAGCCGCAAAAAAGAGAAGAAGCCGTCCGTTACGACGACTCCTCCTCACCTAGAGCAGCTATAATCTGCGAAGCTAATTTATCACCAATAGATAGAGGCCGGAAGTCTTCGACTGAGGCCTCTTTTATTTTTTTGATGGAGCCAAAATGTTTGAGCAGAAGCTTGCGGCGCTTCTCTCCAATGCCTGGAATCGAGTCGAGCTTCGATTCAACCATAGACTTGCCGCGCTGCTCGCGGTGGAACGTAATGGCAAACCGGTGCACCTCATCCTGGATGCGCTGCAGCAAATAAAACTCCTGGCTGTCGCGCGGCAGAGGTACGATCTCGGCAGGGTCTCCGGTCATGAGCTGCGCCGTCTTATGCTTCGCATCCTTCACAAGGCCGCATACGGGAATGAACAAGCCAAGCTCATTCTCAAGCACATCGAGCGCTGCCGATATTTGCCCCTTGCCGCCATCGACAACGATCAGGTCGGGAGCTGCCAGCTCCTCCTTCAATACACGCTCATACCGGCGCCGTATGACCTCGCGCATCGTTTCGTAATCATCCGGTCCTTGCACGGTTTTCACCTTGTACTTGCGGTATTCCTTGCGATCCGGCTTGCCGTCGGTAAAGACGACCATGGCCGAGACCGGATTCGTTCCTTGAATGTTCGAGTTATCGAAGGCTTCGATTCGGCGTACTTCCTCAAGGCCAAGCCAGCCGGCGAGCGACTCGGACGCCTTGACGCTCCGCTCCTCGTCTCTTTCGATGAGCCGGAATTTCTCATCGAGCATCACCTTCGCGTTGTCGGCAGCCATCGTTACAACCTCGCTCTTGCGTCCGCGCTGCGGCATAAGCACCTTAACCTTCAGCCAGTTATGCAGCGAAGCCATGACTTCGTCAGCACGTGAAGCAGCGGTCTCATCCGCCGCCTCTTCCTGAGTCTCCTCTTGCTCCTGCTCGGGAGGCAGCGGAAGCAAAATTTGCTTCGGCAGCGCCGGATTGTCGCTATAGTACTGCGTCACGAACGTCATAAAATCATCGTAGGCTTCCCCGTAATAAGGGAAGGTCGTTCCATGCCGTTCGATGAGCTTGCCTTGGCGCATGTACAGTATTTGTACGCACATCCAGCCCTTATCTACCGCAAAGCCGAAAATATCGCGGTCAAGCGCATCCGACATCGTAATCTTCTGCTTCTCCATGACCGCATCGATGGCGATAAGCTGATCCCGAAGCTCTTTCGCCCGTTCGAATTCGAGCTTCCCGGCCGCTTCCTCCATCTTGCGCTGCAGCTCGTTCTTCACTACATCTTGACCGCCGTTAAGAAACCGCGATATTTCTTGAATCATCCGGTCGTACTCCGTTTGCTGCACATCAAATTCACATGGCGCAATACATTGTCCAAGATGATAGTACAAGCACACCTTATCCGGCAGCGTCTTGCACTTCCGCAGCGGATAAAGCCTGTCAAGCAGCTTCTTCGTTTGCTGAGCCGCGAATGCATTCGGATAAGGACCGAAGTATTTGCCTTTATCCTTAATAATCCGTCTAGTGACCTCAAGCTTCGGATGCTTTTCGTTCGTTATTTTAATATAAGGAAAGGTTTTATCATCTTTGAGCAGTACGTTATATCTCGGATGGTATTGTTTAATCAAGTTGCATTCCAGGATAAGAGCCTCCATATTGCTCGAGGTTACGATAAATTCAAAATCCCGGATTTCCGATACGAGCCGCTGGGTCTTCCCGTTGTGGCTGCCGTTAAAATAGGAACGCACCCTGTTTTTGAGCACCTTCGCTTTACCTACATAAATAATGACGCCTTCGCTGTTTTTCATAAGGTAACAGCCTGATTGATCGGGGAGCAAAGCTAGTTTGTTCCGTATCGTCTCTTTTGCCTCCGCAAGCCGCTGCTCCGCCTGCTTCCGATCCGCTTGCTGATGATCCATGCTCTCGCCTCCGACTGCCTAATGATTCTGTACACATTTTAGCACAAATAGACCGTATTTCGCCTTACAATTGTCACCGGTATTTGCTTTACAACTGTTTGGCAGTTTGGGTATACTAATATAAGTTGAATAAACCGATACTACATAAAGACGACCGCTTATGGTTGTGATTGAAGCAATCGGTCTTTTCAAGGAGGACGCAGGCGATGGAAAACGTGAGAGACCCGCGCGAGCATTTTAACGAAGAGCCTCGCGATGACTTGATGGATGTTATGTTCGGCTTTGGCGGCATGCTCGGTTTTATGACCGTCATTTTCGCTGCAGCTGTAATCGTAAAATTCATCATTTCATAACAAGCGTAAACAGCAGTTGCCGTCCTTTGGCGGCAACTGCTCGTTTCGCGGTGAAATATAAGCTTATTTATAAATGTGAAACTTATAAATTCTTATATTTGAAAAAAGGAGCAGTCTGCTGCTCCTTTTTTTATTGGCCAGAACGGCAGCCGTTATGATGCCGCAAAGTATAAAAAAGCTCCTTTTTCAGGCTGCAGCCATGAAAAAGGAGCTTTTTTTGCTATCCGGTGGAAGGGCTATTGAACGATGCGAAGCGCGTCGCTTGCCGATTTATTCTCCCGCTGCTTCGACTCGGACGGAACCTGCTGTCTTTGAGAGGGCCCATCATAACGCGTTCTTTCCGTCCGGTCGATTTGCACGATTCTGCCGTCATGAACGGTAATCGTCACAGATCCGTAATTAAGCCCGCTCACTTGTTCAACGATTCGCTCCAGCCACTGTTGATCCACTTCTAACGGTTTTGCCATTCGAAACCCCTCCATTAAAATTGATTTACCCGGTTTTTTCTGCCGGCTTTTGCTGAGCAGACTTCCATTCCACGATGTTTTTCACAATTAAAGTTATGACTGCAAGCATGACGAGCAAGGATGCAACTGCAAACGATGCCGAAAATTGATACTCATTGTATAAAATTTCAATATGCAGCGGCAGCGTATTCGTTTCCCCGCGAATATGGCCGGAAACGACGGATACCGCTCCGAACTCGCCCATTGCGCGGGCATTGCATAAAATAACGCCGTATAATAGTCCCCATTTGATGTTAGGCAGCGTTACCTTCCAAAAAATTTGCCAGCCTTTAGCCCCTAAACTAGCGGCCGCTTCCTCCTCTTGAACGCCCTGCGCCTGCATGAGCGGAATAAGCTCACGGGCAACGAAGGGAACAGTGACGAATATGGTTGCAAGCACGATCCCCGGCACAGCGAACACGATTTGAATGCCGCGCTCATCCAGCCACGGCCCGAGAAACCCTTGCGCGCCGAACAACAGTACGTAGATCATGCCGGAAATGACGGGCGATACGGCAAAAGGCAAATCGATTAGTGTGATCAACATATTTTTTCCGCGAAAACGGAACTTGCTGATGGCCCACGCCGCCGCAATACCGAAGATCGTATTTACGGGAACCGCAATCAAGGCGACGATAAGCGTCAGCTTTAGCGCGGATAAGGCATCCGGCTCCGTAATGGAATCAAAGTATACGCCTGCTCCCTTCTTGAACGCTTCGACGAATACGGATGCCAGCGGCAGCAGAACGATCAATCCGAGAAACAGCATTGCAATTCCGATAAGCAGCCACCTAACGGGGCCCGATTCTGTT
>DATJKM010000059.1:0-9157 GCA_035491515.1 Candidatus Udaeobacter sp. | reverse complement strand
CCCGAATTTGAGAGGGAATCGCGCAGACTGCTTATGGACAGGCCCGAGCTCCGTTTCTCGCTCAGCGAAGCATTCACTGCTGTGATCATGTCCTATTATCAGGTAAAACGCATCTTTACTTTTAATCGCAATTACATGATGCTTGCCAATTTGGATAAGGATATTCGAATCATTCCATCCAATTAAAGCCTTTAAACAAATACAGCCTGCCCTCTTGAGTGGCCGGCTGTATTTGTTTCGCTGTAATATTGTAAATTGCTTATTCCGTCGCTTCTTCGATAATTCAATAAAGCTGCGGCAGTCTAGTACTTTAATTTCCTTGAACGATAGTACAATGATATGATTGGTATCGGGGTGACAATCGTGATCGTATGGATTAATGGTGCTTTTGGAGCGGGAAAAACGCAGACGGCACATGAACTGCATAGAAGATCGGCAAACTCATACGTATATGATCCGGAGAATGCTGGTTATTTTATAAGAAAAAATGTACCGGAATCGATCCAACAGAGTGATTTTCAAAACTATCCGATGTGGCGTGAGTTTAATTATGTTATGCTTAAACATCTCGACGAAACCTATGACGGTTTAATCATCGCACCTATGACGATTGTGAATCCGCAATATTTTGATGAAATTGTCGGTCGCTTGAGGGAAGATGGCGTTGTTGTTCATCACTTTGCTTTGTGTGCATCTGAAGCTACATTAAAGAAGAGACTTCGAGGCAGAGGCGAGCGAAGCCACTCATGGGCGGAGCAGCAAATAGAGCGATGTGTTGCAGGTTTGTCGGAAGAAACTTTTCAGCATCATCTGGATACGGATCATACGACTATTCAGGATAATGTGGTGCGAATCGCTTCGATGTCAAACATCAGCTTGTCACCGGACATAGAGGTCCGATAAAAAGAGCGTATGACCGCGTACTCACGCAGGTTAAACATATACGATTCTTATGATTTATGAACCAACTAGGAGGAGCATCATGTCTAACTTAATGCAAAACAAAGTAATCGTTATTATGGGTGTAGCGAATGATCGCAGCATTGCATGGGGAGTGGCAAAATCACTTCATCAACAAGGAGCAAAGCTTATTTTCACCTACCGTAAGGAAAGATCATTAGATAAGCTGAACAAGCTATTAGAGCAGCATCAAATCGAAGCGCTGCAGACGGTATCCTGTGACGTACTCGATGATAGCAGCATTACAGCAGCTTTTAATGAAATTGGAAAAACCTCAGGCGTTATTCATGGTGTGGTGCATTCGGTTGCTTTTGCCGAGAAGGATGAGCTGCAGGGAGAATATGTCGATACGACAAGAGACGGTTATATGCTGGCACAGAACTCAAGCTCGTATTCCCTGGTAGCCGTTGCGCGTGAAGCGAAGAAGCTAATGACGGAGGGCGGCAGCATCGTCACTCAAACCTATATTGGCGCAGAGCGGGTCGTCAAAAATTATAATGTAATGGGTGTAGCGAAGGCAGCGCTGGAAGCAAGCGTGATGTATTTGGCCGAGGATTTGGGGAAATACGGTATTCGCGTAAATGCGGTTTCAGCAGGACCTATCCGCACACTCGCCGCAAAAGGCGTCTCTGGATTTAATGATATTATGTCCACGATTGAAGAAAGAGCCCCGCTGCGCCGCAATATCGACCAGGAGGAAGTGGGCGATGCCACGATGTTCCTATTGAGTCATTTATCCAGAGGAATAACGGGAGAAGTTCTTCATGTTGATGCAGGTTACCATATCCTTGGCTTGTAAGCGGCTGAGTGGACAGTAAGAGAAAAAAACAAGGCTCAGATCTCTATATGAGGTCTGAGCCCTGTTTGGTATGCGGTCGTTACTAATCATTCCGCTTGTTCTTCGAATTTAATGCAGCTCCGATTTGCCGGTTGACGGCTTTCACATCAACGGATTGTATAGCGCTATCATTAAGCTGATATTTCGATTTTAAGCTTAAAATGCGATAGACGCTCTGATCCAGCATATCCTCCGTAATTACTCCCGCTTGCGCGCTTTTTCTTAGCGCTTTAAGCACAGCCAATTGCTTATCATGTTCATGCCCGACAAGTATAATATCGCTGCCGGCTTGAACGGATTTGACAGCTGCTTCGCCGATGTTGTAATGCTTTGTTATTCCGCCCATGGTCATATCGTCTGTAATAATGACACCATCATAGCTCAGATGGCCGCGCAGCAGATTCGAAATCAGATTTTTGGACAGCGAGGCCGGATATTTATCATCCACTTGCGGAATTAATAAATGGGCAATCATTATGGCGTCTGCACCCTGATGAACGGCTTCGACGAACGGAAGCAGCTCAAATTCTTCTAGTTTTTTTACGGTTTTGTTAACGACAGGCAATTCGAGATGAGAGTCGACCGTCGTATCGCCATGACCCGGAAAATGTTTGACCACTGCCGCGACATGTGTCGATTGTATAGCTTTCATCGTTTCTATGCCGTGAGTTATGACGGTTTTGGGATTCGAACCAAAGGACCTGCTGCCGATAACAGGATTATTAGGATTACTGTTAATATCTAAAACAGGCGCAAAATCCATATTAAAGCCAAGTGAACGCACCTCTACGCCAAGCGTTTTTCCAATTTGATACGTGTAATCCAAATCGTTTGCTCGACCGACGTCTGCTGCAGGCGGCAGCTGCTTAAATTCGGCGGGCATGCGGCTGACTTTTCCGCCTTCCTGATCAATGCTTAACCAAAGCGGGGCAGCTTTCGCATGATTGGCGGCTTTCAATTGGTTAAGAAGCTTTACTGTCTGCGAAGCGCCTGTAATATTATCTTTGTACAAAATAAATCCGCCAACGTGATACTTTTCGATCATCTCTTTCGTTTTGGCTCCCATAGAAGTGCCATCTAAACCCACCAGCACCATTTGACCTATTTTATCATCTAAAGTCATAGCAGATATTTGCTCTTTAATAGGATCAGTCGTTTCGGTTGGTTCGGCGCTCGGCCGGGTTGCGGGTTGTGAGCTCGGGCGAATAGCCGGGCTTGCGGACGGAGCCGTCTTTATCGGGACCGCACTATTACCGCAGCTAATGATTTGTGACATCATAATAAAAAGCGATAGGATTGCGGCTATATGCTTTGTCATCCAAAATTCCCCCCTTGTTGCAATATCCCCTTGTACAGTGCAAAGCATACCTTTAATGGATTTAGCATCATATTGTTCTGTTACCAATCATAAACTGTATAGGTCTTGAAATCTATTGTCAGCTCATTCGATTTATGAGGAGGAGAATGATGGATAATTCGCCTCGGGATCAAGCTAGCTCAAATGTTGTCCCGCAGCCAATTAGGATGAGCGATGGTGCGGGAGCTACCGATTTAGGCCCTCGTGATATAATGCGTGATAAAGAGAATCCTGATATGCTCGTTCCGCCCGTTACGGATGCGGGTTTGCTTCCTAATATGAAGTTCTCATTTTCAGATACGCATATGCAGTTAAATCAGGGAGGCTGGTCGCGTGAGATAACCGTCCGGGATTTCCCTATTGCAACGACGCTTGCGGGCGTAAACATGAGATTGACGGCTGGCGGTGTTCGGGAATTGCATTGGCATCAACAAGCGGAATGGGCGTATATGCTTTTAGGCAAGGCACGTATTACCTCTGTGGATCAAGCTGGCCGAAATTTTATCGCTGATGTTGGAGAGGGTGATCTTTGGTATTTTCCAGCAGGCATACCGCATTCCATTCAAGGGCTTGAGGGCGGCTGCGAATTTTTACTCGTCTTCGATGACGGCAGCTTCTCGGATCTAAACACCCTATCGATATCGGATTGGTTTGCGCATACGCCAAAGGAGGTGCTTTCTACCAATTTTGGGGTGCCGGAAAGTGTTTTTAGTCAAATTCCGAACGATCAGGTTTATATTTTTCAAGATGCGGTGCCGGGCTCGCTGGAGAGTCAGAAGGTACAATCCCCTTATGGCACACTACCGTTAAGCTTTACGCATCGCTTGCTTGCACAGCCTCCGTTCAAAACACCTGGCGGCAGCGTTCGAATTGTGGATTCAACTAATTTTCCCATTTCCAAAACAGTCGCTGCCGCACTGGTCGAGGTAGAGCCTGGGGGGATGAGAGAGCTCCATTGGCATCCAAACAATGACGAGTGGCAGTATTATCTTGCCGGCCAAGGCCGTATGACCGTATTTGCCGGAAACGGGGTTGCGCGTACGTTTGATTATAGAGCAGGTGATGTAGGTTATGTCCCATTTGCGTTTGGGCACTATATTCAAAATACCGGCAATCAAACGCTTTGGTTTTTGGAGATGTTCAAGAGCGACCGGTTTGTCGACGTTTCATTAAATCAGTGGATGGCTTTAACGCCGCGCGATTTGGTTCGGGATAATTTGCATGTAGGGCCGGAGCTCCTTGATTCACTGCGCAAAGAGAAATGGCCTGTCGTTAAATATCCAGCCTACACTTACGAAAATAAATAAACATAGGATGAAATAATAAAAGAATTTCCAACTGCCAGTCTGGCACATTGGAAATTCTTTTTTTTTTTTATTGAGAATGTTATTTTTCAAGATTCACGGGTACTTTTAAGTACCTATAGTACTTCAAAGTACGTACTAGTCATTTCTCCTTGCATAAACGATAATAACATTCATCGGCCGAGAACAGATACACTTGATTGTAATTGATCTTTTACTATCGTTTAACCTTTACGTTATACGCTCTTGGCGTTACCTTCGAAATACCGATACGGTAATACTTAGCGCTTTATTTTATATGTCCATATAGGAGGAATATTAGATGTTTAACCATTTACAAGCATCGACAACTTTGCATAACGGAGTGAAAATGCCTTGGTTCGGACTAGGCGTATTTAAAGTGGAGGAAGGCGCCGAGCTGGAAAATGCGGTATCGACAGCAATTAAGCATGGATATCGCAGCATTGACACAGCCGCTATTTATGAGAATGAAGCAGGCGTAGGCCGAGGCATTGGGCAAGGTTTGAAGGATGCAGCCATCGATCGAGCAGAACTGTTTGTTACGTCAAAAGTATGGAATGCCGATTTAGGGTATGAATCGACGCTTGCAGCCTATGAAACGAGCTTAACGAAGCTGGGTTTAGATTATCTTGACCTATATCTCATTCATTGGCCAGTAGAAGGGAAATTCAAAGAAGCTTGGCGTGCTTTAGAAACGCTTTATATACAAGGAAAAGTAAAGGCGATTGGCGTAAGCAATTTTCAAATTCATCATCTTGAAGAGTTAATGAAGGATGCAGAAATCAAGCCTATGGTTAATCAGGTTGAATATCATCCTCGTTTAACACAGCTGGAATTGCGAGACTATTGCAAGCAAATGGGCATTCAACTGGAAGCCTGGGCGCCGTTGATGCAAGGACAGTTGTTCGATAACGCGCTCTTGCAGGAGATTGCTGCAAGCTATAATAAATCGGTTGCTCAGATCATTCTTCGATGGGATTTGCAAAACGGCGTCGTCACCATTCCGAAATCGACCAAAGTCGCAAGAATTGTCGCCAATTCCGAGGTATTTGATTTTGAGCTGACACTTGAAGATATGGAACGCATCAGCAGCCTCAATGAGAACCACAGAGTGGGCCCGGACCCGGATAACTTTGATTTTTAATATATGAATGGACGTGAAGAGACAAAGAATTCATTTTCTTTGTCTTTTTTGCTGTGTGTTTATACCGTTAGAATTAATCTACTCAGCAAAACTGGCTCTGTGGTAAAATATTTCTTAGACGTTTTGAACGGTTGGAGGTGCAGGAACGTGGAGCAAGATGAAATCGAAAAAAGTTATGCATCCAGCGAAGTACTTGATCAAATTAGAGCATTATGCTTATCCTTTCCAGGGACTAGCGAACGAATCAGCCACGGTGCCCCTACCTTTTTTGTGAATGGAAAAAAATCTTTCCTACAATATCATGAGAACCATCACAACGACGGTAAAATCGCTTTGTGGTGTGCAGCGCCCCCGGACATGCAAGCTCAACTGGTTGAAGCGAATCCGGACATATATTTTAGGCCTGCCTATGTCGGGCATCTCGGCTGGGTTGGTGTGAGGCTTGATCGGAATGCGCTGTGGCATGAATTAGTCGGGGTCATCCAGGAAGCATATTTGACTAAAGCGCCGAGGAAGCTTATTGCTTTGTTGAAGAAGTGAGCGATGTCTTCTTATTAAGTAATGTAAGGGTTATTCCAAAACCTTGATTTGCGGAAGTCATGATGTCGGGTACATGCTGAAATTTAATATTTGCTTTATCAAACGCGGTGATGAAATTTTATTGCTCAATCGGGAAAAGGCAAGCTGGATGGGGTGCTGGAACGGAATTGGCGGCAAGCTAGAACCGCAGGAAATGCCGCGCGAAGCGATGATGAGAGAAATGGAGGAAGAAACAGGGATAAAAGAGTATAGTCTGCATTTCAAAGGCTTGGTTACATGGAGCGGTGACGACTTTGATTTTGGCGGGATGTATGCCTATGTCGCAGAGGTGCCCGAGAGTTTTGCGTATGCTGCACCGATCAAAACCGAAGAAGGCCTTTTGGATTGGAAAAAGATCGATTGGATTATGAATGACAACAATGTTGGCATCGTGACCAATATCCCTAAGACGCTGCCATGGATGCTGTATGAAACGAATTGCTTCGATCATCATTGTGTATATGTAAAAGGGCAATTGCTGAAGATCATTCATACTGAGGTTTCCGCTGATATTGAGACGATTGTTGAACAAAGAGAGTGTTATTTGCAAAGGTACGTCGCGGAGACAGTAGCGGGAGTATCACAGATTCGATAACCTAGTTGATTTATGTATACCTTTTAGGTTATTTTTCTTATATGGTTGTTCGTACATAGAAAATACAGAATAGAGGAATGCAGTTGAAGTTTAGACCTTGTATCGATTTGCATGATGGAAAAGTGAAACAGATTGTTGGAGAAACGCTAAATGCCGAAATTATAGAAAATTTTGTTTCTAAACAGGATTCAGCCTACTATGCAGAGCTCTTTAAGAAGGATGCATTAACGGGCGGGCACGTTATTATGCTTGGCGGCGGAAATGAGGCTGCTGCCGTGAGTGCTCTTGAGCAATATCCGGGAGGATTGCAGATTGGCGGAGGCATCACCTCAGACAATGCTTCCTTATATTTGGAGAAAGGCGCATCTCATATTATTGTAACGTCGTATATTTTCAGAGACGGTCAACTAAATGAGAATCATCTTGCGAATATCGTCTCTGAAGTTGGGAAGGATCGTTTAGTTATCGATCTAAGCTGCAAAGAGAAAGACGGCAAGTGGTTCGTCGTGACGAATCAATGGAAGCAGTTCAGCGATTTCGAAGTGAATAAGGAAAATATTCAATTTCTAGAGCAGTATTGCGATGAGTTTCTTGTGCACGCCGTGGATGTCGAAGGCAAGCAGCGCGGCATTCAGCAAAGCCTCGTTAGTGCGCTCGCGGATTGGGTGAGCATTCCGACTACTTATGCCGGCGGCGCGAGATCGATTGCCGATATGGATCAATTTAATGAGCTGTCAAACGGCAAGCTGGATATTACGATTGGCAGCGCGCTGGATATTTTTGGCGGAAATCTGTCTTATGAAGCAGTGGTTGCATACAGCAATCAAAAGCAAAAGATAAAGTAAAAAATAAATGCGCCAATTAACTAGCCAACAATTTGTTGGCTAGTTTTTGGTATACGCAGCATGATACGTATTTGCCATCAGCTTAACACCGTCGTATCGCGGATAATCTCCCAACCGCCTTCTCCCTGTTTGATCCAGTCTTCCCACTTCTTGCCCGTTTGCAGTTCAACATCACGTTTGAATAAAGTACCAGCCATGAGTCAGCGCCTCCCTATCAATCTAATACATTTTTATACGAATATATAGCCGCATGTGGTAAAATTTTGTTAATTGATTTCAAGTATTTGGAGGAATGACAGCTATGAGACCGGATCATTATAAGCTGCTGTACGATTTTGTGAGTTGGGCGGGCGAGCAACCGCATATTGCAGGTATCGCGTTGGTAGGTCCTTGTGCAGACGATGAGAATGAAGAAGACTCGGATTTGAGCTTCCTCATTATTTCAGATAAGAAAACGAAAACATTGGATGCTATTCTTCATCAATTTCAGTTCGGTTTCATGGAGCAGGCAACGAGGGAGGAGTGGGGCTTGCTTACTTCCTTAAGAATCGTCTATGCCAGCGGGATTGAAGCTGAGTATGGTGTTGCAGGCGAAGAATGGCTTCAGATGACTCTGGATCAAGCGATGGGTGAATCAGTGATGAAGGGTTTCAAAGTGATTTGGGAACGTGAAGAACTGTTCGGTCAGATCACGGGTTATATTGCGGCTCATCAATTCTAATTCCATGAATTCTATAAGTCAATCGGCTTTGAAGCGACCGGCTGTCGTTTTGTTAAAAAACTGACTATCCCATAATCCTATTAAGTTGTATAATCATGGAAATAAAGGAGGCGGCTGCAACGGATATAAAAGCGGTTATTTTTGATTTGGACAATACGCTGCTCGATCGCACGAATTCATTTAAGTCATTTGCTTCCACATTACTTAACCGTTATTTTGGTCATTTAGAATCCCATCACCAGATGTTAGAACTTATCATTCAATTAGATCTTGACGGCTACAAGGACAAGCGGGAATTGTTCCGGGAATTGCTGGATGAGCTGCCCTGGCCTATCAAGCCAGAGCATGATGAACTTATGAATTATTATAACGAGCACTATGTGAAAAACGCTGTACTCATGGATCAAGCTTTGGAGGTCATTCGCCACACGAGAAGCAAGTATAAGACGGCGCTTATTACGAATGGCAGAAACGCAATTCAGTATGGGAAAATCGATCAATTAGGCATTAGAGCGGAATTCGATTTTATTATCGTTTCAGAGGAAGCGGGACATAAGAAACCGGATCGCCGCATCTTTGAAGCTGCATTAGCCGGTATGCAGCTGAAGCCAGAGCAATGCATTTATGTAGGCGACCATCCTGTAAACGATATCGAGGGAGCCTTTAACGCTGGACTCGACACCATTTGGATTAAGAGGAATCAGCCTTGGCGTGATGGGCTGACGGCCAAGCCGCTGCATACCATCGAACGGCTTGGTGAATTGCTGCTGCTAATTTGAGAGGAGGAAGGTAT
>DATJKM010000058.1:0-27880 GCA_035491515.1 Candidatus Udaeobacter sp. | reverse complement strand
TTCATGTTCCATGTCTCGTAAGCGTTACGGCGATAAGCCTTCGTTTCTTCGATCGGCTTAAACAACAAGGTTTCCCCTTGCATAACGATCTCGCGAGGCATCGTCATCGCACCGGCCCAATAATGACCGAGCTGCGTCGGGATTTCCGTCTCCCATGTCTCCATCCAGCCCATTACGATGCGTCTGCCTTTCTCGTCGATTGTTGTCTGCGGGGCATAGAAATCAAAGCCGCAGTCAACGGGCTCATAACGGTCATAGCTGAAGCTTCCCTGCTCGGTATCCAAGCGGCCGATCATATAGGTAGCGGAGTGCAGATTATGATAGTCGTCCCCTTGCGCCGGCATGCGCTGCGGCGACATGATAAGCACATCGCGGCCGCCCAGCCCGAACAGATCCGGACATTCCCAATTGTCGCCAAGCTGCCCGTCGCTGCGCGCGATTTCGCCGGCGAAGCTCCAGTTGATAAGATCCGTCGAACGATATAATAAAATAAGTCCTTTGCCCTGCCCGTCATTCGAGCCTAAGACCACATAATAATAGCCGTCACGCTCGAATACCTTCGGGTCCCGGAAATCCTTCTCGCTTATGCCGGCCGGCATTTGCTCCGGTGCGATGACGGGGTTGTTTGCCAGCTTCTCAAACCGGATTCCGTCCTCGGATACGGCGATGTTCTGGTTTTGACAATAATCGTTATCCTTATCCGGTCCTGTAATGATATGCCCGGTATACATTAAATACAGCTTGCCGTCATGCGCAAAAGCACTCCCGGAGAAGCAGCCGTCGCGGTCGTAATCCTGATCCGGCGCTAGAGCTACCGGAAGATACTTCCACTCTATCAGGTCACGGCTAACCGCATGCCCCCAGTGCATAGGTCCCCATGCCGCCTGATACGGATAATGCTGATAGAACATATGGTATTCGCCGTTGTAATAAATAAAGCCGTTCGGATCGTTCATCCAGCCAAACTCGCCCATTAAATGATAAGAAAGCCGGTACTCCTCTTTCAGCAAATATTTTCGTTCGGCAATAAATTTGTCGGCATTTTCTCTTGAATACAAAATAAGTCATCCAACCCTTACTTGTTATTTAATCGAGCCCTGCATAACCCCTTGGATAATATATTTCTGCGCGAATAAGTAGACGATAAGTACCGGCAGTATGGTCAGCATAAGCCCGGCCATAAGCGGTCCGTAATCAACCGTGTACGTCCCGAAGAAATAAAAGGTCGATAGCGGCAGCGTCCGCTCTACCGGCGCAATCAATACGAGGGAAGGCAGCAGGAAGTCATTCCAAATCCATAATACGTTCAAAATAGCGATCGTAACCGTAGTCGGAGTCAGCACCGGGAACACGATGCGGAAAAACGTTTGCGTTCTCGTACAGCCGTCGATAAGCGCCGCTTCTTCCAGCTCGGCCGGTATGCTTTTCACAAATCCATGGTAAATAAAAACGGCAAGCGGACTGCCAAAACCGATGTACATATAAATGAGGGCCCATTTGCTGTCCAAAAAGCCGATGGAGCCGTATATTTTGACGAGAGGGATCATAATGGCCTGGAACGGAATAATCATCGCCGCAACCATCAGGAAAAAGGTGTACTGATTCAGCTTCGTTTGATGTCTTACGAAATAATGAGCCGTCATGGCCGACAAGAAAGAAATAAGCACAACGCTAAGCACCGTAATAATGACCGAATTCGTAAAGGCGGATACGTATTCCATTTTGCCGAAGGCATTTGTGTAATTTTCCCAGCTAAAGTTATGCGGTAAAGAAAGCGGGCTTGATGTAATGGCTTTATTTTCTTTAAATGAGTTAACAAGCAGCATCAGAAAAGGAAATACGAACAGCACCAGGCAAACGAGAAGCGCGATGAATTTCGTCCATGCGAGTGTTCCGTTTTTGTTTTCCATCACGCCTCAACCTCCAGCTTCTTGCTAAAATAAACCTGTGCAATCGTAATCGTGGCCACGAGCAGGAACAAGACGAAAGCTTCGGCCTGGCCGACGCCGTAATCGCGCGACAGGAATGCTTTCTCGTACACATGCATCGATACCATTTCCGTGCTTTTGAACGGACCGCCCTTCGTTAATGAAAGGTTCAGGTCATATACCATAAAGCATCTTTGGAGCGACAGGAAGATACAGACGATAAACGACGGCACCATAAGCGGCAGAATCATTTTACGCATCGTGGTCCATAAGTTTGCACCATCGATACTTGCGGCTTCCAAAATATCCTTCGGCACATTCATCAGCCCGGCTACAAAAATAACCATCATATAACCGGCATACTGCCATACCGTGACGATGATCATCGTCCAAAACGCTTTATTAGGATCAGACAGCCACGAAGCGCTGAACAGCGGAAGGCTCAACTCTTTGCCTACGTACACCAATACGTTGGAAAAAATAAATTGCCATACGAAGCCAAGCACGATACCGCCCACTAAGTTTGGAATAAAGAAGCCCGCTCTGAAAATACTTTGTCCCTTCAAGCCGCTCGTTAAGACATAGGCCAGCAGGAAAGCGACCGAATTAATAAGCGCGACCGATATGAACACATATTTCAAAGTTAATAAAAATGATTTCCAAAACACGGCATCCTTAAAGACCGATACGTAATTATCAAACCCCACAAGGCTGCTTGTCGTCGATATGCCATCCCAGTTCGTAAAGGTCAAGTAGATGCCATATAGGAAAGGTATAATCATTACGGCAAGAAAAGCAAACAAAGTTGGTCCGGTAAATAGCAGCCGCAGTCGCAAGCGATTCCACAGCCCTTTTTCCGTTATCATCATGATCCCTCGCATTCATGTTTGTTATGTGTTTTGAAGAACGCTATTAAGAGTAAACGGCTTACCCCGCTGCATTTACGGGGTAAGCCAACTCCTAGTCATTTATCGTTACTTGACCGACTTCCAGTACTCTTCAATTTCTTTAGTCAAAGTCGCGCGGTCAGCCGCACCTGCCAAATATTTTTGCATCGATGCGCCAATTTTTGCCCAGTGGTCAGCAGGCAGCGTGCTCATCGAATCCTCTGTTTTTCCTTTTGCGATAAATTCGGAAATCGACTTCGCAAGAGGGTCCTTCGCTTCAAGCGTAATGTTCTTGAACGCCGGAATAATATTCGCTTTGTTTACCAGGAAGTCTTGCCCCTTCTCGTTGTATACCATCCACTCCAAAAACTTTTTGGCCGCAGCTTGCTGCTCAGCCGTATTTTTTTCCTTGTCCAGCACCAAACGCTTAGAAACAGCAGAAGAAATTTGGGTATTTCCAAAGTCATCCGCATTGTTGCTCACAGGTACAGGCAGGAAGCCGTATTGGCCGCTGGCTGTATCGAAGCTGCTAATTTGCGGCCATGCCCAGTTCCCTTGGAACCAGATGCCTACTTCGCCTTTGCCAAGCACTTCCGGTCCTCTCTCATACGTGCCGGACAATGGTGAAGCTTTGTCGACGTTGTACTTAGCCATCACGTCAAACGTATCGATCAAGCCGTTAAATACAGCGTTGCTTCCCAAGTCCACTGTTCCTGCTTTCAAATCGTCAACGAACTTCGCAACCGCCGCCGCGTCAGCCGATTGGCCTGCGTAAGCAAGCGGCAGATAGTGTGCCCCTAGCGACCAATCCATCGGAGAAATGATGAGCGGCGCTTTGCCGGAAGCTTCGATTTTTTTGAACAGATCTTCCAGCGCGCTTGTCGTGTTAATCGTTGCCGGATTAAATGATCCGCCTATTGCTTGATCAACGACCGCTTTGTTGTAGATGAAGCCATAGCCTTCAATCGCGAGCGGGAAAGCGTAGTTTTTGCCTTCGAACGTCGTTAGCGATGTGCTGCGGTCAACGGCGTCAGCCATCCATTTCTCGCCGCTAAGATCAAGGATACGATCCTTGAACTTCTCAACATCACCTGTATCCAGCATCGTAATGGTAGCCGGGTTGCCTGATGCATAAAGCGCAGAGGCCTTCTCAAAAGGAGATTGTCCAGCCGGTACCGGTATGATTTCAAGTGTGATGTCAGGATTATCCTCTTTAAATGTTTTTGCCGCTTCTTCCAGTTGGGCTTGAATTTCCCCCTTAGAGTTAAGCAGCGTTATTTTCACTTCAGAGCCTCCATTCGATGATTCGGAGCTGCCTGAATTACCCGATTTACCACATGCCGTAAAGACCATAACGACGATAAGAGACAAAGTAAGAAGCTGTACCCATTTCCAAGATTTCATTTTAATGCCCCCGATTCTTGAAATATTTATACGGCCTACCCGTTTGTGTAAACCGCTTTCATAACGTATTATATATTCGCGATTGCCGTATGTCAATCGTTTGACATGTCAAACGTTTATCATATTTTTGGGAAATAAAAAAACCCTTGCGCAGCAAGGGTTTTTTCGTTAATTCAAGCTATGTAGTCGCCCGTTCAATCATCGTCACAGGTAAAATATTTTCAGCTTCGAATGGCTCCTGGCTCATTTGCTTCACGATCAAGTCAACCGCCGTTTTTCCGATTTCCGCAATAGGCTGCTTAAGCGTCGTAATCTCCGGGGTCATCCATCTTGCCGCGTTAATATCATCGTATCCGATTATTTTCACATCGGATGGAATGCGTTTCCCGGCAGCTGCACACTCTTTAACGGCATACGCAGCAATGATATCGCTCGTTGCGAATATACCGTCGATATCAGGGTGATCCTGAAACAGCCGGTGTATGATTTGCTCATACTGCGCTTGATCAAATACGTTCATATCCGTCTGGATGATCAAATGTTCAATACCCTTTTCTTTCATTACCGCTTGAAAGGCATCGGTTCTTTGATTTGCCAGCAATTGCAGCTCCAGATTTCCGCAAATATGCGCAATTTTCTTGCAGCCTTTATTGATCAGCAGCTCCGCCGCAAGTCTTCCGCCGGTAAAATTATCGGATGAAATATAAGGGATATCGCCGCTGATTTGTCGATCAATCGTAACGATCGGCGAGCTTAGATTTATGTATTCCTCAACCTGCAGGGTGTGGCTGCCCATAATGATGCCGTCGACGCGGTTCCGCTTAAGCATCTCAATGTAATCCTTCTCTTTCACCTTATCAAGCTGAGAGTTGCAAAGCAGCATTTTGAAGCCCAGCCCGTACGCATAATTTTCCACATGATTTGCAAGCTCGCTAAAAAAAGGATGAGAGACATTCGGTATAATGAGTCCGATTACGTTCGATTGCTTTCTAAGGAGGGACCTGGCAATTTCGTTCGGCTGGTAATTAAGATCCTCCATTGCCTTGTAAACCTTG
The DNA here is from genome assembly GCA_035491515.1 of Candidatus Udaeobacter sp. Classification (GTDB taxonomy): domain Bacteria; phylum Bacillota; class Bacilli; order Paenibacillales; family Paenibacillaceae; genus Pristimantibacillus. The sequence goes on along the minus strand of DATJKM010000058.1, from coordinate 22,606 downwards.
GTTCTAGTCATCTCGCTAATATAACCGCGATTATTTAATACGCGGGAAACTGTCGTAACGGATACGTCCGCTATTTTTGCCACATCGTGTATCGTTGCCATAGCCGCCCCTTTGCATCTTGCTGTAGTCCCATTCATTATAGCGAAATCGAACGCATATTCAAACTTGAATCACGATTCGCGAAACTTATTCATGTATCAATGTAAATAAAAAAAGCTGTTTCAGATAGGCCTGCTGCGGCTGATCTGAAACAGCTTCTTCGTTGTATCCGCCTGTTCGCTTAAGCCCAGGTCGGCTGTATCTTGAGGACGGCAACCTCTTTCTCACGCTTGTAGGAAGCAGCCGGTTCGCTTTCGGACGAGACTGCTGCGGAGACAGCAGCTACGGAAGCGATATCCCGTGCCGGCAATGGAACAACGCCCGCTGCCGATTGCTTGCTTGCTACCGCTGCAGTGTTCTCCTCGTCCGCCTCAACCCGGTAAATATGCGCGCCAAGCGCAGCAAGCTTACCTGTAATGTTGACGTAGCCCCGATCCACATGATGCAGTCCCGTTACTTCCGTCTCGCCATCTGCGCGCAAAGCCGCACAAATAAGCGCTGCTCCCGCTCTCAAATCGGTTGCACATACCTTCGCTCCCGTTAACGGCAATCCGCCGCTGACGATAGCCGTACGTCCATCCACTTTGATTTGGGCATTCATCTTCTGGAATTCCTCAACGTGCATAAAACGATTCTCGAATACGGTTTCCGTAACGACGCTTGTTCCCTCGGACACGAGCAGAAGAGCCATCATTTGGGATTGCATATCTGTCGGGAAGCCCGGATGCGGCAATGTTTTGACATCGACCGATTTCAAAACAGCGCCGGATTGCACACGAATACCGTTATCGCTCTCTGTAATTTCTACGCCCATTTCCTGAAGCTTCGAAATGACCGGAGTCAAATGATCGGCAATTGCGCCTTCAACGAATACGTCTCCGCCCGTAATTGCGGCAGCGATCATATACGTGCCTGCCTCCACGCGGTCAGGAATGACATTATGCGCTGCGCCGTGCATTTGGTCTACACCCTCGATCCGGATCACGCCCGTGCCCGCACCGCGAACCTTACCGCCCATTGCATTGATGTAGTTGGCTAAATCAACGATTTCCGGTTCCTTGGCCGCATTTTCGAGGATTGTCGTACCCTCTGCCAAAGCGGCTGCCATCATAATATTTTCCGTTGCGCCAACACTGGCTACGTCGAGGTAAATTTTCGCGCCCTTGAGGCGGGTCTTCGTGCTTGCTTCGATAAAGCCTTGCCCGAGCGTAATTTCTGCGCCCATCGCTTCAAAGCCCTTCAAGTGCTGATCAATCGGACGAGTGCCGATCGCGCAGCCGCCTGGCAGTGAAATTCTTACCTTGCCGATACGGCCGAGTAGTGGTCCCATGACAAGAAAGGAAGCCCGCATTTTGCGAATAAGCTCATAAGGGGCCTCGCAAGACGTAATAGCCTGTGCTGTAATGCGCATCGTTTCATTGTTATAGGTTAATTGTGCGCCTAAAGAGGCAAGCACTTTCTGAATCGTCATAACGTCGTCGAGGAGGGGTACGTCATAGATGACGCTGTCTCCTTCTGTCGCCAATAATGAGGCCGCTAAAATGGGGAGTACTGCATTCTTTGCTCCGCTGACACGGACTGTACCCTTTAAACGCTGGCCTCCGCGGACGATAATTTTGGTCATCTTATGGTTCCCTCCGCGAACTGCAATTTCTATTTCCTAATCGTGAATATTTTGGTATTCCTCACTTCACCCAAACTTCATCTTATCACTCAATTGCACGAATCGACAAGCGTTAAATTATTCTTTCTTATTGCATACGCTTACCTCGGCATATTATGACTATTTTCACCAGAAACGATCATTTTTCGGGCAAATATACGGCTCTAATCCAGCGTAAACGGCCTGTGCCGGCTATTGCGGCAGCATCGATTCGCGTCGAAAGATAGCACCGAATAAAGTGAAGTTTTGCTCAGCTTCCAAAAAATCAGGACCTAATTAATACTTATTCGGAAGCCGGCTTTTTTTTGAGTCCGTCATGTATTACCCATTGTTGACATATTTCGCTTTTGTTATTCGACAAAGCTTTTGAGAAGCACCGTATAGCCCCAATATTCCAAAATAAATTTAGCCAATAAATGACCTATAATAACGGCGGCAATCACTTGAAACAACCGTGCTTTGGGGCTGCGCGGGAAACGGAAAAACGCATCCCATTTCACCTCCTGCAGCACGAACCAGATAAAAATAATGCTAAGTATAACAATGACAATCGAAAATAATCCGGTCATGCCGGTATAGGTTTGCATGTCATTATAGAGCTCGTTATCGACGTTCATGATTCCTCCCTGATTTTTCATCGTATGCGGTACAAACTTATCCATTTATTTTTCAAACGTAACGGGGAGCCTAAATATTTTATCCAAATATTAGGTCATAAGCCGGTACAGCAGTACGGTGAATTCGGCTCGGCTTGCCTGCTGCTTCGGTTTGTACTGATTGGATTGCACGCCTTCGATTTGACCATTCATCCTCATCGCGAACAGCATCGGAGCCGACCAATGTGTTTTGGAGACATCAGCGAACGGATCGACGAAAGGCAGCCGCGGCTTAACACCGTCGGCATAGCCGATAATAAGCGCCATCTCCGCCCGTGTAACCGGCTGATCCGGCTTAAACGTTCCGTCCGGGAACCCTTTTATCCACCCCTGTCTTACCGCATTGGCAATGGCGTCATTCGCCCAGTGGTTCACTGAAACATCCTTGAAGGGCTTCGCTTGCGCTGCAATGGATGAAATCGGCTTGTAAGCCTTTACGACCATCGCTACGGCCTCCGCCCGCGTAATCGCGCGCTTCGGCTCAAACCGGTTGTCGCCCGTTCCGTTAATGATGCCCCTTTTGTTTAATGCAACGATTTCGTTTTGCGCCCAGTGATTCTTAATATCCCGAAATCCGGCAACCAGCTCCTCCGACTTTATTTTTAATCGGTAGTACTGCTTGTCAAAAGGTTCGTCTGCCGTCAGCTTCGCATAATATACGCCCGGCTGCAGCAGCTGGTCACCCGATTGCAGCTTGCCGCTTGCTCCTGTACGGGCAGCCGTCAGCTGCTTCATATGTTTATCATATACTTGAATATTCAAAGCAATGCCTGTCGGTACTCCACTAATTATCATGCTTATAAGGCTTGGGCTCGCAATCCGGAATTGAAACCAGTCAACGTCGGAATAGCTGCCGATAACGCCAAGGTACTCGGTGCCCGGGTTAATCATAAAGGCTTCATACGATTTGTCGTTCGGCTCATTCGGATCATCGTATTTCGGCGTGTAACTCATCGTGAGTTTATAAATCCCCATCGTGGGACTCGCTTCAGAAGAGATCGCATTATGAACACGAATATAATATTTGCCGGGAGTCACAGTTATGACAGGTGACTGCTCCGTAAGCCCTTCGCCTTCATCGTCGTACACCATCAACTGCTGGCCTGCTCTTTGGAGCGCCAGTCCGGGATCTATTCGCGCCGTATTTGTGCTGAGCGCCAGACTAAGCTTTCCGCTCTGGGCGAAGGTTACCGAAAACCAATCCCGGTCAGCGGTCTGATGAAAATTGCCCGTTATCGACTGGGAACGGGGCTGAAGCGTGAATGCCTCATAGGTTTTATCGTTTTTTTCGTAATCGTCTTGTTTTATTGTAAAGGCCGACGTTAACAGGTACGGCAGATGGTCATCGCTGCTCTGATTAATGAGCTCCAGATGTATAAGATGCTGGCCTTTACGGACTTCAAGATCGATGGATCTGCTTGCGAGCTTCGTGTCGTACACGCTCTGCTTCACCCCATTTGTGTAATGGGTGAGCCGGACAGGCGGCACGCTTTTTCCGCTGGCGATAAGCGCTTCGTACTGGATCGTCAGCGTACCGTCATACGGCGTATCGATCCGGTACCAATCGTGATCATCCGTCCCTTGCAGCACGGCTGAAATATTCGTGTTAAGCGGAAACCTGGCTGCAGCCGTATTGCTGTCATTTGGCTCGAAGCTGTCCGGCTTTAAGGCGGTGCGTACGGCTTGGTCGATCTGCAGCACGCCATAGCCGGATGAGCTGTCCGCGCCTTTCGTTCCGATATCTTTGGCCGTCTGACGCAGCAGCGCGCGAACTTGGTAGGGCAGCAGATTTTTGTAGCGCGACCATACAAGCGCAGCTGCCGCAGCTGCTTGCGGAGCCGACATTGAAGTACCTTCCTCTGCCTTGTACTTACCTCCCAGCGCTGTCGTATATACATTCCAAGGCGCGACGAGATCAAGCTCCGTCCCCCGGTTAGAGCGCGTGTCTACCGTATTATTAGACTTTACTCCCCCGACGGCGAGCACGGTTGGATAAGCCGCCGGATATTTCACCGCTGCTTTCTCTCCGAGAGATACCCCGTCATTGCCTGCTGCTGCTACAAGCAGCACGTTTTTGCTTTCCGCATAATGCACGATGTCGAGCATATAAGGGGAGTAGCGATGTAAGCCGACCGACAGCACAACGATCTTTGCGCCGCTGCGAACCGCATACAGTATCGCCTCGCCAAGCTCCTGCTCCGTACCATCGCCATGCTGGTCGAGCGCCTTGATCGGCATGATTTTGGCTTTCCAGAGAATTCCTGATACGCCTTTGCCATTATTGCCCGCAGCCGCTATGACGCCTGCTACACTCGTTCCGTGACCGTTATCATCTTCAGGCAGCTCGCCCGGACTAACCAGGTTAGCGCCTGGAACGAGATTACCCTTCAAATCCGGATGGTCTAAATCAACGCCAGTATCGACGAGCGCAATCGTAAGCTCCTGATTCTCGCGAACGGTTTCCCACGCTTTTTGCGCGCCAATCTGACTGAGATAGCGCTGTTTGGACAGCTCAGGATCATTAGCTTGCAGCGCCGCTGCAAGCTTCGATGCGGTCGCAGACGAGGGACCCGCCGGGGAGGTGGCTGACGGCGCTTTGGTGCCGGCAGAAAGAGCATTGGAATCTGCCGTTGGTGCTTTGGTGCTGGACGCGTTGGTGACTGCCGTTGGCGCTTTGGTGCCGGCTGGCAGCGCGTCAGAGTTTGCACTTGGCGCTTTGGTGGCGGCTGGCAGTGCATCAGAGTTTGCACTTGGCGCTTTGGTGGCGGCTGGCAGTGCGTCAGAGTTTGTACTTGGCGCTTTGGTGCCGGTTGGCAGTGCGTCAGAGTTTGCACTCGGCGCTTTGGTGGCGGTTGGCAGCGCCTTGGTGCCCACAGCCGGCGCGGCCTCTGCCTCGCCGGCTGGCAGAGACAGGATGTGCACCCCGTAGTTCGGGTGCACATATTCCACGCCCGGCGTGCCTTGCAGCCGGCGCAGCCACTCCTGCACGTCCGCGCCTTCATCGGCCGGACGCACAAGCATGACCGCCGCCTCATTCTGGCGGCGCAGCACTTTTGTCCCGCGCAGCTCATGCGCCAGAGCGGGGCTTTGCCATTTGAGCAGCCAGCTTTGCGGCTGCTCTTGATCGGCGCCGGCGGCGCCATCGGCCGCGCCGGCAGCGGCGGCGAGCGCCGCAGGCGCCGCTGCGGGAGCGAGCCCTGCGGGGGCTATGCCCCCGAGGGCGACGCTCCCAAGCAGCAGCGCGAGCAGCGCACGACGCAGGAGCATGCGCGCGGCGAGCGTGCCCTTGGCGCTTGGCAGCTTGTGCAAGCGCGCGTTATTATTTTTGGCCGCAGATGCTATCTTAGCCTTCAAGGCTAAGGCACTAACCTGCTGCGATTTCTGTGCTCGTTTTGGTACTAATCGACTAATCATCATATTTTGCCTTTTCGTTCTGATCAAATATAGTTTTTTCCCACTTTCAATGGTTTCTGCCATTCCTATCTTTTCTCGTCGTAGCTATCAATTCCCTTGTTGCAGGTACACAAAAGGACAAAAGACCTACGAACCAGCCTTTTCATAGGTTTGAAAGACAATATCCTACTTACAACTATCATTTCCCGGTCAATAAGAACTATATAAGTTGAACTAAAGATTGAATGTATGCAGAGTCGCATATAGAACAGACTCTCTTTTTGAGCTTGACAATGGGTTTTAGCCGTGTATAGCAGGATTTTCTCATTCTAATTAGTTGCAAATGATCGATGAATGCAGCCCCTGCATTGAGCTGCCTCGAACTAACATCAAATGAATCGCTATCCTGTAATATAGCAATAACTTATCCCTTATTTGAGCCAAATCCTGCTCTATCCTGCACATTTGCAATAAATAGCTGCAATTTTCGGCTGTAGGATGAAATGTAGGTCTCCATTTTGTACAAAATACAATATAGTGATCTCGTTTCACTGAAAACGGTCTTCTATCCTGTGAAAATACAATATAGTGACTTATACTGATCGATAACACGCGATGACCGGACCGTTATGATGAAATTCTTTCGTTCAACTTATATAGAATGAATATCGAGGCTCCCGGAAGCTAACTGCTGCTCGAATACTATCTCTGAAGCTTCACTCCCCTCCTGCTCCTTACCCCTATCACTCTCAATTGAAACAATTAGAACGGATTACAAATGAAGTCTGCTAAAAAGTATGCATGATACGCGCCGCATATTTTATCGTTTTTGGATACGATTGATTAATAGAAATAGGTTAAAGTTTAAAAAGAAAAAAGCGGTCTTATTTCACTTCTAGCCAGCACATCCTGCGGGATATCGGATATTACACAGCTATGAATAAGGGAGGTTTTTACCGCAATCGCATTCCTATCTCTCTTGGTCGGTAATCATTTTATCAGCATAGTCCCTTTTGAGTTCCTCATTCCGGGTAAGTTCGCGTAGTTGCCTATCTTGATTAGCGTTGAAGCTTGCGGTTCGGCCTCTTAATTTTGGAAACTATCTGCTGGATACTCTCCTTCCCGCAGCAGTATTACTTTCAGTTCCGCCCATACAACGGACATTACTTCGCCTTTCAAACGGCAGTAAAAAAGCCTCACTGAATTTAGTGCTAAAGAACTATAAGTCTCTAAATATGTTGGGCAAGCTTAAACATTTTCAACGGCTTGTAAAAAATAAGTTATCGCCATATAAAATATAAAAAAACAAGGCGCCGCCCACGAAAACCTTACGCCTCCGAGTGAGCTTCGCCTTGCTTTTTCAATTAAGACTTTTTTTTCAATTAAGACTCGTTTTTTCAATAAATACTCGCTTTTTCAACAATTATTAGCTTTTCTCAACCAGTAACTCGCTTTTCTCAACCAATAACTAGCCGCTCCAAACAACCGCAGCCCGCTTAACCAATTATCATTAAGTCAGCCTTGATCGAGAACACGGCGTCTATCCATTCCATTAACGGTCCCGGGAAAACGCCCAGCGCGATCGTCGCCGCTGCGCATAGCCAGATTACCAATCCCGTCACGCCTGATATTCGAATCTCGCTGTCGTCATTCCCGCTGCGCATGAACATTTGACGCACGATGCCAAAGTAGAAGTAATAAGAAATGACGCTGCTCACGACCATAATGGCGGCCAGCCAGTACGCCTTGGCGCTCGCTGCCCCCAGCAGAATAAACAGCTTGCCAAAAAATCCGCCGGATACCGGCAAGCCGGCCAGCGACAAAACGAATATGACCATCGCCGCAGCCGTCCAGGGGGCCCGGTAATACATGCCGGCGAAGCCCTTTAGCTCCTCATGCCCGGATGCCCGGCTCACAACCGTAAGCACGGCGAACGCCCCTATCGTCATAAATAAATACGCGACCAGATAATAAACAAATTCAGAGAAGTTGCTGCTGTGCACCACCGTGATCGAAATCCCGATTGGCACGAGCATATAGCCAGCGTTAGCCACGCCTGACAAGGCGAGCAGGCGCTTCATATTCTTTTGCTTCAGCGCCGCCGTAGTTCCGACAAGCATCGCTGCCGCCGCCAGAACGAGCAAGGCAACAAAGATATCGTTCGACACATACGCGTCTTCCCCGCTCACAGCGAATAACGCTGTGCTGAACATCACCCTGAAGATAGCCGCAAGCGCCGCTCCCTTGGCGATAACCGCCAGAAAGGCCGACACCGGAGTCGGTGCGCCCTGATACACGTCGGGCGCCCATGCATGAAACGGAGCAGCTGCAATTTTAATGCCGAAGCCGGCGATCATGAAGAAGAAGCCCACATACGCAAGCGCCTTGAAATCGTTCAAAGCACGAGGCAATGCCTCCCCAATAACGCCCAGATCGACCGAGCCTGTTATCCCGTATATGTAAGACATCCCGAACAGTACCATAGCGGAGGATATGCCGCCTGTTACGACATACTTGAACGCAGCTTCAGCGGATAACGACGATTTGCGCCTCATCCCGACCAGCACGTAGCTCGTTAGGCTGAGCAGCTCCAGCCCGATGTACAGCGTCACCAAATTGCCCGATGAGGCCATCATCATAGCGCCTATAAGCGCAGGCAGCAGCAGATAAAAGTATTCCGCTTTGTCCGTTATCGTTTCCTCATCCCGTACCGATCCGAGCGCCAGCAGCACGATAAGCGATGTCCCCGTCAAAAATACGATTTTTAGCAGGCTGGAAAAATCATCGATCCGGTAGCTGTTGCTAAGCAGCCGGATCGCCTCGGACGATGCCCCGCCCTGATTCATGTCCAGCATCCGGAGCACGACGAGCAGCAGCGAGACGAGTAAGCCTGCAAGCGTTAACCAGCCAATGGTCAGCCTGCTCACATGCTTAGGCAAGAGCAAATCCAGCACGATTAGAAGCAGAAACATTGCAGCTAGCGCAAACTCCGGGGCAAGGTAGAGCATATCGGTCCATGTCAGTGGTATAAAAGAAACGCCTTCGTACATGGTCTATCCCCCCGCCCTAGTTGCAAGTAATTGTTCGAACAGCCCATCGATGCCATGCTGTACCGTATCTGTGAGCATCGACGGATACAAGCCGAGCAGCACAATGAATGCAAGCAGCACGATCATCGGCACCGCTTCGATGAGCCTCGCGTCCTTCAGTGCGCCAAACTTCTCCGGCTGTGATCCGAATGTGATTTTAAGGACGGCACGCAGCATGTAGGCCGCGGTCAAAATAACACCGAGCACTGCCGCCGCGCTCAGCCAGCGCATCGATTCGAACAGGCCGAGCAGCGATAGAAATTCTCCTATAAAACCGGATAATCCCGGCAGGCCCAGCGAAGCGAGGCCCGCTGTCAGGAGTATGCCGCTTATGAATGGCATAGAGCGCGCCAAGCCGCCTAGCCCGGCCAGTTCGGTCGTGCCCGTACGCTCGTAGATGCTGCCAACAATCAAGAACAGCAGCGCGGATATGAGCCCATGTGATACAAGCTGAAAAACCGCCCCCTGCAGTCCTATTTCATTAAAAGCAGCAAGGCCCAGCAGGACGATGCCCATGTGGCTGATCGACGAGTAGGCAAGCACCAGCTTGAACTCTCTTTGCCTGAAAGCAAGCAGCGCCCCGTACAAAATGTTTATAACGCCAAGCGCAGCCAGCGGTACCGCAAAATTTCTGGCCTGCTCAGGGAAGAGCAGCAGCACGAATCGCAGCAAGCCGTAAGCGCCCATTTTCAGCAATATTCCGGAATGGATCATAACGACTGAAGGCGGGGCTTCCGTATGCACCTTCAGCATCCAGGTATGGAACGGAAAAACCGGCAGCTTAATGCCGAAAGCAACAAGCAGCATGATAAACAAAACCCACTGCATCGTATCCGTCATTTGGAATGGATTGATCGTACCCAGCTGCTCCGGCGCTATGTTCACCCATGCGGATGGATCAGCCATATTGCGGAATATATCCGCATAGCTGCCGCTATAAATAAAATTCACCTGCTCGCCCGTCTGGTCGATGCGAAAGCCCGCCGTGTTCACAAGCAGAACGAAAGCAATCAGCATGATAGCCGAGCCAATCCCGTTATAGATCAGAAATTGATTGGCCGCACGCTCCCGATTGAAGTAGCCCCATATCCCGATTAAAAAGTACATCGCTATAAGCGTAAGTTCGAAGAAAACAAAAAACAAAAACAGATCGCGGGCAAGAAATACGCCAAGCATGCCGGTCTCGAGCAGCAGAAACCATATAGAGAACGATTTCCACCGTTTTTTCACGTGAACTGCCGCAAGCGCGGCCATCGCCGTTACGAGCGTCGTCAGCAGCAATAGCGGAAGCGACAGCCCATCGACCCCCAGCGCGTATTGGAATGAAAATGTGAATGCAGAAATGCCTGATTGCGACTCCTTGTTAAGCGGCACCTCAATCCAGCTTAGCTGCTCATCGAATACCGCTCCGCCCTGCTGCTTGTCATAATCGGCGTATAGCCAGAATGACAGGAAAAGCGGGACTAGCGCCGTTACGATAACCGCCGTCTTCATCCAGCTGCTCCGATGCTTCGGAAGCAATAATAGGATGAGCACACCAAGAAGGGGCGATAACAAAATAAGCGACAATACGGGAAGGTCATTCAACACGCTCATGGCAGGAACCTCCTTCCTACTATAGCGGCCACAAGGATTACGAAGCCGATTACGGCCGCTAACCCGTAGGCCTGCACCTGGCCGTTCTGCAGCCGGGCTGCCGCTCTCCCCGCGCAGCTTGCAGCTGCTCCTGTCAGTCGGACAATTCCGCCAATGACATATGCATCAATGACCATCAGCGAAGAGCCCAGCAGCTTTAGCGGCTTCACGATAATCGCAGCATAAAGCTCATCTACGTAATAACTGCGCTCAAGCAGCTTAACAAGCCAAGGCGTTCGTTCCTGAAATGCCGTTCTGCTGACGCTTCTTTTTCCGTATACAAGCCATCCGATATATATACCGAGAAAGGATGCGGCAATCGATCCGACAATAGCTACACCGCTGCTATGCGCTTCTTCGCTGCCATCGTGGATCCATGAGCCGAACGAGCTGTTCCATGGCGTTTCTACGAAGCCGGAAGCAACGGCCAGCACGGCCAGCAGGACCATCGGCAGCGTCATTGAAGCAGGTGATTCATGCGCACTTGATGAGGCGGCGCCCGGTTTTCCCATAAACACGAGAAAGAACATTCGCGTCATGTAGAGCGCCGTGCAGAAAGCGGCCGCCAAGCCGGCGATGAACAGAAGCGGGTTTGTCTCCCAGGCGATCGTCAAAATCAAATCCTTCGACCAGAAGCCGGACAACGGCGGAATGCCCGAGAGCGCTAAAGACCCGATCGCGAAGGTCCATGCCGTCACCCGCATTTTCGAGCCGAGTCCGCCCATTTCATTGATGTTTTGCGTATGTACCGCATGAATGATGCTGCCCGCTCCTAGAAACAGCAGCGCTTTAAAGAAAGCGTGTGTAAACAAATGGAAGATCCCGCCCGTTAAAGAGCCCAGACCAAGCGCCATCATCATATAGCCAAGCTGGCTGACTGTGGAGTAGGCTAAAATTCGTTTAATATCATTTTGCGCCAGCGCGATCGTCGCCGCGAACAGGGCCGTAAAGCCGCCCACATACGCGACCGTTTCCATGGCTGCCGCTGAATCCTGAAAAATATCGAAAGTCCGCGCGATAAGAAATACGCCTGCCGCGACCATCGTAGCCGCGTGAATCAGCGCGCTGATCGGCGTTGGCCCCTCCATGGCATCGGGCAGCCAGACATGAAGCGGAAATTGACCCGATTTGCCGGCAGCGCCAAGAAAAATTAACAAAGCGATAAGCGTCGTGATGCCGTTCGTAATCGCACCTGACTGCCCGTCGAACACGCTTTGAATCGTTGTAAAATCAAGCGCATGATCCGGCATATACCAGAACAGCAGCAGGATCGCGAGCAGTAAGCCGGCATCGCCTATGCGCGTTACAATAAACGCTTTTTTGGCCGCTGCGCGCGCTTTGGGCAGTGTAAACCAAAATCCGATCAGCAGAAACGAGCAGACGCCGACCAATTCCCAAAATATATAAAGCGATAATAAATTGTCGGACAGAACGAGTCCGAGCATGGAGAATGTGAACAGCGCAACATAGCCGTAGAACACTGTGATCCGCTCATCATTTTTCATGTAGCCGGCCGAGTATACGTTAATGAGAAAGCTGACGAGCGTGACGACCGCCAGCATAAGCGCCGTCAGATTCGTCACCTCGAACCCGATGCGGAGCGTGTAATCTCCGATTACGATCCAATCGAAGGAATAGTTATAATCAACCTCGTTAGCGCCCAGCCGATCAATCACGATGAGCAAGGATAGGAGAAAGGCCACTAACGAACCAAACGAACCGATAAATACGCCCGCCCGACGATAGTTGCGGCCGAGCGCCGTCAAAACGAGGAATGCCGCCAGCGGAAACAGCGGGATCAACCAAGCCGCCTGTGTGTACCTGTCCATACGCCGCGCTACCTCCTCATTTTGTCAAATTCATCGACATTAACCGTTCCACGCAAGCGGAACAGCGCTATCAAGATGGCTACTCCGATCGCCGCTTCAGCCGCGGCGACCGTAATCGTGAATAACGAGAATATTTGCCCGGTCAGCGACGGTACTACACCGTACTTCGAAAAGGCGACCAAATTCAAATTAACCGCATTCAGCATAAGCTCGAGCGACAGCAGAACGACGACCGCGTTTCTTTTCACTAATGCGCCATAAAGCCCGATGCAAAACAGTATGGCCGCCATCGTTAAATAGGATGGAAGCATGTTATTCATCCGCCTCCTTTTTGGCAAGCACGATCGCCCCGATAAACGCGACCGTCAAAAGCACCGAGAGCAGCTCGAACGGGATCACATATCCCGTATATAAGAGCTCTCCGATAGCCATCGTGTTGTCTTCGCCCGGTTGGAAGGGCTGCGGCTCCGGGAACGTGGTCGTGCGAATGGCGAAAAACAATACGCCGAACAAGCAAAGCGCGCCAACCGCCGCAAGCGTCTCGTGCAGCGGCTTCGCCGGCTCCCGCTCCACAGCCTGATGCTTCGTCATCATAATGCCGAAAATCATCAGTATCGAAACCGCTCCGGCATAGATCAGCACCTGTACGAAAGCGACGAACTCCGCCTCGAGCAGTACGAACATCCCTGCTAAGCCAAGAAAGACAGCAGCCATGGAGATGACCATATGGACGACCTTGTCTAAGCTGATCATTAGAACGGCCCCGCCAATCATAATCGCCGAGAAGACGAAAAAAGCGGCGAACTCGCCCGTAATAGCAATATTGAACAACTATTTCGCGCCCCCTTTGGCCGGCGCTCCGATATTGTTATTATCCTGCCGGGTGAGCGTATTATTGTCGGTGAGCCACTGCGCGTCCTTAAACAAGTCGTCGCGGCTGAACGTCGCCAGCTCAAAATGGTTCGACATCACGATCGCTTCGGTCGGACATACCTCGGTGCATAGGTCGCATAAGATGCATATTTCAAAATTAATATCAAACGTATCGATAACCTTGCCTTTTTTCTCAGGATCAGGGTTCGGCTTGCCTGTCAGAGTAATGCAATCCGTCGGGCAGATGCGCGCGCATTGATTGCAAACGATGCACAATTCCGGAATAAAGTGCTGAATGCCACGGAACCGATCCGGCATGACAATGGGCACGTCAGGATAGGAGGTGGTTACTTTTGGAGCCGTCATCGATTTGAGCGTAACGCCCAGTCCTTGCAGCATTCCTTTCATTTCCTTCTCCCCTTTGCTAGTTCTTAATAAACAGCTCCAAATACGCAGCCGTCAGAAACACGTTAAGCAGCGACACCGGCAGCAGCACCTTCCAGCCCAGCCCCATGAGCTGATCCACGCGAATGCGCGGCAGGGTGGCGCGAATCCAAAACAGAAAAAACACGATAAACGCAAATTTGAGCAAAAACCAGACGATGCCCGGCACAAATTCGAGAAATGGAGCCGGTGCATGCCAGCCGCCAAGGAACAGCACGGTCGTAAGTGCGGCAATCGCATAAACGTACACATATTCTGAAAGCATAAAAAACGCGAATCGGAAGCCGCTGTATTCAACATGATACCCCGCGACAAGCTCCGACTCCGCCTCCGGCAGATCGAACGGCGTACGATTGAGTTCCGAGACAGCTGCAATGATGAATATGGCAAAGCCAATGAACTGCGGCAGGAAATTCCAGTCCCAGAACCAGCCGCCGCTCTGCGCCGCCACGATATCGCGTAAATTCAGGCTTCCGCTGAGCAATATAACGCCTACGACCGAAATGACGAGCGGCACCTCATAGCTTATCATCTGCGCCGCTGAGCGCATACCCCCAAGGAGCGCATACTTGTTATTTGAAGCCCAGCCGCCCAGCACGATCGCAACCGTTGAAATGCCCGACAAGGCTACATAATAGAGCAGTCCGACATTCAAATCTGCGAAATAAAGATTTTGCGTATATGGGAGCACGGCCAGCACCGAGAAGGCCGGTACATAAGCCAGCGCAGGCGCGATTATAAACAGAACCCGGTCAGCCTTGCGCGGTATCGTGTCTTCCTTAATGAGAAGTTTGAATATATCAGCCACCGTCTGCAGCAAACCGAACGGGCCGACCCGATTGGGACCGACGCGCAGCTGCATCCAGCCGATCACCTTGCGCTCGAAATAAATCGCATACGTAACGAAGCCAAGCACGATGAACAGAAATACAACCGCCCATAAAAACAGCACCAGCGCGTTTCCCCATGTAAGCGATTGGTTAAGCCAAGGCAGCATTAGCAATCGACCTCCCCGACGACAATATCAATGCCGCCCAGTATCGTTATAAGATTCGTCATCGTTTCGCCTACGAGCAGCTTTGGCAGTATTTGCAAATTAACGAAGGACGGCCGCCGGAACTTGAGCCTGTACGGCTCGGCTTTGCCTTTGGATACGATATGGCAGCCGATTTCCCCGCGCGGCGATTCAATGCGCACGTAAACCTCTCCTGCCGGAGGACGGATCGCGCGGGGCACCTTCCCCATCGTTTCCCCGCCGTCCGGAAAGCTCGCCAGCGCTTGCTTCAAAATACGCAGGCTCTGACGAATCTCCTCCAGCCGGATGCGGTAACGGTCATAGCAATCGCCGTTTTTGCCCAGCGGCACGTCGAATTCGAACTGGCTGTACAAGCTGTACGGCTCCGCCTTCCGAATGTCAAAGTCTACACCGGTACAGCGCAAATTGGCCCCCGAAAGACCGTAATCAATCGCTGTCGCTGCATCGTATTGTCCGATTCCTCTAATGCGGGCTAGAAAAATCTCGTTGCCGCTGACCAGCCTGTCGTACTCCTCCAGCTTGTTCTCCATATACGGAATAAATTCGCGCACCTTATCCAGCCAGCCCTGAGGCGCATCCCACTTCACTCCGCCGACTCTCATATAGTTATAGGTCAACCTTGCGCCGCACAGCTCATTGAACAGATCGATAATGATTTCCCTGTCGCGGAACGCATATAGAAAAGGGCTCATTGCCCCGATATCCAGCAGGTAGGTTCCCCACCAGACAAGATGGCTCGCTACACGCTGCATCTCCATGACGATCAGCCGGAGATACTCCGCCCGCTGCGGGATCTCAAGCCCCATCATCGTCTCAACCGCATGCACGAGCACATAATTATTCGTCATCGCGGAGACGTAATCCATACGGTCCGTATATGGGATGATTTGCGTGAAATTTAAATTTTCAGCGATCTTCTCGGTGCCGCGATGCAGGTAGCCCATGACGGGCGTCGCCTCGGTAATGACTTCCCCATCGAGCTTCACGATGATTCGGAATACGCCATGCGTGCTTGGATGCTGGGGACCAACGTTTAACAGCAGTTCTTCTGTACGAATCAAGGGCTGCCTACACCTCCGAGTCTAACGGTTCATAATCTTTGCGCAGCGGATGGCCGACCCAGTCGTCGGGCATCATAATCCGCCGCATATCGGGGTGCCCGGGAAAATCGATGCCCAGCAGATCGTAGATTTCGCGTTCATTCCAATTAGCCGTCGCCCAGACCGGCGTTGCGGAATAGACGGATGCCGCATCCCGGTCCGCCTTGATCTTTATCGCGGCCTCCCGTTTGCTGCCGAGCGAAACCATATGATACACCACTTCCATATGCGTCTCGTAATCGACACCGGACACATTGCGCAAGTAGTTAAAGCGAAGCTGTTCATGCTCCTTGAGCAGCCGGGCAGCTTCGCGCCAATGCGAATTGCTTACAATAATCACCGGCATATCGCTGTTTAATTCATTCACGTAAGCATCCTCGACCGCTGCCTCCTCAATCTCTTGCTTCAGCAGCCCTACGATAGCATCCAGCTCCGGCTGCCTCGGTGACGGCGGCTTTGGCGCTTCAGGCGGGGCTTCTCCCGCTCCCGCTTCCGCCTTTTCCTTCGCTGCGGCTCTAGCGGCGCGCGCTTCGGCCGCCGCCTTCAGCTTCGCCTCGCGCTCAGCGTCTACGGGCGGCTCCGTAAGCGGTTTCTCTTCGCTATTCTTCTGCTCCTCGCTCATCGGCCGGTCACCCGCTTTCCGGTTTTCGCCTCGTAACGGATCTTCTCCTGCAGTTTATTAATGCCATAGATAAGCGCTGCCGGGTTAGGCGGGCAGCCGGGAATGTATACATCGACAGGCACGATTTGATCGACGCCCTTAATAACCGCGTACGACTTGATATACGGCCCGCCAGCTGTTGCGCAAGAGCCCATTGCGATGACCCACTTCGGCTCCGGCATTTGATCGTACAGCCTCCTAAGGAGCGGTCCCATCTTTTTCGTGACCGTCCCCGCAACGATCATAACGTCCGACTGGCGCGGCGAGGTGCGGAACATGACGCCGAAGCGGTCCAAATCATAATGGGACGCTCCCGTCCCCATCATTTCAATCGCGCAGCAGGCGAGCCCGAACGTCAGCGGCCATAACGAGTTGCTCCTTGCCCAAGCCTTTAATTGCTCCAAGGTTCCCATAAATACGTTGCGCTCCAGCTCTTTGCGCTCCTCTATCGAAATCGACTCTAAACTGAATTCCATTTTAGCACCTTCTTTTTCCAGGCGTATAGAAGACCAATAAACAGCATTCCCGCAAAAATCAGCATTTCGACTAGCACAAATAAGCCGAGCTTATTATATGCGACGGCCCAAGGATATAAGAAAACGGTTTCCACATCAAAGATAACAAACATTAATGCAAACAAGTAATAGCGGATGTTAAAACGGACCTGTCCTTCACCTACCGGCTCATTGCCGCTTTCATAAGTGGTTTGCTTGAGCTCAGTCGGCTTGTTCGGTCTGAGCAGCCTCCCCGCAGTCAATGCAACGACTGGGAGCAAAATGCCAAGCACGATAAAAACAGCCACAACGACATAATTATTGGCGTAGTTTTCCACACGATCGCCTCCGTCAATTGAATAGATACGGACCGTTGCCGCTTGCTCAATTTTCCTCACAATTATAACAAATGCTTCCACACTCGTCTATGATGGAGTTAGGCCTGAACTGGATCCCGTTCCGGCATCTCTCCCGCTTGACCGGACGATTTTGGGTCTTGCAACTCCCTCTCCCCCTGCGGCTTTATCTCAGGAAAGCTGCCGTCACTGTTATCCCGCTTACCTCTAATGGCCGCAATGACCAGCAGGATGACCGGCAGAAGAAAGCCATGAATCAGGCCATAGACGGTCCACGTTTGGGTAGCAAATTGTTTTGCATGCGCTGCATTTCGATATACCAGTAAAGAGAAGGGGACGATAATAAACGCATACGGCACGACCAACGACCGATAGGTCTGCAAATTCAGCATTTGAGCGGTAATAACCGCCAGTACATATACGCAGAGTGACAGCTTCATAAAGACGGTTCCGATCCAAACCATCGCCGCAAAAATTTCGACCCTCACCAATATTTCCGCGATATTAATGGTTTTGGCCATATCATAAACGGCGAACGGGCTGCGGCTCGCCTCATCGACCCCCATAACGCCAACTAAAAATACGATAATCATGACTGTCACAAAAGTAATTACTACAGCCGAGAGCTTCAATGATTTTCTAAGCTTCATGCGATCCTGCTTTCGCACAAGCGGTAAAATCGTCGTAATAAATACAAATTCACCAATCGGAAAACCCAATACCGGATAAACGCCCTTGATCGGCCGCTCCCAGCCCTCATACAATAAAGGCTGAAAGTTATGTACATCCAATTGATTAAATAACGAGATAAAAATAATCGTAATGACAACCAATCCCCCGCCAAACAGTATTTCTCCCGTTCGCGCAATGGTTTCGATACCTAAGATTACGCCGTAAATGACGACGATCATAAACGTGCAGTTAATGAACCACTCCGGAGTTTGCGGCAGTACGGCGATGCTCAAAAAATCAGACACATTGCGAAGGACAAGCGCGCTGAGCAGAAGAAAAAACGTAATATAAATCAGAGTCAGCGCTTTCCCTCCCCATACTCCGAGCACCCTTTCCGCATACTGGGCAAGTGACAAATTCGGAAATCGATCCGCAAGCGCCAGATAAATGAGCAAAATCAAGTAATTAATCGGACCGGAAAGCAGCATCGATATCCAACCGTCCTGCTTTGCAATTAACGTTACCGAGGTTGGCACAATAAGCGCCGCGCTTCCAATAGCGAATAAATACAATATTTTCGCGCATTGGCCGGATGTGATTTCCGCATTGTTCATTCCGGTGAATTTGCTCATCTCTGTGTTTTCTCCTCCTCAAGCCACCTCATAATCGGCTTATTAATCGGTGCAAGAATAGTGGCAATAAAGTCCGTCGGGTTCGGAACGGGTATTCGGAGCAGTTGGGCTGCAATAAACAGAGTGCCTGCTATTAGAATAAACAATGCCCAGCCTCTATCACGCAAAAGGCGCTGATCGCGGTTTTGTTTCCAAATAACCGCTCCTGTCGCCGCAGCGAGCAGTACAACAACAATAAGAGCCAGCATGTTGTTCACTCATTTCACAATAGATTCGTCCCGTACACCCGATCCTTCTATGGTGGTGCTGCATTTCACTTCGCTTTTCACAGTTGGAAATACTGACGTCCATTCCCCTTCTATTCGCTTCCAAATAGCCGGCTGCTGAAAATAAATTTCCTTTCCCCAACCAAGCGCATCGGTTCGCAGCTGTTTTTGAAGCTTGACAATCACTGCTTGTAACTCCTCCTTTACAGCCTGACTGGTTAGCATGCCAAGCTGATTCAGCACCTTCTCATCCCGGACATCTACGCCTGAACATAAAATCTCATGTATGCTTCCTTTCAGGATCAGTTGCGCCTGAATAAACGGCATGCCATGCTCGCCTTGCTTAACCTTATACTTCATATCAGCCTTATGGATCTCCACGATCAAATCTCCCTCGGTATCCGGGCATGCGATCTTTACGACAGTACTTTTCACTTTATTTTGCATCCACGTTAATCCTCTTGATTCCTTCGGCTTTAAATAACCGATGAGCTTGCCATCGCGAAAAACAGCCATCGTCGACAGCGTTGGAGAGGCCGAGGCCGGGATACTGTTTAAATTTTCGTTCGAACGACCGGCAGCTTTCTCACCCTCAATCCGCATGGAGGGAATTGCAGCCTGCTGCTTTCCTTTTGAATGCAGCCTTGTTAAATCCTGAACTTTGACCACATAATTCATGGCGTATGAAGACTGATTAACCTCAATCATTTCGTGAATCTGATTAGTCGGAATAGATTCCATTTGCGTCGTTAATTGCAGCAGCTGCCGCGCCTTAATGCCACGGGTGACGACCACGGAAATATCGGTCCGGATATCCGGATTTCTTTCTATCAAATCTAATAACGGGTAGATGCCCTTTCTCGCCATCTTCTCCCCGATAATCAACATTTGGGTATGGGAGAAAAAAAGCCTCCTCGACGTCTTGGCCGACATCTTGCGGATCGCTTCAAAAAGCGTATCGCCGGTTTCCGTAAACGTGGTCACGGGCGTTCCGCCAATTCCGCCCTTGCTTTGAGAAGCAACGTTTTGCGGAAGCACGACCTGAGCGGTCAGCTGAAGCTTCTGCTTGCCCTGCGGATCTTCATCGACGCCTAAAGCCAGCACGACACCAAGCTTGTCCAAATAACGGTAATCCCAACAACCGCTCAACAGAATAAGCGTGCAGACTGTCCAAAGCAGTGCCGATTTACGGCATAATTGCTTCACTCTGCTTTGTCGCATGACGTCCTTCCTTCGAATCATTGCTCCGGCTCCTTCCTAAGCCCCAGTTCTATGTCCTCCCTCGCTTTGTTGTTATCAGCCATTTTTTCAGGCCGTTCACGCATCAGCCATAGCGGCGCCCGGACGAATGTATCCTTCATATCCTTCAGAGAAAAAGGGGCAAGGGGTTTAAAATACGGCATTCCGAATGACCTTAAATTGCTGAGATGCAGGATCAGAAGCAGAACAACCAAAGCTATCCCATAAAAACCGAGCGTCGATGCGGCCAGCAACAGAATAAAGCGCATCAGCCTCGCAGCGATGCCAAGATTGTAGGAAGGCGATACGAAGCTGGCAATCGCTGTGAACGACACGACGATAACGACTGCCGGAGATACGATGCCCGCCTCGACGACCGATTGCCCAATAACCAAACCGCCGACGATCGATATCGTATTCCCGGCGGCGCTCGGCATGCGCACGACGGCTTCCCGCAATATTTCGAATACAAATTCCATAATAAAGGCTTCCAGATAAGCGGGAAAAGGCACGCCCTCCCGTTGAGCGGCCAGCTTCAGCAGCAGCTGTGTCGGTATCATTTCCTGATGAAAGCCTACGACGGCCACATAAGCAGAAGGCATCAGCAGCGCGATCAGGAAAGAAACGTAACGGAGCATCCGCAAAAAAGTCGCAATATCAAATCGTTGGTAATAATCCTCTGATGCTTGAAAAAACATGTTGAGTACAGCCGGCACAATGAGTACAAAAGGCGTTCCGTCGATAAATATGGCAATGCGTCCTTCAAGCAAATTACCGGCTACCGAATCCGGCCGCTCGTTGCTCAATATGGTCGGGAACGGCGTCCACTTCTGATCGGCGATCAGCTCCTCTATATTACCGGATTCCAAAATGCCGTCTATATGTATCGCTTCCAGCCGTTCTCTCAAATCCTTCAGCACATTCTCATCGGCCAGGCCCTTGATATACATTATGCTGACCGGCGTTTGCGAAATTTCCCCGATCGTCCACTGCTCCATCCAAAGCTTCGGGCTTCGTATTTTTCTGCGGAGCATGGAAGTGTTCATCCGGATCGATTCCGTAAACCCTTCCCTTGGTCCGCGAATCGCCATCTCGGTTTTAGGCTCCTCAATGCCTCTTCTAGCACCTCCGACAACGTTGCACGCAATCGCTTGCTCCGCTCCCTCGACCATAATGATGCAATAGCCCATGAACAGCTTTTGATAAAGCATTTTCCAGTCGCATATATCGTTTACGATTCCTGTCGACAGCAGTCTGCTCTTCATAGTAGCTAGAAGATCTTTCGGCTGCATGCTTGAATCTTTCGGAAACCGTACTCTATGCAGCGGTTGAATGACATATTCATTCAGCTTCTCATCTTCGACCATTCCCTGGACGAATACGATAAGAGCTTTCGTACCGCCCGGATCGGTAAGCAGCAGTTCGCGAAAAATAATATCCTGACTTTCCCCAAGATCTTGTTTGACCGTTTCCCTATTTTGCTCCAGCGAAGTCGAGAGGGGCTTATTCGATAGTGGCTCTAACTGCTCGTGCTCATGCTTTCCAGCCCGGGCTGACCTCTTTTCAGCTTTTTTCCCTGATTTGCCTTTGCCCTGCATCGATGATCCGAACATTTGCCCCCCCCTTTCTGCTAGAATAGTGAATCTGTCTTAGGATAACTATTCCATGGCATAATTATGTACTCAGCCACCAGCAATGATAAAACCTTACATAACAAAAAGCACCGCCCATGCCTATGAAGGCATGAACGGTGCTTAGTTGGTGATGCTTATTTTTGTTTTACGTTCAGACGATTCATCGCACGCTGCAAAGCAAGCTCTGCACGACGGAAATCGATCTGATCCTGCTTAGCGGCAAGACGCTGCTCGGCACGCTGTTTAGCGGCTTCTGCACGCTCGATGTTAATATCTGTTGCAAGCTCTGCGCTCTCGGCAAGAATAACGATCTTATCCTTGCGTACCTCGATAAAGCCTCCATTAACGGCTACAACATCAGCTTTATTATCGCGCTTGATGACGACAGGAGCGATACGAAGCGGCGTTACGAGCGGAATGTGATTTGGCAAAATACCAAGCTCACCATCAATACCCTTTACGCTAACCATGTTCGCTGTCTCTGTGTACACCTTACGCTCCGGTGTTACGATCTCTACCAAAAACGAACTCATGTGGATTCCTCCCGCCTTTCGCTATTAAAGCGTTTTGGCTTTCTCCACGGCTTCTTCAATCACACCAACATATCGGAAAGCTTCTTCCGGAAGGTCGTCATGTTTGCCCTCGAGAATTTCTTTAAAGCTGCGAACAGATTCTTTAACAGGTACATATTTACCTTTGATACCTGTGAACGGTTCAGCAACGTGGAACGGTTGAGACAGGAAGAGTTGAATTTTACGTGCGCGAGACACGGTCAATTTATCTTCTTCACTTAGCTCGTCCATACCAAGGATTGCGATAATATCTTGAAGCTCTT
>DATJKM010000057.1:0-3880 GCA_035491515.1 Candidatus Udaeobacter sp. | reverse complement strand
GCGTACGCGGTTTCCGTTTTTCTCCGCCTGCTTGCGGATTTCGGTCGCGATCGCCTGTACCTGCGTATCTGAGTTACCGCTGCAAATGACGAAATAATCCGCCACCAAGGAAATTTCTTTTAAATTTAACGCAACGACCCGGACCGCTTTTTTGTCTTCCGCCGCTGCAACCGTAATTTGAAGCAATTCATCTGAATGTATCGCCATAGCTCAGCCTCCTGTTAAATATTATTCCAACAAATCATTTCGCGCTTCTATCGTTAGCGGAAATATACGTTTCCCCTTTTCTAATAAGAAAGAAATCGTAGAGTTAAAGCCTGCGAGCAGCGCCTGGTCCAAAAATTGCTCGCTTAGCTCGCGAATATTCGACACGCCCGGGAAATCCCTCCCAGGTTCCATATAGTCAGCCAGACATACGATTTTCTCAAGCTTTGTCATTCCTCTTCGCCCCGAAGTATGGTACCGGATCGCATCCAGCACGCCAGCATCCGATATGCCATATTCATGCTCTGCCACCCAAGCCCCGACGGGAGCATGCCAAAGCTCCTTATCATAGTCCAGCAGTACGGACGGTAATGCTTGATCACGAATGACCTTCTCCATCCGCTCTACCTTCCAATATTTAGCTACGTCATGCAGAATGGCTGCAAGCTCGGCGCGAACGGGATCCTCGCCGAATCTCTCAGCCAGAATAACCGCAGTTTCCATTACTCCCTGCGTATGTAGCCATCTTCGCTCCGGCATCTCCGCCTTCACCTTGTCGATCATTTGCTCACGATTCATACAGCTTGTACCTCCTCATGAAGCTATTCACGGAATCCGGCACTAAATATTGAACGGATAGTCCCGCACTCGCCCTGCTTCTAATCGCAGTTGACGAAATGTCGATTGCGGGCATATGAATCAGCTTTATTCGCTCCTGCAAAAAAAACGGCAGCTCAGCGATGTTGACGGGATCGGAAGGACGCTCTAAACCGATAAATGTAATTCGAGCCGCAAGCTCCTCAATTTGATACCATTGCGGCAGATCGTTTATCCGGTCTGAACCAATAATGTAGGAAAATGAATCATTCGGATACTGTCTCTGCAGCTCCCTGATCGTATCAAAGGAGTAGCTTACTCCGCCGCGCTGCAATTCAATGTCCAATGCGCGAAAAGCCGGATTGCTTTCAATTGCACCGCGCACCATCTCGTAGCGCGTCTGTCCGCTAACGCCAGGCTCACTCGCTTTGAGCGGAGGACCGTATGACGGAATGAACCATACCTCATGCAAATCACATTGCTCGCGCGCCGTTTCCGCGGCGATCAAATGACCGATATGGATGGGATCAAAGGTTCCGCCCATAATACCAATCTTACTCAATTGCCTCAGCTCCTCCCTACATAGAGCAAAAATGGGCTAACTTAGCCAATTCGCTATTTAGTATGCCCTTTATCGCAAGATGTCGAATCCTTAGCTAAAGCTCCAAGCCTTAATTATTTACGGGCAGGACTTGGAAGCTCGATTTGTTTGTTGTCCTTGGATTCTTTGTAGAGGACGATCGTTTTGCCGATGACTTGAACGAGCTCGGCACCTGCTGCTGCTGCCACTTCTGCTCCGATTTCCCTCGGATCATCAAGACAGTTGTTGAGAACGGATACTTTAATGAGCTCGCGCGACTCGATAGCCTCTTCGATGTGACGGACGAGGTGATCGTTCGTTCCGCCTTTGCCGACCTGAAAAATAGGCGTCAAATGGTGGGCGAGTGATCTTAAATAACGTTTTTGTTTACCTGTAAGCATGTATGTGTTCCTTCTTTCATCTCGATGTTTCGTCTGTTTAATTACAATTATAAAATAGCCGGGTTAGCTAAGCAGTGCCGCCAGCACGGTCTCCCGCATAGCTGCGACCGGTGCAGGCTGGCCTGTCCAATATTCGAAGGCGTAAGCGCCCTGATAGATGAACATGCCGAGGCCGCCGTGGATACGGCAGCCGCGCTGCTCGGCCTGCTGCAAAAATTTTGTTTTTAACGGATTGTATATTAAATCGCTTGCGACCGCGCCAGGCTTCAGCCAGTCCGCATCGACCGGCGTCTCGTCAATATTCGGAAACATCCCTACGGAAGTCGTGTTAATAACGATATCCGCTTGCCGGCAAGCTTCTTGCAGCTCTTCGTTTGAGATCGCATCTATTTCCGCAAGGTCTTGAAACGACGACGCAAGCTCTTTGGCACGATCTACTGAACGGTTAGCTATCGTGATGCGGGCAGGCTTCTCATTCGTCAAGGCATATACGATGCCGCGAGCTGCTCCGCCTGCGCCGATAACGACGATTCGTTTGCCCGCAAGCTCGTTCTCCGCTTCTTCCTTCAGAGAACGTACATATCCGATACCATCCGTATTATAACCGATGAGCCGTCCTGCATCGTTCACGATCGTATTAACCGCACCGATCGCTCGCGCACCAGGGTCGATCTCATCCAATACGGACATAATGTCCAGCTTATGAGGTATAGTGACATTGACGCCTTGAATGCCCATTGCCCGTACCCCTGCCGCGAAATCAGCTATGCGGTCGCCCGTTACGTGAAAAGCGGCATAAACGCCGTTAATTCCCGTTTCCCGAAAGGCGCGGTTCATCATGATAGGTGATTTTGAATGACGAATCGGATTGCCGATTACGCCGAACAAAAGGGTGTTGCTGTCGATCCGGTTTCCTGCGCCCATATTCGTCACAGTGAATTCCCCTTCCAAAGCCATGTGTTTAAATCATCGAGTCGCGAAGCATGACCTTAACGCCTTTCGGCGCATAAATATCAATGAGAGCTCCGCCGGTTCCGTTTACTTGAATCCAGCCGAGACCGGAGATGAACACATCCTTATTCACTCCGCGCTTCACGCGCAGTGAATGTCTGGTCCACGCCGGGATGTTCTCCAGCTCCTCAAGCGTAGGTCCGCCAAGCAATTGTCCGCGGTGATCCGCATAGAGCTCATCTGCGCGTTCGAGCTTTGTCCGGTGCATATTAAGCGCATTGGATACGTAAAACGTAAAGGATTGGCGGTCGCCCTCAACAAAATCAAATCGGACGAGGCTGCCGATAAACAGCGTCTGTCCAGCATTCAATTGATAGACGAGCGGTTTAATCGGCTTGTCCGGCAATAGGGAGCCAAGAAAGCTGCGCGGCACGACCTCCGTCATCCGCGTCGAATATACGATACCCGGCGTATCGATAATCGCCTTTCCGTCCTCAAGCGGAATATGAACCGCATCAAGCGTCGTTCCCGGATAACGGGATGTCGTAAGCTCGCGCTCCATGTCGCTGTAATCGCGAATAAGTCGATTGATTAATGTGGACTTGCCGACATTCGTTGCGCCGACCACGTAGACGTCGCGGCCGTTTCGGTAATGCTCAAGCGCTTCAATAACCCGCTCGAAGCCCATATTCCGCTTCGCGCTGCAGAGTACGACATCTACCGTGCGCAGTCCCTCTTCCTTTGCTTGCTTCTGAACCCAGTTCCGAAGCCGGTTGACGTTCATCGCTTTCGGCAGCAGATCGATCTTGTTTACGACGAGCAGCACCGGATTATTGCCGACAAAACGCTGCAGGCCGGAGATTAAGCTTCCTTCAAAATCGTACAAATCGACAATGTGCACGACGAGGCTATCCGTGCTTCCAATGCTGCCGAGCAATCTTAAGAAATCATCCTGATCAACCGCCACGGATGAAGCTTCATTATAATTGCGAATGCGGAAGCATCGCTGGCAAATCACCTCATCGCGTCCGTTAGCCGCTTTCGGCAAATATCCAGGCAATTCAGGACTTTGTGTCTGCAGCGCCACGCCGCAGCCCGCACATGAACCGGATGCCTGACTAAGCTGTTGTTCCTTCACTTTGTTTCC
>DATJKM010000056.1:0-5448 GCA_035491515.1 Candidatus Udaeobacter sp. | reverse complement strand
ATGAAAATAGATCTAGTTGCTAGATCTATTTTCGAAGGAACAGCACATAGACCGTCATTTGGTAGGGGAATCACAAGTTATCTGCAAAAAAGGGGCATCCCTTAAAGGTCTATAGCCCTTTAGAGACACCCACTCTTCCGTTATTATAGCTGCAGCTGTTTCAGGTTATAAAATTCGCCCTTGCTCGCCATTAGCTCATCGAAGGTACCCACCTCCGCAATACGTCCGTGCTTCATTACGACGATGCGGTCGGCATCGCGGATTGTAGACAAGCGGTGAGCGACGATGAAGGTCGTACGGTTCTTAATGAGCTCCTGCATCGCCTTCTGGACATGGTATTCCGATTCATTATCAAGAGCCGAGGTCGCCTCGTCCAAAATAATAATTTTGGGCTCGCGCACAAGCGCACGCGCAATGGCGATACGCTGGCGTTGTCCGCCGGATAGCTTACCGCCATGCTCCCCGACCATCGTCTCCAGGCCGTCCGGCAGCTGCTCGATAAATTCGGACAGATTTGCCATCTCCACGACGCGTTTTACCTGCTCATCGCTAATGTCGCGCAGACCATACGTAATGTTGTCACGAATCGTTCCCGAGAACAAAATATTCGTTTGCGGCACGACCGCCAAATGCTTGCGGTAGCTGCGCAGATCGATATCCGCCAAATCGATGCCGTCCATCAGCACCTTGCCGCCGGTTGGCTGCAGAAAACCGATAACCAGGTTGAGCACCGTTGATTTGCCTGCTCCGGAAGCGCCGACAAACGCGATGCATTCGCCCGCCTCTACATCGAGTGTAACATCCTCGAGCACATGGTGCTCACTCCCCGGATACGACAGCTCAACGCTCTTGAAAGCAAACTCGCCTCGAACGTCCGCCAGCTTTCTTTTGCCGCTATTGTTTTCAATATCGGTCGATCCCAAAATTTCTTTGATCGAATGAATCGATTCGAAGCCCTTCGCAATTTGCGGATAAATGTTAATGAGACCGGTAACGGAAGCCAGAATCATGGAGAAGAAGCCTTGGTACATGACCACGTCTCCGACTTGAATTTCCCCCTGATAGGCGAGATAAGCAGTGAAAATTAAGCACAGCACCTGAAAAATTTGAAACGTCACCCAGTTTGTCGAGCCAAAATACGCCTCCACCAAATCAAGCCGGTACCCTTTGCCTTGAATGTTGCGAAGCGTCGAATCGATCCGGGCTATCTCGACCTTCTCCAGCCCGTGCGCACGCGTAATCGGAATCATCTCGACCATCTCCGACACGCGCGAGGACATTTGTTCAATCTCCTTGCGGAACTCCTTGTTCGACTTCCGTATTTTGCGGCGGAATATGGTGACAATCGTAATCGACATCGGAATCGTCAGCACAAAAAACAACGAGACGACCCAGCTGTTATTAAGCGTGATAATAAACGATACGATTATGTTTACGATGGCCGGCGCCAACGCGATCATAAACTGCTTGGACATCATCTCGACCGCTTCCACGTCGCGCAGCACCTTCGACTGCAGCTTGCCCGCAGGCAGCTCGCGGTGCTGGTTGATGGACAGCTGCTGCAGCTTGCGCACGAGCGCGCTCCGCAGTCCCGCTTCTACGTATCTTACCGCGCGGCTTAGAAAGGAAATATAAGCGGCATGCGTCGGTATATTTTGCAAAATGACGATCAAAATAACGATGAAATTAATCCAAATTCCGCTAATCGGATATTTGGCCGGGTTCGTCGCAATGTTTATAATATTTGCAGTAACGATCGGGAGCACATAGACCGGCGCGCTCTTGATCAGCAAAAACATTAAGGAAACGAACAGGTTTGCGAAATTGCCCTTATAGAGCGATAACAAAAACTTAAGCGGGCTGGCGTTTTCTTCAAGTACCGCATTTTCAAATGTGCCGGCCAGCTCCTTCGCAGCGCCAAGCTGTGATTTGATGACCCTCTCTGACATTGCCCTCTCCATCCTTCTGTAGCTCATCATGCCTGCAAGCCGCTTTCTATGCGGTCAACTACCGCACCAATCTTACGCCCAATTCAACCGCCTGTAAATGTGCATTTTTGCATTTCTTCTATCCGATTTGGCTGACGGACTAGCGGTGCTTTCCTTTGTAATCCTTCGGCGTCTCCCCCACCATCTTCTTGAACAGCTTGTTAAAATATACCGGATCGCTGTAGCCGACCAGCTGTGAAATTTCGTAGTTTTTCAGATTCGGATGATCGGTCAAAAACTGCTTGGCCTTCTCAATGCGAATGTCGATCAGATAGTCTGTCAGCGTTATGCCCGTCTCCTGCTTAAATAGACGGCTCAAATAATTGGCGCTCATGCCGACGGTTTCGGCCATACGTTCCATTTCAAAGTTTTTGTCGTACTCCTGCTCCAGAATCGCCTTCATTTGCTCTATCACATGATGCTCTTTTTCCTTCGTAATCGTCTCCCGCGGCTGATTAGGCATGTCCGCTTCGGGAACAGACTCAGTCTCGCTGCGCTCCTGCTTAATCTTGACCAACAGATCATACAAATTCGCTTTGTCGACCGGCTTTAACAAATAATCCCGCACGCCATGCCGCAGCGCCTTCCGCGCGTATTCAAATTCACTAAAGCCGCTCAGCACGATGGTCGCAACCGGCCTGCCGCGCAGCTGCTCGATGAGCTTCAGCCCGTCCATCATCGGCATTTTGATATCGGTAATAAGCACATCCAGCTCGCCTTCGTCCAGCTTCGAAATATGCGCCCACGCATCCATTCCGTTGCTGTACGAGCCGATAACCGTAATGTCCAAATCCATTTTTGTCAATATTTTTTCGAGGCCCAGTCTTATAAATTCCTCGTCATCCGCGATGATGATGTTCATTGCCGCTTTGCTCCTTTCGCATATGCCTCCTTTAGTTTGCGCTAAAATCGGAACCTCCGCAACGGAAAGAAGCGGGCGGCTTATTTCACCGCACCGCTTGTAACACCCGCGAATATATATTTTTGCAAGAAAACATAAAGAAGAGCTGTTGGAATCATAATAATGAGAATGGCTGAGGATATCATTTGCCAATCCCCGCTGTTGACCCCGAAGAAGCGCATAAGCGACGTGGAGACGACGACATGCTCGGCCCTCGGCAAATACAGGAGCGGGATGAACATATCATTGTAAATGCTGATTGTTTTCAATATGACGATGGTCGCCGTTGCCGGCGCAAGCAGCGGGAATATAATGGTGCGGAAGATCCTGATAAGCGAAGCCCCCTCCAGCATCGCGCTTTCATCCAATTCATTAGGAATGTTCCGGATGAACTGCAGGTAAATGTAGATTTGCAAAATATCCGCGCCTACATAGATGAGCACAGGTCCCATTAAGTTATTCGTCAAGCCGAGCGCTTGAATCGTTTTGTAGTTGACGACTTGGGTCGTAATGACCGGAATGATCGTCGCGAATAGAAACAAGCCGACAATCGGTCCCTTAAATTTGAAATCGAAACGCCCCACCGCATAACAAAACGCCGATCCGATCAAAATGTTCAAAATAAGCGTTACCGCAATTATGAAAAATGTATTGCCGAAGGCGTTGATCATGTCGGCTTGCTTGAACGCTTGCCCAAAGTTCTTCAGATACAGGAAGCTGTCCGGCATCGCGATCGTCGATTTGGCATGAAATTCATCCTTCGTCTTAAAGGCGTTGACGACGATAATATAAGGCGGGAACAATATCGCAAATGCGGCCAATACGAGGCTGATATATTTGATCGCATCCCAAAGCTTATTGATTTTATTCATCCGCTATTCCCCCTTTCCTTTCAACAAGAAGCGTTGAATCGACAATACGATAACAACAAAGAGCAGCAGCACTACGCTCATCGCGGATGCGAGGCCATAATTGTTAAACTGGAATGCCGTCTCGATAATTTTCATAACAAAGGTTTCGCTCGATCCGGCCGGTCCGCCCTTGGTTAGAATATAAGGCAGATCAAACACCTCTAAAGCGCCGGTTACCGTTAAAAATAAATTCAGCTCAATAATTTTGTAAATGTTCGGCAGCGTGATGCTAATAAATTTCTGCCAGCCGTTCGCGCCGTCAATCGATGCCGCTTCGTAGATGTCCGCCGGAATAGATTGAAGCGCAGCTAAATAAATAACCATATTGAAGCCCATAAAACGCCAGAACCCGATTGACGCCAACGTATAGTTTACAAATGTCTCATTTCCGAGCCAGCTTGTTTTCGACAGGGCATCAAAGCCGAATTGTCCAAGCAAATAATTCAAAGATCCGTTTGTCGTATCGAATACGTAACCGAATAAATATGCTACAGCAACGCCATTTAGGATGTACGGTAAAAAAAGCAGCAGCCTGAAAAAGTTTTTCCCTTTAAGCTTGCTGTTCAGCACGACAGCGAAATAAATCGCAGCGATATTTTGTACGATTCCGACGGCGAAATAGGCAAAGTTATGTTTGAATACGCCGAATATGGCTGGATTGGCGAATACCTCTTTGTAATTCGACCAGCCGATCCAAGGTTTATTAGGACTTAATCCATCCCAGCTTGTAAAGCTTAAGTGAATGAGCTCAAGCGCCGGATAATAGGCGAAGGTAAGCAGCAACAGCAGCGGCAATGCGACAAAGCCAACGATTACGAAATTTTTTTGCGTTTTAAATGGCAACCTGCTAAACATGAGACAATCCCTTCCTCCCTGCATCTTTCTAAGCGGAAGGCGCAGGATGGAGAACCGGCATGCGGATCATCCATCCTGCACACGACCATTACTGACCTAGATCTTTTTTCGCTTTCGCCCAAGCGGTGTTCACTTTGTCTAACACCTTTTGAGGATCCTTGGACAAGACAAACTCTTGAACGACTGCAGCTTGGTCAAGCTGTGCTTTGTTTTGAATTTGCGTAGCAGCGTCTAGCGGTGAGGCAGGCTCGAAAAATTTAGGGCTGAAGCTGTTGAACTCAGCAAGCTGCGGAAGCTTGGACTCTTTGGCCTTCAAAGTTGGAATGAAGCCTGCAAAATCGTCATAGCCGGATTCCTCGATCATCCATTGCACAAATGCTTTACCCGCTTCTACGTTGCCGCCTTTGTTAACCGCGTAGAAGAAGTCCGGGTTAAGCGGCGCTTTGGCTTCGCCGGAATTGTCCGAAGGGAACGGGAAGAAACCGATATCCTCAGCGGCAGCGCCGTTCTCGATGACTTGGTTGATGACCCAGTTGCCTAGCAGATACATCCCGAATTTACCGGATGCAATGTCTTTTTTCGATTGCTCCCAGTTCGTAGAGTTCACGTCCGCCTCAAGGAAGCCTTTTGTATACAATTCACGAAGGATGCCCCATGATTTGCCGTACGCATTGTCAAGCGTGTAAGGCGTATCGGATTCAGCGCGTTTGTTTTGGTGGTCGGAAGCTCCGCCGATAAGCGTTGGAATATCGTATACCCACGTATCGAGCGGCCATTTGTCTTTAAAGTTCGA
>DATJKM010000055.1:0-2056 GCA_035491515.1 Candidatus Udaeobacter sp. | reverse complement strand
TATTGCGCCGGAAGAAGCCGTTCAGAAGCTATGGGAGCGGATTATTGATGCAACCCGGATCGGCTTGGAAGATCCGATTCAGGCATGGAAGGAGCATAATGCGAAGCTGCTCCAAGTGGTTGAGCTGTTGAACCGCAAGCGCTACAAACAGCTTCAGTACGAAGCGCCAGGCACAAGCTTGACCATTGAGCTGCCGGAAGGCCATATTTGGCTTGGCGGCTCCAAAGCAAACGCCAAAGGCATTTTCTTCAATCCGAATATGCCAACGGAAGAAGTATTCACGATGCCGCATAAAGATGGAGTGAACGGCACGGTTCGCAGCACGAAGCCTCTAAATTATAACGGGCAAGTGATTAACGGTTTCTCTTTGACATTCAAGGAAGGTAAAGTCACCGATTATGCCGCCGAGCAGGGCTATGAGGCGCTGTCTAATTTGTTGAAGACAGACGAAGGGGCTAGACATTTGGGTGAAGTCGCTCTCGTGCCTCACGACTCTCCTATCTCTAACTCCAATGTGATTTTCTTTAATACGTTATATGATGAGAACGCCTCCTGTCATCTTGCGCTGGGCCAGGCGTATCCGGTTAACCTCGAGGGGGGCACAAAAATGTCGCCTGAGGAGCTTCTCGCTCATGGAGCGAATAGGAGCCTTACTCATGAGGACTTTATGATCGGGTCGCCAGATATGAATATTGACGGTGTGACGCAGGCTGGCACTCGCGAGCCGATCTTCCGCAACGGTAACTGGGCGATCTAGTCTTCTGATCCTGACAACATTTACGCTAAAAGGCTTTGATTCCGCAGCAGCTGCTGCCGGATCAAAGCCTCTTTCTTATGCTGCGTCGTATCAAAAATAAAACTTGTGCATTTCCGCAGGGACATGATTTCGCTTAAGCAGCTCCTCAAGCGTCTCGCTGGCAGCGGGAGAATCGCCGGCCGTCAGCAGCCTTACTGCAAATTTACTCGCTTGCCGCTCATACTTTCCCACATTAAAAAACGACTGCTCATCCAGCCAAAAGCGGTTAAAGCCAGGGTGCAGCCGGTCATGCCCGAGCTCATGCGCGCAGACGAACCGGCGCCAATCCTCCGGCAGCGAATCGTGGATGACGATAAACCTCCGGCGCAGCTTTTTGAAATAGAGTCCGCGCGTGCCTTCGCCGAGGTCTGCATAACGGATATGAATGCCAAGACCCTCAGCGATCGTGAAGGGATCGTTGGTCTTGAATTTCCGGATGAGCTTCAAAATCATTTTATCCATAGCAACACCTACCCTTTGGCATCATCAGGAGCATCGCCCTTCCAATCGGTCTTCTTTTTGTGCTTATTCATTTGCTTAGCTTCCCAGAACAGCCCGGTCAGCACGTCCATTACGCGCTGACGGTCGGCTTCACTCAGAGGTACGCCGTCGAACATAATTTCCCCGTCTTCTTCTAACAGCTTCTTGAAGTCGCGCTTATCCTTATACGTCGCCCAATCGGGAATAGTTGCCGGGGCTGCATCGCGGCCAAGCAAATAATCGGTTGTCGTATGCAATAGATCAGCCATTTTTTGCAAATCCTCGCTTGTCGGCGTTACCCGGTCGTTCTCGATATGCCCGACATTCGACCGTCCCATCTCAAGTTTCGTGGCGATATCCTGCTGCGTCAATCCGCGTTCGATTCTCAATTGTTTTATTCTGTTCCCCAGTGACATTTTGAATACCCTCCATTTTTCGTTTTACGGTATTTAAAATACTTGACGGTATTATAAATACCTAATACAATGAGATTCATCAGGTTAACTTGTATATATGGTCTTGAAAGAGTAATTGCGATATTTTAAATACCTATTAGGTAGTATATTTTGTTGAAGTGATATTGTCAATACCGAAACTGCCGTCAATGCGGCCTAACAGAAATTACAATTTTGACTAATTGGGTATTTTAAATACCGTTGACTAATTATGAAAGGAGGTGAAATTATGATGGAGACGATATCAATCGCCCCAATAATTGCTGCAGTTGGACAAGTCGGATTTCCTATCGTTTTAACCGTCTACTTGCTTATTCGTTTTGAA
>DATJKM010000054.1:0-24913 GCA_035491515.1 Candidatus Udaeobacter sp. | reverse complement strand
GCAAATGGAAGAGAAGATGAAATGGCTGCAAATGCGCGGTGAAGAGTATGTGATGACGGAATCGGCTTCGAATGAAGCGGCTGTGCTCGAGGAGCGCAAGCGGCTGGCAAGAGATTTGCATGATACGGTAAGCCAGCAGCTATTTGCCATTCATATGTGCGCATCTTCACTGCCTAAGCTGCAGCAGGTTGATCGTGATCGTGCCGATTCCGTGCTGGAGCAGCTAGTTAATATGTCTAATTTGGCCCAAAAGCAAATGAGAAATTTCATCGCGCAGCTGCGGCCAATGGAGCTTGAGGGCCGGACATTGTATGAAGCGCTTGATAAGTGGTTTCCTGATTATTGCCGGCAAAACAATTTGCAGGGAGAGCTGGAATGGCGTCTGAAGGAGCACCTATCCGAGGCGAAGGAGCATCAGCTTTTTCTTATTGCTCAGGAAGCGATGGCGAATATCGTAAAGCATGCGGGAGCGAGCGGCTGTACGCTTACGCTGGCGGATAATGAACGCCAGGTCGTTATGATTTTGCAGGATGACGGGGGTGGCTTCAAGGCAGATGAGGTGAAGCAAGGCTCATACGGGTTGTCCACGATGCAGGAGCGGGCGCAGAAGCTTGGCGGTGCGGCGGAAATATGGAGCAAGCCGGGAAGCGGTACGAGAGTAAAGGTTACGATACCAAAAATGTTGCGGGGAGAGCATGAATAATGAATGGATCCGAGCTAATAAAAGTAATGATTGTCGATGATCATGATATGGTTAGAACCGGCCTGCGGACTTATCTGATGCTGGAGCCGAGGTTTCATGTCATTGCGGAAGCGGGCACCGGTCAGGCTGCAATAGATTTGCTGGAGACGTGCACGGACGAAAAGCGCCCTCATATTATTTTGATGGACCTCATGATGCCTGGCATGGACGGCATCGAAGCGACGAAAGCGATCATCTCCCGTTTTCCCGAAATGAAAATCGTCATGCTGACCAGCTTCCTTGAAGATGATAAGGTGTATGGCGCGATAGAAGCGGGTGCTGTAAGCTATGTGCTCAAAACCGTATCCGCTGAAGAGCTTATTTACGCAATTAGCGGCGCGTTCAAGGGCATGCCGGTCATGACCGCCGATGTTTCCCAAGCGTTAACGAGAGGCTTGAGACAGCGGACGGCTCAATCTGGCGATGAAGGCTTGACGGAGCGGGAGAAGGAAGTGCTGCTGCTCATCGCGGATGGACAATCAAACAAAGAGATTGCGGAAGAGCTGCATATCAGCGTGAAAACGGTAAAAACACATGTCAGCAATTTGCTTATGAAATGCGAGCTGGATGACCGGACGCAGCTTGCTGTGCTCGCTCACCGCAAGGGCTGGGCGAACCGCACATAAATGAAGAAATGGGCGGGTATACTACCAACTAGCGAAAATTGAAAAAAAAGCTAGTAAAGGAGCAGCTGTCATGATACCCATTTCGTCCGTGCTGGAGTCACGGGAGCAACATTTTTTGGAGACGAAAGAGCTGCTGGAGACGCAGCAATTTACGCTTGGCGGCAATTGGGAGTACGATGGGGGGTCCTTCGACCGCTCGCTCGATGAAGCGCATAAAGTATGGCTCCGCATTCCGTTTGAAGTCATTGCCGGCCATATCGATGTTGAGGAAAAAGATAATGAAGCGACGATTAAGCTCGGTACTCCTTATGTGCTCAAGCATCTCTACCGTGAAGGAAATGATCCTGAAGCATCCGTACGCGTGGCCGGTGCGCTGTTCGATCAATTTCAATCCCCCTCCAATCCCGATGCCAAGGTGGAGCCCCAGTGGATTGACCGCGCAAAGCAAGCGATGAATGAAGTCGAACAGCTTTTTCCAAGCTGATTTTAAACATGGATGGACAAAAAAACGTTCCTAAAGTGACGACGGAGCGTTTTTTTTTATTTCTGTTTAAATTCCTTTTAAGTTTGTTTTAAGGTAGAATGTGCATGATAGAGATAAAGAAATGACATGCAGCGGGGCAGCAGGCCAAGCAGACGCATGATGGAATAAGATTCAAGGAGGAGAACGTACATGGACGATCAAAACAACAAAAAGGGCTTCGACGATTTTTTTCGTAAAAACGATGAGGGGCAAGGCGCTGCTGAGAGCGTTGACAGCGGAATAAATGCAAATCCTGAAGTTTTGGACGATGCGCAGGAGCAATCCGCTAAGCCATCTTATTACTATTCATATGGACCGTTTAAAGCAAATTCGCAAGAGGACGGCAGCCCATCCAATCATGGGTATGCAGCAGACAAGCCTAAGCTGATTCAAGATCAGCCTTATGGGATTACGGGAAGCACTGCCCGGGAGTCATCCTATGCACAGCAACCGGAAAGGCAGCTGGAATCAATTACTGAGACTGAGCAGGCAGCGCCAAGAACGTCTCAGCAATCGCCAATTAGGTCCTTTACTCCTTCATCGCAGTCTGCTAAAGGGGCTTGGCAAGTACGGGAGCCGCGCCGGACATCCTTTAAAGCGGTATTCGCATCGTTTCTTGCAGGCGTCATTCTTGTAGGTTCTTTAATGTATACGGCGGATTTAAATAACTGGTTTACGAAAGAGCAAGCGTTAGCATCAAATACGCAATCGAACGGCTCGGGATCAGCATCCACTTCCAATACTGGGACTAGCGGCTCGGGATCAGCTTCAACCGTAGCCGCCAGACCGGATAATATCGCTCATTTATTCAAGACAGCAAGCCCGGCCGTAGTCAAAATTGAAACGTATGTGAACACGGCAAAACGCAGCAATAGCGGCAGCATGCTCGACGATTCGTTTTTCCGCCAATTTTTTGGCGATGACTACCCGGGTACGTCGCAGCCGGAAGCAGGACAACAAAATGAGGAAGGCCAAATGCAGCAGTCAGGCATTGGTACCGGATTTTTCTTCGAATCGACTGGATACATTTTGACCAATCAGCACGTGGTTGGTGATTCGGATCAAATCAAAGTCGTCGTTCAAGGCTATGACAAGCCGTTTACTGCTGAATTGCTCGGTTCCAGCTACGATTTGGATCTGGCTGTAATTAAGATAACCGGCGACAAAGCTTTTCCAACGCTTCCGCTTGGCAACTCTGATAATATCAATATTGGCGACTGGGTAGTTGCGATCGGCAACCCTTACGGCTTCGATCACACGGTAACCGTTGGCGTGCTGAGCGCGAAGGAGCGTCCAATCGATATTCAAGATACGCAAGGCGAGCGCAAATACGAGCATTTGCTGCAAACGGATGCGTCCATTAACCCTGGTAATTCCGGCGGTCCGCTTCTGAACGTGAACGGTGAGGTCGTAGGTATTAATACGGCAGTCAGCTCGCAGGCGCAAGGCATCGGCTTCGCGATCCCGACGAGCACGATTCAGGAAGTACTGGATAATTTGAAAAATAACACAACGATTCCTAAGCCGGCTGCTCCTTATATTGGGGCTGAACTGCAGGATGTAACAGAGGAAATTGCGAAACAGTTAGGCATGGACAAAGTGGAAGGCTCAATTGTTCGCAATGTATACTATAATTCTCCAGCTTACTTGGCAGGTCTGCAGCAATTCGACGTCATTGCGGGTATCGACGGAAAGAAATATGAGAATACGCAAGCTCTTATTACAGCGATACAAGCGAAGAAAGTCGGCGATAAGATCGAGCTGAATATCGTTCGCAAAGGAAGCGAAATGAAGCTGCAAGTGGAGATTGGTGACAAGAATACGCTTGGCGCTCAATAAAGCTGAACGAGATTGACAGAAATGAAAAGCGCAGAGAGACAGCAGGCTCTGCGCTTTTTGTTGCAAATAGAGGGGGATAAAAAGATGAGACAGCATATTGTAGTGGTGGATGACGATGATAAAATTATTTCTTTGCTTCGGAGAAGTCTAGCATTTGAAGGGTACGAGGTAACGACGGCGGCTAATGGAATGGAAGGGCTGAAGGTGCTGCTCAAGACTGAACCGGACCTGCTTATTCTCGATGTCATGATGCCGCAGGTGGACGGCTGGGAAGTTTGCCGCCGCGTGCGCGAGAGCGGCAGTACGGTACCGATTATGATGCTGACCGCCAAGGATGATGTTATTGACCGCGTGAAGGGACTAGACCTTGGCGCCGATGATTATTTGGTCAAGCCGTTTGCGCTTGAGGAGCTGTTAGCCCGGGCGCGCGCTTTGCTGCGCCGCAAAGCGGATAAAATCGAGCAATCCGCCAATCAGCTGCTTTATGAGGATTTAATATTGGATATGGACGCCAGGGAGGCTGTACGCTCCGGACGCCGGATTGAGCTCACGTCCAAGGAATATGATTTGCTTCTCCTGTTCATGCAAAATCCGCGCCGCGTGCTTACGCGCGATGCGATCATGGAGAAAATCTGGGGCTATGACTTTAGCGGTGAATCGAATGTGCTGGAGGTGTACATCGCGATGCTGCGCCAAAAGGTAGAGGACGGAGGCAGAAACCGGCTTATTCAGACGGTTCGCGGCACCGGCTATGTGCTTCGCGGAGAGGCAGGATAAAACTATGTCCATCCGGCTGAGACTAACGCTTTGGTATTCGGGGTTGCTTGCTGTAACGCTGCTTGTGTTTGGCATTACGATTTATATATTTATTAATTGGAATACGTATACGGATTTAAAGGAGCAGCTTAGGGATCAGGATCGCAATATTGTAGTTACAGGTGGAACCACTTTTTTGGATCAACTTGATTTAGATCTGGATGATCGCAAATCGCGAATCGAAGAGAAGGACATGTATATCCAGATTGTAAACTACATAGAGGGTGCTATTAAGCAATCTTATAATTTGCGGCAATTGAATTTTGTTTTCCCTTATGCAGATCCTTCTACTAATCCCGAGAAGGGTATCAAGAAGGTTCAGGTGGAAATTAACAAAAAAAAATATAGCATGCTTATCCATCAACGGCCTATTTTTTTAAATGACGGTACACTAGTAGGTCTTCTTCAGGTCGGCACAATTCCTTACAATGAAGAGAAGTTTCTGTCAGGCGTCCGCACGACACTTATATTTTCATCGTTGCTCGTAGTCTTTATCGCATTTACTGTAGGATTATTCATTGCCCGTCAAGCGCTTCGGCCGATTGAACGCGTAATCCGCGCGACGGAGCAAATTGAAAA
The DNA here is from genome assembly GCA_035491515.1 of Candidatus Udaeobacter sp. Classification (GTDB taxonomy): domain Bacteria; phylum Bacillota; class Bacilli; order Paenibacillales; family Paenibacillaceae; genus Pristimantibacillus. Next base: position 19,788 of record DATJKM010000054.1, on the reverse strand, counting down.
CGGGTCTGATCTGAGCGTACGAATTCCGGCGATGGGACCGAAGGATGAAATCGGGAGACTCGTCAGTACGCTGAACGTGATGCTCTCCCGACTGGAAATGGCATACAATGAGCTCGATGAGGCGTATATGGCACAGCGCAGATTTGTCTCCGATGCTTCGCATGAGCTGCGAACGCCGCTGACGACGATACGCGGCAATATCGAGTTGCTGGAGCGGATGTGGACGAAGATTCGGGAGACGAATCGGGATGCTAAGACAGGTGATTGGCTGCCACTTGATACCGAGCGCTTTGAGCTTTCGAAGGAAGCGATGAGCGATATTTCCGCCGAGGCGAAGCGAATGAGTACGCTTGTGAACGACCTGCTTGCGCTCGCCAGAGCCGATGCAGGCTATATGATGGAGAAGACGCCGCTCGACCTGCTGCCGCTTACGGAGGAGGTCGTGCGCAGAGCGCAGCTCCTTCCGCGTACAGCTGAGTGGAAAGTGGGCGATCTGTCCGCTCTGGAGGGCGTACGCGTAAACGCGAACCACAATTATTTGCAGCAGCTGTTGTTTATTTTCATCGAAAATGCTTTCAAGTATACGCCTGAGGGCATAATCGAACTGAGCGCATTAAGGAGAGAACAGCAAGTCGGTTTTGTTATCGAAGATACCGGCATCGGAATGAATCCAGAGGAGATACCCCATATCTTCGACCGCTTCTACAGGGCGGATGAATCGAGGGGGGTAACGGTCGGTACAGGTCTCGGTTTATCGATTGCCAAATGGATCATTGACGAGCATAAGGGCTCCGTGGAAGTGACGACCCGCGAGGGAAATGGAACGCAGTTTATAATCTGGCTGCCGATAACCTTTTCTGACACGTCTCATTCGTCTATAATAGTAGCAACGGATGAAATAAAGGAATGATAATTTATACGCATATCCGGTCAGAAAGCAGGTGCAAGTAATGGAAATTGTTAGAATATCACCGCGCGGCTATTGCTATGGCGTCGTTGATGCGATGGTGCTGGCTTTGCAGACAGCCAAAAATTTGGAGCTGCCGCGGCCCATCTATATATTAGGCATGATCGTCCATAATGCGCATGTAACGGAAGCATTCGAGCAGGAGGGCGTCATTACGCTTGATGGCGCTAACCGTCTCGATATTTTGGATCAAATTGATAGCGGAACTGTCATTTTCACTGCGCATGGCGTATCGCCGGAGGTTCGTCAGCGCGCCCGTGAAAAAGGACTGTCAGTCGTTGATGCAACTTGTCCGGATGTTACGAGAACACATGATTTAATCCGGGAGAAGTCGGCGGATGGCTACCATATTATTTATATTGGTAAGAAGGGCCATCCCGAGCCGGAGGGCGCAATTGGAGTTGCGCCAGAGCAGGTGCATCTTATCGAGCGTGAAGAGGAGATCGCTTCGCTTAACATACCGGAAGGGCGCATCATCATAACGAACCAAACGACGATGTCGCAATGGGATATCCGCCATGTTATTAGCCGTCTCCTTGAGCGCTATCCTGCTGCGGAGGTTCATAACGAGATCTGTATGGCCACGCAGGTTCGGCAGGAAGCGGTTGCGGAGCAGGCTGGCGAAGCGCAGCTGTGCATCGTCGTCGGAGATCCAAGAAGCAACAACTCCAACCGCCTTGCCCAGGTGTCCGAGGAAATTGCCGGCGTTAAAGCCTACCGGGTATCTGATGTGTCTGAGATCGAGCAGGAGTGGCTCAAAGGGGTTGACCGTGTTGCCGTTACGTCCGGCGCTTCTACCCCGACGCCTCTGACTAAAGAGGTAATCACATACCTGGAGCAATATGATCATAACAATCCGGATACATGGGAAATCCGTCGTACCGTGAATATGAATAAGCTGCTTCCTAACGTCCGGATTAAGTCAACTAATACGGATTCCGCAACGGCAACAGCAGAGAAGCCTGAATAAATCGTTTACCCCAAAAGTGAGGCGGAACGTATTCTCCGTGAGGCAATTTGCACGGCGAGTAAGTTTTTCCTCATTTTTTTTCATGAGATGGGTTGACGGATAGGCTCTTCTCTTGTATATTTACTTTAGTGATTAAAAGCGTAGAAGCTACGAAGCATAAAAGCTATAAAGCGTATAAGCGTTGAAGTGCGAATACAAAATCAAGCGAAAACTTACGAAGTAAGCTTTGCTTTTACAAAAATTTCAAGGAGTGATCCCCATGATCGTTATTACTAATTCAAACATTGCTGAAGAACGCATTACAGAAATCGTTGCCCATATTGAAAGAGCCGGCGTGCAGGCGCATGTGTCAAGAGGTACCGACCGTACCGTTATCGGAATCATCGGACAAGCAGCGCCAACGCTTGCTGAGCATTTGCGTCAGATGAAGGGTGTAGAAAATGTTATCAAAATTTCGAAGTCCTACAAGCTTGCAAGCCGCGACTTCCATCCCGACGATACAGTTATCGATATTAAAGGTGTGAAAATCGGCGGAAACAACCTAGTTATTATGGGCGGCCCGTGTGCGGTTGAGACTCCGGAACAAATCGATGAGATCGCCCGTCTAGTTAAAGCGGCCGGCGGCCAAGTGCTTCGCGGCGGCGCGTTCAAGCCGCGTACAGGGCCTTACAGCTTCCAAGGAGTAGGTGTGGAAGGTCTCGTCATGATGGCGGAAGCAGGCAAGAAGCACGGGCTTCTGACGATTACGGAGGTCATGACGCCGGAGTATGTGGACGTTTGCGCGGAATATGCCGACATCCTTCAAGTCGGTACACGCAACATGCAGAACTTTGACTTGCTCCGCAAGCTGGGCACGATTCAAACGCCAGTGCTGCTGAAGCGCGGATTCAGCTCAACCTATGATGAGTTTTTGAATGCTGCTGAGTACATTCTGGCAGGCGGCAATCCGAATGTTATGCTTTGCGAGCGCGGAATCCGAACGTTCGAGACTTACACGCGCAACACGCTCGATTTGTCGGCTATTCCGGTGCTTCAATCGCTTAGCCATCTGCCGGTTATTTCGGATCCGAGCCACGGCACAGGCCGCCGCGAGCTGGTAGAGCCAATGTCCAAAGCATCTGTAGCTGCGGGAGCGAACGGGTTGATCGTAGAAATGCATACCGATCCGGACAACTCGATGACCGGCGACGGCGTACAATCGCTATTCCCGGATCAATTCGCTAATCTTTTGAAGGATCTGGAGCAGCTTGCTCCGATCGTTGGCAAACAATTCGATACACCTAAGGCGCCTGCAGAGGCCTTTAAGGAATGGAAAATCTAATCCAGCAAGCGAAAAAGGCTTTGTCATCCTGCGATGGCAAAGCTATTTTTATGCTTGCTGGTTTTTTACGGACGTACATGTGCAAAATACCGTTAAGCCTTTGTTAATCAAGGGCTGCGGGGCTTTTCATTACCTATTTAGGAGTAATTGTGAACAACTGTACAAACTTGTAAGTATAGCTCACATAACCGCAAAAAATACCTTACATAGCTATTGACGGAGCTTGAAGGCTAGTTTTATAATAACGTCATGGATTTGGAGCAATAATTGAACAATACCTGTTCAACACTACGCTAATGTTCGGAAATGGAGGAAATTATTAATGTCAGTTCAAAATGTTTTGGACAATATTAAAGAAAACAGCATTCAGTTTGTCGATTTCCGCTTCGTGGACCTTCTTGGTCATGCACACCACATCACTCTGCCTGCAGCTGAGGTTGACGCTGATACTTTTGTAAATGGGGTAGCGTTTGACGGTTCTTCCATCCACGGTTTCCGTGGTATCGAGAATTCCGATATGGTTATGATCCCAGACACTGAGTCTGTATTTATCGACCCTTTCACTGATCACCCTACACTGAACGTTATGTGTAATATCCATACACCTGAAGGCGAACGCTATGACCGCGATCCGCGCAGCATCGCTCAAAAGGCTGAAGAATATCTTCAAACAACTGGCATCGGTACGACAGCATTTTTCGCACCTGAGCCTGAGTTCTTCATTTTCGACGAAGTTCGCTATGAAAGCTCAATGAACGCTTCTTCTTACATGGTTGAATCCGAGGAAGCTGGCTGGAACACGAACCGTAAAGAAGAAGGCGGAAACCTTGGTTCTAAAGTACCTGTTAAAGGCGGTTACGTTCCAGTAGCTCCGGTTGACTCCCAACAAGACATCCGTAGCGAAATGGTTCGCCTTTTGCAAGAATCGGGCCTTCGCGTTGAACGTCATCACCATGAAGTTGCAACAGCTGGACAAGCAGAAATTAACTTCCGTTTCGACACGCTTACTAAAACAGCTGACAACCTGATGAAATTCAAATATATCATTCACAACACTGCTCGCCAATATGGCAAAACGGCTACTTTCATGCCGAAGCCATTGTTCGGTGACAACGGTAGCGGTATGCATGTTCATACTTCTATCTTCAACGGCGACGAGCCAATGTTCTACGACAAAGGCGCGTATGCAAACCTTAGCGAATTGGCTATGCACTACATCGGTGGCGTACTTTACCACGCACCGGCTTTGATCGCTATCACTAACCCAAGCACGAACTCGTTCAAACGTTTGGTGCCTGGTTATGAAGCACCAGTTAACCTTGTATTCTCCAAAGGTAACCGTTCTGCAGCGATCCGTATTCCGATTGCAGCTGTAACGCCTAAAGGCTGCCGTATTGAGTTCCGTACACCGGATAACACTGCTAACCCTTACCTTGCATTTGCAGCGATGCTGCTTGCTGGTTTGGATGGTATCAAGCGTAAACTTGATCCAGTTGCTCTTGGCTACGGTCCTTTCGACAAAAACATTTACGAATTGCCTGAAGAAGAGAAAAAAGAAATTCGCAGCGTTCCTGGAACGCTTGACGAAGCGCTTAACGCTCTTGAAGCTGATTCCGATTTCTTGACTGAAAGCGGCGTGTTCACGAAAGAATTTATCGAGAACTATGTAGCAATCAAACGTCAAGAAGCTAAAGCAGTTGCAATCCGTATTCATCCGCATGAATTCAGCCTTTACTACGATTGCTAATCCAATCGTTAGGATTTATACGAAACGGGTCCTTACAGGACCCGTTTTTTTATTGATTATGAAGGAATTATGAATAAAAACCGAATGTTTGTTGTCAGTAATTCGACATACGTTCGACTTTTTGTTTTTTGAAAATGTGGAATACACTTGATGCGGCTCTTCAAAATTGCTATCATAACCATATCATATATAAAGAAACAGAGGTGGGTATCCGAAGATGACTAGAGCGTTTAATTTTAATGCAGGACCAGCCGCAATACCACTTGAGGTACTGAAGCAAGCACAGGAGCAATTTGTCGATTATAAGGGTGCAGGGATGTCCATTATGGAAATGTCTCACCGGAGCGCATTGTACGAGCAGGTAAACAATGAATCGCAAGCCTTGCTGCGCGAACTGTTCGGCATTCCCGACAATTATCATGTGCTTTTATTGCAAGGCGGCGCAAGCACACAATTTGCAATGCTTCCGCTAAACCTGCTTCGTCCTGGTAAACCGGGTGCTTACGTCATGACAGGAGCTTGGGCTGAAAAAGCGCTGAAAGAAGCGAAACTTGTCGGAGAAACGGTTGTAGCCGCTTCGACAGAATCCGACAAATTTATGCGCATGCCGACAATGTCTGAAATTGAAGTTCCAAGCAACGCTTCCTATCTTCACCTTACTTCGAATGAAACGATCGGCGGAACGCAATTCAATGAGTTTCCGGATACCGGCGATATACCGCTTATCGCCGATATGTCCAGCGACATCTTGAGCAGACCCATTGATGTAAGCAAATTCGGCGTTATTTATGCGGGCGCTCAAAAAAACCTGGGACCATCGGGGGTTACCGTTGTCATCATCCGTGACGATCTTGTCAAAGAAAGCCCGAAAACGATTCCGGCCATGTTCCGTTACGAAACGCATGCGAAGAGCAGCTCGCTTTACAACACGCCGCCGTCTTTCTCGGTATACATGGTGAATCTGGTGCTGCAATGGATCAAAAACAAAGGCGGAGTTGCTCAGCTTGAGCAATACAATCGGGACAAAACGAAGTTCATCTATGATGCAATCGATCAAAGCAGCGGCTTCTACCTGGGCTGTGCGCAGCCTCAAAGCCGTTCTAACATGAACATCACATTCCGCATTCACAGCGAAGAGCTGGAGAAGCTGTTCATTAAAGAATCGGAGAAGGAAGGTTTCGTAGGCTTGAAGGGACATCGCGATGTCGGCGGTCTGCGGGCTTCAACCTATAACGCTGTGCCGCTGGAAAGCTGCCAGGCGCTTGCGCAGTTCATGATCGATTTCCAAAAACGGAACGGTTAATAAACCCTTTGCTCCTTTTCAATGAAATAGCAGGGGTAGAAAAAACCGCCCTCACCTTCTGAAAATGAAGGGCAGGGCGGTTTTCGTTTGTTGAAATGCATGAATATATTCGTTTAAGCTGTAAGGCATCTATGCTTGCGCAACTGAGCTCTCGGCTGCATGAGGTCCATTAAGCTTGTAGCCAACATTGCGCACGGTCATGATGTATTCAGGTGTGCGTGCGTTTTTCTCGATTTTGTCACGCAGATGGCTGATATGCACGTCGACGATTCGGGTATCGCCAAGGAAATGATAATCCCATACCCCGTGCAGCAGCTGCTGGCGGCTGAGCACTTTCCCTTTGTGACGGCAGAGGAACAATAGCAGCTCGAATTCCTTTGGCGTCAGCTCAACGGGCTTGCCTTCGATGAATACTTCGCGCTGTTCGACCCTGACGTTCAAACGGCCGATGTCGAAGGCGGTATCGTCTGCGATGCCCGGCAGCGATTGAACGCGGCGCAGGATGGCTTGAATGCGGGACACAAGCTCTTGCGGGCTAAAGGGCTTCGTCATATAATCATCGGCTCCATTATCGAGTCCGGCTATTTTATCTGTCACGTCTTGAAGCGCGGTGAGCATTACGATCGGTACTGCATTGCTTTGCTTGCGCAGCTCGCGGCAAACTTGAATCCCGTCCATTTTTGGCAGCATGAGGTCTAGAACAATTAAATCAGGACGAAAAGGCTTTAGCATGTCGAATACAGCTTCACCATCACCAACGCAACGCACATCATAGCCTGCCAGCTTTAAATTAAATTCAATCAACATCGAAATTGATGGCTCATCATCCACGACCAAAATCTTTTTTCGCATCGTTCAGCTCTCCTCCATGTGTTTCCGCCTATTATGCTTCCTATTATGAAGGTGGAAATTATGCTTGAGATTAACGGTACGTAAAGTGGGTGTAAAAATATTGAGCGTTTTCGTGTATAATAGGCAAAATGAGAGGTGAGATAGACAGCTATGCCATTTCATATCGTATTGGTAGAACCGGAAATTCCGGCAAACACAGGTAACATTTCACGTACCTGTGCTGCAACCGGCACGCATTTGCATTTAGTAAGACCGCTTGGTTTTGATACGGATGACCGTACCTTGAAGCGGGCGGGGCTTGATTACTGGCATTCGGTTCATATTGAGTATCATGATTCCTTCGAAGAGGTGCTTGCCAGCTATCCGGAAGGTCGTTTTTTCTATGCGAGTACAAAAGCGACTAAGCAGTATTCACAATTCAAATACCGGGATGGCGATTTCTTCGTATTTGGCAAAGAAACGAAAGGGTTGCCGCAGGAGCTTATAGATGCGAATTTGGAAACCTGTATTCGAATGCCGATGACAAATACAGTGCGATCACTTAATTTGTCCAATTCTGCAGCAATCATCGTGTATGAAGCGCTTAGACAAAATGATTTTCCAGGACTTGATTAAAAAAAGTTACAGTATTTGTAATTTTATGGAATTTATTTGTCTGAAAATGAAGATTTATTGCAGGATATTAAGAAATTATGAAATTAGGAAGGAAAAGCCGAAGTACCATCGAAACACTATACGCAGAGGTTTCTCAGAGATGACTTGCGAAACCAGACACAGAAGAGGTGAAAGTGATGAAACCAGCAGGTGTAGTAAGGAAAGTGGACCAACTCGGCCGAATTGTACTTCCAAAATCATTACGTAAACGTTATTTGATGAACGAGGGCGATCCCGTTGAGATTTTCGTCCAAGGTGACCATATTATTTTGGAGCGTTACCGTCCAAAATGCGTTTTCTGCGGTTCTATGGTTGAAGTTCGTGATTTCAAGGATCGCTACGTTTGTAGCGTATGTATGGAAGAAATGGCAGAGCTGCCAAGCTAACTATCGTTTGGTCTGCTATTTTAACGAAAAGAAGCTTCCCGTGTTGAGCGCATGCGCTCAACGGGAAGCTTCCTTTGTTTGAAAATATAAGGCAGTATAAGCTTCAAACTTATACTGCCTTATATTTCATAGCGTAACGAATAGATGCCTAATGCTGGGCTAGAGTCGTCTACGCTTGCCATAAGCTCTTACTAGCAGGCTTATAGTCCTTTTGTTTTGTCTTCATTGTAGGAGCTGGTCAACATCGCCGTAATGAACAATGCAAACACAGTCATGACAATAATAAAGTTCATGTGGGACACCTCCAAGCATGCTGTCTTTATTATAACCAACGTCAGCTAAAAAGAAAACTTTAAAAGTTGTGAACACATTGTTAACATAGAGAGTATGAGCATAGCGAGCCTAAAGCTTGCAAGGAGGAGCATACAATATGAATTATCGTTTTTCATCCAGAGTTTCACAGCTAAAGTCGTCAGCGGTCAGAGATATTTTGAAGCTGACGCAAGGGAAAGATATGATCTCGTTTGCCGGAGGTCTTCCCGCAGAGGAGCTTTTCCCGGTACAGGCGGTGCGTGAAGCGGCTGACCGCGTTTTTGCGGCAGGAGCAAGCGCTTTGCAATACGGCTTAACGGAAGGGTACTTGCCGCTGCGTGAGCAGCTTTGTGAGCGGATGGCGGCCAAGCAAATGCATGTAAACCCGGAACAAATGATTTTGACGACAGGCTCGCAGCAAGCGATAGATTTGCTGATCGGCGTACTTACGGAGCCTGGAGACGCCGTGCTGGTCGAGAAGCCCACTTACTTGGCAAGCCTGCAGGTGTTCGCGCTGCATGGATTAAAGGTTATAGCGGCGGAGAGCGACGAGAATGGTATTATTCCTGAGGATGCGGAGCGGCTCATTCGCGAGCATCGTCCGAAGCTGCTCTATGCGGTGCCGACGTTTGGAAATCCGACGGGTCGTGTATGGAGCGTGGAGCGGAGGAAGAAGCTGCTCGCCCTATGCAAACAAAATCAAATGCCAATCATAGAAGATGATCCCTATGGGGATATTAAATTCGATGATAACGAGCAATTCCCGACGCTGCTGGCGCTTGATGGTCAAGTGGAGCGGGGAACCGTCTTCTATACAAGCACGTTCTCCAAAACGGTAGCGCCTGCACTTCGAACGGGATGGGCAATTGGGGATAGCAGTGTAATCGGTATGGTGGCAAAAGCTAAGCAAGCGGCCGACCTCCATTCGAGCGCGATCGATCAGCAAATTTTGAGCCAGCTGCTTTCAGGCTTTAAGCTGGATGATCATATACGGCTTATTTCCAAATCATACGGTGAGCGGATGCTTGAAATGCATGAGCTTCTGAAGAGGCAGGGACTGAGGGATGTCACATGGGTGAAGCCGAAAGGCGGCATGTTCCTATGGTTAGAGCTGCCTGACGGTCTCGACGCAGAGGCGCTCCTTCGGTGTGCGGTTCAGAAGGGGGTTGCGTTCGTGCCGGGCAGCTCGTTCTATGCCGATAATCCGCAGCGCAACACCGCCAGACTGAACTATACGTACAATACAGGAGCGCGTACGAAGCAGGGCGTTGAGCGCTTCGTAGAGGCGCTTGGCGAATTTACGGCGCGGAGCTGACGGAAGAGACCCATTCGGCTATCACATTGCCGTATTCGGATAATGCAGCCGCGCCTTCCGGACGAAGGCTGTATTTACCCCGGGCAATACGATCGAACCAGCCGTAATAATTGTTGCGCAGCGTTTCTCCGCTGCGTCTGTATCCTGTAATGGCGGCCACCTGGCTCGGAGCCAGCGGACCCGATGTATGAAGCGCGTAGGCACAGCGGAGCGCCTTCTCGCGGTAGGCGGTTACGAGCTTGCGCCCGGCGCTGCCGCCGACGTTATAATCGCCGCTGCGCTCTCTGAATTCGGTGAGCAGCTGCGCCTGCTTTTTGCGCCTAACGCCACGCTGAGGCGGATCGCCCGGCTGGCAGAGCATCTCGATGACCGGCGGCTTTGTTTTATAGAACGTAACGGTCATGAGCCCAAGGCCCAGCATCCGGCAAAGCTCAGTCAAATCACCGAAGCGCTGGTTATGGGCTCCGCTTTTCTTTCGGTTCCGTTCAACGGCAAGCACGACTTGGCTATTCAAACGCAGACGTTCAACCCCTTGCAGAAGCAAGGCGAGGTTGAACGTTTTTTTCATTTCGACAATTATCGTCTCGGCGCTGCCCTGATGAACCGCGACCAAATCGCAATGGAGCACCTCGCTTTTTACAGTAAAGCCAAGCTGCTCGTAGTACTTTTTTATAGGATTGTAAAGCTCTTCTTCGCGTGCAACTGCCACGTTTGGTTTCTCCTCTCCAATCGGTCCTAACGAAGCTTATGCACCCATTATAGCAAAGGATTTTGTGAGCTTGTCGTATTTTGATGGATGAAGGACAAAAATAGTGTGCAATTATCTCCCCGAATAAGCATAGGAATGTAATACCTCAATAAAAGTTAGCACCACTTGATAGAGCGTCTAGAGACAAATCCCGGGCGTAGAACGATTAATGGAATGCGGAAGCGATGGGAGGAGGCACGGTATGGACATTTTCAAGCGAATATCGGAGTATCAGGCTGAGAGCGAGAAGCTCGCATGGACAGGAACATTCAAGGAGTATATTGAATTGCTCGGGAAGGACCCGTCCCCGGCCATGACTGCACATTCACGCGTTTATGAAATGATTGAATCTCACGGGGTAGAAGACGTTGGAGGTCACAAGCAGTATAAATTTTTTGATCAGGAAATTTTTGGTTTGGATCGTGCGGTGGAGAAGCTGGTTGAGGAGTACTTCCATTCCTCGGCTCGCAGGCTTGAGGTTCGCAAACGGATATTGTTATTGATGGGGCCTGTTAGCGGAGGGAAGTCAACCATTGTCACAATGCTCAAAAAAGGGCTTGAGCGTTTCTCCAGAACCGAACGGGGAGCCGTTTATGCGATTAAAGGCTGCCCGATGCACGAGGATCCGCTGCATCTTATCCCCCAAGAGCTTCGCTCTGATATTGAGAAGGAGCTCGCTGTTCGAATTGAAGGAAACCTTTGTCCTTCGTGCCAAATGAGGCTGCAGACGGAATACTATGGCGATATTGAAAACGTACTCGTTGAGCGTGTGTTTATTTCGGAGGATAACCGCGTCGGAATCGGCACGTTCAGTCCATCCGACCCTAAATCGCAGGATATAGCCGATCTTACGGGAAGTATCGATTTTTCAACTATAACAGAGTATGGTTCCGAATCCGATCCGCGTGCCTATCGGTTTGACGGTGAGCTTAACAAAGCGAATCGCGGACTGATGGAGTTTCAAGAGATGCTGAAATGCGATGAGAAATTTTTGTGGAATCTGCTCTCGCTGACGCAGGAGGGCAACTTTAAGGCTGGCCGCTTCGCTTTAATAAGCGCCGATGAGCTCATTATTGCGCATACGAATGAATCGGAGTACAAATCGTTTATCAGCAACAAGAAAAACGAGGCGCTGCATTCCAGAATGATCGTCATGCCGATTCCTTACAATTTGAGGGTTACGGATGAAGAAAAGATTTATAAGAAGCTTATCGCTCAAAGCGACATGCGCCATATCCATATTGCTCCTCACGCGCTGCGTGCGGCTGCTATCTTCTCGATCCTGACAAGGCTTAAGGAAACGAAGAAGCAAGGCATGGACTTAGTGAAGAAGATGCGGATGTACGACGGCGAGGAAGTAGAAGGCTTCAAGGAAGCGGATTTGAAGGAGATGCAAAATGAATACCTGGAGGAAGGCATGACGGGCATTGATCCGCGCTACGTTATTAACCGAATCTCCAGTGCGCTGATTAAGCAGGATACACAATGCATCAATGCGCTTGACGTGCTGCGTGCCCTCAAGGAAGGACTGGATCACCATCCTTCTATCACGAAGGAAGAGCGTGAGCGGTACTTAAATTTCATCTCGGTTGCGCGCAAAGAGTACGATCTGCTGGCGAAGAAGGAAATCCAGAAGGCATTTGTATATTCCTATGAGGAGTCTGCCCGCACCTTGTTTGAAAACTACCTGGATAACATTGAATCTTATTGCAACTGGGCCAAAATCAAAGATCCGTTAACCGGGGAGGAGATGGATCCAGACGAGCGCTTAATGCGTTCGATTGAGGAGCAAATCGGCGTTTCCGAAAATGCGAAAAAAGCGTTCCGCGAAGAGATACTGATCCGCATTTCGTCGTATTCTCGAAAAGGGAAAAAGTTCGATTTTACGAGTCACGAGCGTTTGCGTGAGGCTGTAGAGAAAAAGCTGTTCGCCGATCTGAAGGATATCGTCAAAATTACGACTTCCACCAAGACGCCGGATGAGAGCCAATTGAAGCGGATAAATGAAGTAACGAAGCGGCTTATGGATGAGCATGGTTACTGCAAAGTATGCTCGAATGAACTGCTGCGTTATGTAGGAAGTCTGCTGAACCGTTAATTTGTCTGCATGGACAGGAGAAAAGCTGATAGACATATGTCTATCGGCTTTTCTGTACTGCTCCGGGGTTTAAAAAGATTTTGTAAGTCAATACTGATTCATGTATGTTTTCCGATATAATAGGTGATAGTTGTCTACTTATATGACATATCTGGACATTTCGACGAATGTGCTTCAGAGAGTTCTTCCTGACGGGTGGCAGGAAGTGGTACATGCTTTGACGAAATTGTTTAATCTGGATTCGCAATTCGTGCTTGAAGCCTACAACCAGCATGAGCAGCAGAAAATTCAGGATCTTGCGGACAACCGTCGGGCGATGCTGGCAACTGTTACGAGCGCGGTGCAGGAGCTGGCTTCACTTATGTTCGAATTGGACGAGGGTGCACAATCTATTGCGGCTACCGCGATTTCCACCTCGCAATCCCGGGATAAGACGCATACACTATTAGGAGAGCTTCGTGAGGAGCTTGACGGTATTAATGAAAGGGGCACATTATTCGCGGATTGTCGGATCAGACGCATCTGCTTGGGCTTAATGCCGCGATCGAAGCGGCTAGAGCTGGAGAAAATGGGCAGGGCTTCGAGGTTGTTGCGAATGAAGTGCGCAAGCTTGCCGTCTCCTCGCGATATGCGCTTGAAGGGATACAGTCGAAGCTTGAAGAGATTGACAAGAAGCTGTCCGCCGTACGTCATGAATCAGAGCAAACATCGGTCGAAGCGCGAAACCAGGCTGCCCGCTCGCAGGAGCTTGCATCGTTCGTTCATATGGTCGATAAGGTTACGAAGGATTTACAGCAATTAAATCAATCCTAGAATAAAACGCAGCTTAGAAAAAGCAGGAATTCTCTCAGGTGAGGGTTCCTGCTTTCATGTTATATAAGTTGACACAATATTCAGATTTTAGTATGATATTCCTAACATTAAGATGCATTTCGGTTATAATTGTTAAGTTTTTTAACATGAATATAACATAAATGGTCAAGTGTTTAACCAACTTGTACTAAATTGGTGCAGTGCCCATCATGGAGGAGGCGGTTGTCATGTCGACGGCCAAACAGTCGCAAACGCAATATTACGATTCACAAACATTTTACGATGAAATGTTCGACAAGGACTTGTCTGTTCGCGCTCACTATGACACTGTTCATCGTGTATTCGGAAGAATGAAGCCAGCAGAGCTTGCAATTCGTCAAAATGCCATTAACCAAAGAATGATGGAGGAGGGTATTACGTTCACGCTGTACAGCGGAGCTCAAAATGAACCCCTCGAGCGAACGATTCCGTTCGATTTTATTCCCCGCGTTATTCCGAGGCATGAATGGGAGGGCGTAGATCGGGGCGTACGACAGCGGATTCGTGCTTTGAACGCTTTCGTTCATGACATTTATCACGGACAGCGAATTGTGGCTGACGGCATCATTCCCCGGAAGATGATCGTTTCAAATACTTATTTCCGTCCGGAAATGGCTGGTCTACATGTTCCTGGCGGTGTATATATTACAGCATCAGGCATTGATTTGATTCGTGACGAGAAAGGCCGCTATTATGTGCTGGAGGATAATTTGCGGTCTCCATCAGGCTTTTCTTACCTCTTTAAGGGTAGAACGTTAATGAATGAGTTGTTCCACGATTTATATTTATCGAGTTCAGTACAGAGTATTGACCGCAGCTTAAATTGTTTTTTAAGCTCGCTCCGCGCCCTCTCTCCTAACGGTAAACGTGATCCGCTTATCGTTCTGCTTACGCCAGGTGCTTATAATTCCGCGTATTACGAGCATACCTTTTTAGCGCAGCAAATGGGCATCCACCTCGTTGAAGGCAGAGATCTCGTGTACAAAGACCATAAGATCTATTTGCGCGATTTGCGCGGACTTCGTCAGGTCGACGTCATTTACCGCCGCATCGATGATGATTTTCTGGATCCTCTTGCCTTCCAGCCGGATTCCGTCCTGGGCGTACCGGGTTTAATGAATGCTTATCGCGCCGGAAACGTAGCTATTGCGAATGCGCCGGGTACAGGAGTTGCGGATGACAAGGCAGTATATGCGTATGTTCCGGATATGATCCGTTACTATTTGGGAGAAGAGCCCATTTTGCACAACGTTCCTACGTACATTTTGTCGCGTAAGGAAGAGCGTGATTACGTGCTTGATCATTTGGATCAGCTCGTTGTGAAGGAAACCTCGCTGTCAGGCGGCTACGGCATGCTGATAGGACCTAGCGCTACCTCTAAGGAGATTCAAGCATTTGCTGAAGCTATAAAGCGTGATCCAGGGCGATATATCGCACAGACGACGATGAAGCTGTCACGCGCTCCGGTTATGGTTGATGGAGTGATGACGCCTCGTCATATTGATTTACGCGCTTTTGCATTAATGGGAGAGGAGACGCATGTCATTCCGGGAGGCTTAACGCGTGTTGCGATGAAAGAGGGTTCGCTTGTAGTCAATTCTTCACAGGGCGGCGGAGTCAAGGATACGTGGGTGCTTAATCGATAATTATAAGGAGGGAATGCTATGCTGAACCGGAATGCAGAGGCATTATTTTGGATTGGGCGTTATATGGAACGTGCTGAAAATCATGCTAGGCTGATTGATGTTCATTATCATCTTCAGGTTGAAGATACAGCAATGAACATGGAAGGAAAGTCTGAGGGCGATGTGACCGAGTCCAGCTCAAAGTGGGCGAGAATCGTCGATGCCTTAGGCAGCCGGGAAGACTACGAACAGCAGTATGGCAGCTATAATGAACGGGATGTGCTCTTTTATACGACGCTCGATCGTGATAATTCGAATTCGCTGGTTTCATGCGTCAGCCATGCTCGCGGCAACCTGCGAACGCTGCGCGAGAAGGTGCCGAGCGAAATGTGGGATGCGACGAATGCGTTCTATTTGTGGCTGCGCGAGAAGCAGCCGGATGATCTGCTGCGTGAGTCTCCGCATTTGTTCTTCGGAAGGATTAAGGAATGGACGGCATTGTTTCAAGGTGTCAGCCAATCCGTGATGCCGAGAGAGAACGAATGGCATTTCATCGAATGCGGCCGATATTTGGAGCGCTCGGAGAATACGCTGCGCATCATTAAAGCGGTAGGCAATGCCGCAAGCGGCGAGGGCTGGAACAGCTCGAACGCTTATCCGTATTTGCAGGCTGTATTACGTTCCGTGAGCGGCTACCAGGCGTTCCGCAGATATTATGCGGACGGAATTTCCGTCGAATCAATCGTTGAATTTGTCGTGCTTAATGGCGCCTTTCCCCGATCCCTTCATTTTGCTCTCCATACGCTTGATGATCATATGCGGAATATCGAGCTGCAGGATAAGCAGCTGCGGACGGCGCATGAACGTGTAATTCGCCAAGTCAGCAAGGTAAAGGCGGATTTAGCGTGCTTGGAGCGGGAGGATATGGTTATCGACCGGGGCGGCACGATCGTTGCGCATTTGCTTGACGCATGCCAGCAGCTTGGGCTCGCGTTCGCTAAAACCTTTTTTCGCATGGGGGAGGCAAGCGCATGAAGCTGAGTATTTCACATGTGACGCAATACGAGTACGCGGATACGGTTACGGACAGTGTCAATGAAATTAGGCTGACTCCGAGTACGAATGAAAGACAGTCCTGCTATCAGCAAGCGATCGCTATTGAGCCGAATGCCTCTTTATTCACCTATGAGGATTATTTCGGCAACCGGGTGCATGCCTTCTCGGTGAACGGACCGCATAAGCGGCTCACGATTCGCACATCTATGATTGTTGTAACGAAGCAGGCGCCTTCGCCCGAGGAGCGCGCGCAATATCTAAGCAAGCGAACGCCGGAGCAGGCGTGGAAATGGTTGGGGACAGAGGATGCGGCCAACCGTTTTACAGAATTTTTGCTGACGACGGAATATACGGCCGTAACGACTGAAGTGGAGCTATTTGCCCGTGAAATTTCTGAGTTTGATGAAAGTGGCCAAGCCAGCGTGCTGGACTGGCTGAGCGCTTTATCAACGAAAATTCGCACCGAATTTATTTATGACCCGGAAGCGACTGATGTTAAAACCAAAACATCAGACATGTTCTTGAGCAAGCGCGGCGTGTGTCAGGACTTTGCGCATTTGATGATCGCAAGCTGCAGGGCGACCGGTATTCCAGCCAGATATGTGAGCGGCTATCACTTTGTCGGAGATTTGCAGGGCGGAAGCGCGGACTTTGAGCAGGCGTCGCATGCTTGGGTTGAAGCTTTCGTGCCGGGGCTTGGCTGGTGCAGCTTTGATCCGACGAATGTCGACCCTGTCGGCGAGCGGTATGTGAAGCTGGGACATGGACGCGATTATAAGGATATCGTACCCGTAAAGGGAGTTTATAGAGGTACAGGCGAGCAAGTGCTGCATGTAACTGTCGATGTAAGAAATGTTGAGGACTAATAGATGAATAGGCAAAAATAAAAAGAACAGTAATCCGCAATTTCAGCTTGCGGACAACTGTTCTTTTTATTTTGTTTAAGCGATTTGAGGGTATTTAATTTTTCCAGGTATGAACTAATAGAGCTTTGCAAATCTTATGATAATGAATCCGGCTGGCTGCTTCTTTAATTTGTTAAAGACATTTTCCACGTATGATTGCTCGCTTTTAGTTAACCTTATAATCATCAAACAGGAGGTGTAAGGTGTGCGCAAACAGATCAAGCCCGTCGTTGTTTCGTTAATGGTTCTTGCGTTAGGCCTTTCAATGACCGCATGCGGACAAGGCTATACGTCGAAAGATAATGCGGTCCGTGTAAAAAACCGCATCCAATCGAAGTCAATGCCTTACCGGAACAATGTTACGGACAATCGGGTGAATAAGTTTGATAACCGGATGGATACGCTGAATTACAGAGGAAACCTGGCGAATCCTTCGAGAATCGCCAAGCAGCTTGCTAATCGCGCTGATAAAGTACCTGGAGTGAGCAAGGCTACTGTCGTTATTCATAAAAATGATGCGATAGTCGGTATTGATGTGGACAATACGGGTAAAAAAGCAATCATTGAAAAACAAGTGTACGCTGCCTTAATGGGCCAATATCCGGAGTATAACATACATGTAACCTCTGATGGACATATCCATCAAAAAATAAGGTCGCTTAACGTTAGTATGACAAACGGGCATCCCTTAAAAACATTAGCTAATGACGTAGCTATTATTATTCGGAATATCGGCAAAACGGTAACCGCCCCGCTGCGGTAAAGATATATTGAGCGGCCGCTTTTGAGGAAATTCCGAATTTTTATTGAGCTTAAACGCGAATGGGATATTATCGTTTGATTAAAGGAATGGCAGACTGGCGTCCCCAATTTGACGCTGGCCTGCCATTCCTGTTTTCTATGCGCCTATTTTTCCGGTTGACAATCGTAAAAACGGGCTATAAAATACAATGTGTAACCGATTACACATCTGAAATGAAAATCTAATACGAACTAAGAGGTGCAGCAAATGAACAAGCCGAAAATTACGGTTATAGGAAGCATGAATATAGATATGGTTACAGAAACGAATGTCATGCCAAATCAAGGCGAGACGATATTTGGCAGCGCTTTCTCAAGCTTTACTGGCGGAAAAGGGGCTAATCAAGCTGTTGCTTGCGCGCGTCTAGGCGCATATGTGACGATGGTAGGATGCGTTGGCGAGGATTCTTTCGGCAAGCAGCTTATGGAAGCTTTAGAGAAGGAAAGCATTGATACGAAGAATGTGAAAACGGTTCCCCACACCACTACAGGCGTAGCTGTGATTACCGTATGCGACAACGATAACCGAATTATTGTTATACCCGGCGCGAACCACTGCCTGCTGCCGGACGATATTTTGTCCTTGAAGGAAATCATTGCGGGCTCGGATATGGTGCTGCTGCAGCAGGAGATTCCATTCATTACAGTGGAAACATCCATTAAGCTGGCTAATGAGCTGGGCGTTCCGGTTATTTTAAATCCTGCGCCCGCCGTCAAGCTGCCAAAGGAGCTGCTGGAGATGATTCATATCATTACGCCGAATGAATACGAACTTGCCATACTGCTGGGCTTGGACGACGAGCAGGAACGCACGCATGAGCAGCTGATTGAGCTGTATCCGCATCGTATTGTCATGACCGGCGGCAGCAAGGGCGCATTTTACAAAACAAATGACGGTCAGATCAGGCAGCAGCCGGGGAGAAAGGTAGAAGCAGTCGACACGACCGGAGCGGGCGATACCTTTAACGGCGCATTAGCCATTAGGCTGAGCGAAGGTTCGACGTTGGAGGAGGCGGTGAGGTTCGCAGTCGCTGCCAGTGCATTGTCGGTAACCAAGCTTGGCGCTCAAAGCGGAATGCCGCTGCGGGCTGAGGTAGAGCGTTTTATGGAAATGCAGCCCTAATCGGGCAGGCTGATTCGTGAAAGGATTTTGTTATTTATGACTACAATTAAAGATGTCAGCAAGCTGGCCGGCGTGTCCGTCGCCACTGTATCCCGCCTGCTTAATCAAAGCGGCTATGTCAGCAAGGAAGCGGAAACCGCCGTCATGTCTGCGATCCAAAAGCTGAATTATAAGCCTAATAATATTGCAAGAAGCTTAGCAGGCAAAAAAACCGGAGCTGTCGCGTTAATGGTGCCAGACATTTTAAACCCGTTTTTCCCCGAAATAGCCCGAGCAGCCGAGGATGCCGCAGCGGCTCACGGTTATACGCTCGTGCTGTGCAATACGGACAATAATCCGGACAAAGAGAAGAAGTATATGGAAACGCTTATTAACAAGCAAATCGACGGCATTATTATTTCATCCTATACGGTTCTTCCCGAGCAGATCATTGCCTTGCAGGACCGTTCCATTCCGATTGTAGCCATCGATAAATCCTTTTCTGGTTATCCGATCCTTTCGGTTACGGCCGCTAACCGTCATGGCGGCGAGATGGCTGTACAGCATCTTCTATCTTGCGGCTGTCGCAAGATCGCTCATATTTCCGGTCCCGCGCATGTGCATTCCTCCAGGGAGAGGACGCTTGCCTATGAGAAGGCTTGCGGACTTTTACCGTGGTTTGTGCCGAGCCTGATCGGATATGGAAACTTCAACGTTGCAGGGGGCTATGAGGCGATGAAGGGAATTTATAAGCAGCATCCTGATTTGGACGGT
>DATJKM010000053.1:0-10358 GCA_035491515.1 Candidatus Udaeobacter sp. | reverse complement strand
GGTTTTGAAATACTCCTGAATTTCTTTCTGCGGTCTTATCGTATCTTCCATGGCAATGACCCGGTTGCTTCCCAGTACAGCTTTATATTGCAAGCAATAATTCGCCATTTCGTAAGAGCCCCGCAGCTCCTCCAGCGTATTTGCCGGTTCTCCGCGCCCGATCGTTATATTAAAGCTGACATTCTGTTCAATCCAGGTCCGGCACTCCTGAATAATAACCTCATTCTTTTCCATCGTATCCGCCTCTGGCGGCAGCCATAGGATGAAGGATACACGGCGCTCGGTCGTCCATTCCGCCCAGACGGCAACGCCAAGATTTTTGGCCGTCTCATGGATAACGCTGTATAACGTAAATTTCAGCAGCGATTGATCCCGTTGATTATATATATCCGTAAATGCGGAATAATCATCGATTTCAATGACGTGAACGGTCGATATTTTCCCCATTACGTCCAAATCATAGCTGCGAAGCTCGGAAATCCAGGCTTCATCGCTTAATTGCACGGCCCCCTCAAGCACCTGATGAAAATGATATTTTTTTTGCAAAATAAGCTTTTCCCGGTACTGCTGCTGGTACTGCTTCGTCTCGCTCATTAAGTTTTCAAGCGTGTTTTGAATAAAAATAAATTCGCTTTCGGACGCCGCTCCCGTTCCCTCGCTCTTCGACGAATACGTCTGAATGAGCGACACGAGCTGCTGAATCGGCTTATAATTCCGTTTCGTTACGTAAATAACCCATAAAATGCCGAATACAACGACAGCCAGTGCGAATACGACCCACACATTATAAAAGGTGAGCACCAATTTCAAGCCGTTCTTATCCAAAATACCGCTATTAATCTCCCAGCCTGTATACGGGGACGTATAATTCGCTAATACCGGACCCGTAGCAGACGGATCTATTTCATCGCCAAGCAAATTATGGCCTTCCTTGTCAATCATGCTGACAAAGCTTCTATCGGAGTTATACATCCGGCCAACCGTATCCCGCAGCTTGGTTAAGCTGACGTTTACGACAAAATAGCCCTGCTTAACGCCCATATTATACGGTGCCGCTCTTACTAAGGTAATGACATTTTGGGCATCGACTTCGGAATCGGAGAACGCTTTATACTTCCGCTCCCCTGTCCACTTTGCCCCGCTTGCTTGTTCCGCATATTGCTGAATAAACGACTTATCCTGGAAATCATCGATCGATCTTGGGACATCCCCGAAAATATACCCGTCCTTAAAGCGTAAAAAATAGATCGAATCAATGATCGGATAATTGAATTTCAATTCATCCATTACTTTTAACGCTTGTATGTTAGCAGCCACATCCATGCTGTCTCTGCTGAAAAAACGGCTGATATCGGGATTCGTCAATATTTCACGAACGACCTGATAATCGATTGCCTTCAATGAATTATCCGTAAAGAGAATAACCTGCTGTGCCAAGAAATCATTTGCTTTTATCGCTTCTCTTCGATTTTGTTCATTTAAGGTTTGGAAAAATACGACAAACAAAATCATCGTCACGATAAAAAAGACCGGTAGATACGATAACAACAAACGTCGAAACCACATTTTGTTCAACCTTGTATCCCCTTCCCCTTATTTATCATCTTAGTCGAGAAGACTCCCTCTTCAACGTAGTAAGAGGGAGATGAATCGATTTCTTTTTGGTATCTGAATGCGAACATATGTTCTATAATTTGGATGAGGGGGTGATTCCAATACTCGTCCATAAAGCCTACAAATTTCGTATCTATCCTAACAAAGAACAAGCAACACTCATGAATAAAACGATAGGCTGCACTCGTTTTGTGTTTAATTTTTTCTTGGCCAAGCAACTGGAAAAGGATGCTTATTGGCACATTGTCGAAGAAATGAAGCAAAGCGGTCAATTGCCTTCGAACGAGTGGAAAGGTGAGTTTTTCAACAAATATGAAGCCATCAAAGGCGTTCGGGAGTTAAAACTGCATTATCCTTTTCTTAAAGAAGCGGATAGCATAGCCTTACAAAAGTCGCTTGAAAATCTAAACGATTCGTATACCCGCTACTATAAGAAGCAAAATGACAAACCACGCTTCAAAAGCAAAAAGAATGCTTTACAATCGTATACGACCAAACAAACAAATGGCAATATCACGGTGTCAGGCAACCATATCAAGCTGCCGAAGCTCGGTTTGGTTCGTTTCTCCAAAAGTCGTGAGGTTGAGGGAAGAATCCTAAATGCTACGATTCGTCTTCATCCAAACGGTAAATACTTCGTTTCACTTTTGGTAGAAACCGAAGTGCAGGCGTTGCCCAGAACCCATTCCGCATGCGGGATTGATGTTGGATTAAAGGATTTCGCTGTTGTCAGTGACGGAACTGTCCATCCGAATCCGAAATGGTTTCAGCGATTAGAACAGAAGTTAGCAAATGCACAGCGCATGCTTGCCAGACGAACAAAAGGATCTTCGAATTGGCATAAGCAACGGATTCGGATTGCTCGTATTCATGAGCGCATTGCGAACGTACGGAACGATTACTTGCATAAAATCTCTACCGAGATCGTCAAAAACCACGACATCATCGGGATCGAGGATTTAGCGGTAAAAAACCTTTTGAAAAACGCAAACCTTGCCAAAGCGATCAGTGAAGTATCATGGTCGCAATTTCGTGCGATGCTTGCGTACAAAGCAAGCTGGTATGGCAAACGGGTGGTAGCCGTGGCGCGCAACTTTGCCAGCAGCCAATTATGCTCCTGTTGCGGAACGAAAAACAAAGACGTGAAGAATCTCGCCTTGCGTGAATGGGAATGCCCAAGCTGCGGCAGTCATCACCATCGCGATCTGAACGCAAGCATCAATCTGAGAAACGAAGCCATCAGGCTTCTAACCGTAGGGACTACGGGGATAGCCTAATCCACATATTTGCCCGTTAGTGTGAAGTTCTTAGGAATCCCTTTCTTCAAAAATCAATTGATTTTAAGAAGGGGTAGTTCAACTATCTGTAAGCGTACCCTATTCAAATGAGCAGGACAAGATACATAATTTCCATATCCAAAAAACTGACGCCCGCGAAATGGGCGTCAGTTTCAATCGACTTGCCGGGTAACCGGTTAATTATACAAGCAGCCGGAACACATGCGCCGCAGGCGCCTTGCCTGCATACTCGGATGGCGGCAATTGAACGATTAAGCCCGACTCCGTCCTCTCGAACGGCAGGCTTTCGTCTGTACCGACCAGCTCGACACCCGCTACCGGTTCACGATACGGAATAACCATTTGCTTCTCGACCGCCGTATTCTCGGAAGGATACAAATAGGCGGCGTAAACGCGGTCTTCCTTTCGGGTGAACGCAAAGCCGCCGGTAAAGTACGGAGCACAAATTCTCGTTCCATAAACGGCCTCGCCGTATGTTTTCATCCACGCGCCTAATTCCTTAATCGTAGCAATTGCTCCCTCTGGAAGCCTGCCATCCGGCTGCGGGCCTACATTAAGCGCAAGGTTTCCGCCCTTGGAGACGACCTCCATTAGAATACGAACCACCTGGCGCAGCGATTTATACTTGTCCTCGTAGCGGAAGGAGAAGGAGGTGCCGAGCGTAATACAGCTTTCCCACGGCACGCTCATCGGACCGTCCGGAATCGTCTGCTCCGGCGTTACGATATTCTCATAAGGACCGCCGACCGTTCTGTCTGCCGACAGCAGCCAAGGCTGCGTTTCTCGCGCGCGATCGACCAATTCGCCGAGGCGTATATCCTGCGGCACTCTGCCGCCGTCTCTCACCCAGCCGGCATCGAGCCATAGCACGTCGATGCGTCCATACTTAGTGAGCAGCTCCATCATTTGTTCATGCGTGAACTGTACGAACTTCTCCCACAGCCATGGATACTGCTTCGGATCGTACGAAGGACCGCGCCAAGTATGCGTTCCGCGCTCCATTCCCGGCGTCCAATAATAAGGCGTGTGCCAATCGGCCTTGGAGAAGTAAGCCGAAATGGCCAGTCCCTTGTCCCGGAAGGCATCGAATACATTTTTGCAAATATCGGCGTACTTATGCGTATGGAAAGGCGTATCCGGTCCGGTACTCCGGTAATCCGTCGTATGCGTGTCCCACATGCAGAAGCCGTCATGATGCTTCGTCGTAAATATCAAATATTTGAAGCCGCCCTCTGCGGCCAGCTCCGCCCATAGCTCCGGCTGCAGCCGAACGGGATTAAACGTCTTGTTTAAGCCAAAATATTGGCGCTTCAGCTCCTCGCTGTCAACGCCCCAATCTATGCCGTCGCGGGACCAATCGCCGTCTTCATCGCTGAGCGCCCACGATTCTACGAGTCCGAGCTGTGAATAAGGCCCCCAATGCATCATAATGCCGAGCTTCTGATCCTTAAACCATTCGAGCCGTTCAAGAATAAGCGGATCCTCCGGCTTTACCCAATCTTTCTCGCTGCTGAAATTATGAACGCCGTTCTCCACTTCGTTTGCTTCTTGTTCCGTATGATTCTCCTCTTGCAGCTGCGTCTCCAGGTTGCTCATTATTCGTGCTCCTCCTCTATGTTCGCGAAAATTCATTTGCTCAGCCATTGGCTGTTGCCTTAATCTTCTTCATGTATAATATAAAAGCTGCAGCGCCCGCAATTGCCATCTTTCCAACAAAATCCCCTTTTTCGTTTAGGCTTTGTAAACGCGGAAGCTGCAAAGTACTCTTTTTTCTTAAAGATTGCATTTTTCGAAAAAGTACAGGTTTCTCGCTCTAAAGCCTTATGCTGCACGGCTGCTGGAGCTTTTTCCAAGATCATAGAAGAATCCGTGGTAAACGCTGGATTGCTGGAATAGATTCAATTAGTAATTATATTTAATTCGTTTCAATTCGTTGAACTAGATTCAATTAGTTTCAATTCGTCGAACTAATCGATCAGCAATGAGCAAAACTTGCGGAATAGTGCTGCTTTGTCAAACTAATTCCGCATTTCAGAGTGGGGATGCGCAAAAAGATTGCTTTAAATTCACAAACCGAAACTATTTCGCTCTATTCCTTTGACAGGGTCGGTTTAAGTTCACAATTTGACACTAAATCTCTCCACTGCTTGTTCAAAAGTTTGATGAGGATCAGCCGCAAAAAAAGAAGACTATGTCTTGTTTGACAAGCCATAGCCTTTCCCGTTTGGATTTACCCGTTCCTATGCAGCTTGAATACGGCCTTATGTTCCCCGACCATCCGCCCGCTGTCATTGCGGAGCTCCTTCGGCGTAAGCGCATGCATGCGATCGATCGTATCCTGATTGTCATAGCCGATCTGCTCCAAAATCGATGCGACAATAATGGGCCAAGGTTCCTCCGAGCCGTCCAGCACCTTCAAAGCGAACGCCATTCGCTCCTTGCGAAGACCGAAGCTATAAATGCCCTTCGCCCCGCCTTTCGCCACGATATTCGGATCCCGCAGCAGCGTCGAGCAGATGAACCAGGGTGCCGACACCATTTCAGAATGGTCGTTCATCAGGCGGGACACCTCGCCCGCAGCGCTTCTGACCTCGGCTCTGCCGATCAGATCGGGGCAGGCCAGCTTCAAATACATGCTTGCGATATGCTTTAGCGGCAGTGCGTACACGGGAAAGCCGCAGCCATCGACGCTTATATGTATATTTTGTGCCGGAAAATCTGACATATAGGCGACGATGTCCAGCACCTCCGCTTGAGCGGGATGCGCAGGCTCCCCATAGCCCTCCAGCGGATAGCCCTTCTCCTTACTGAGCGCTAAAATGCCGAGATGCTTCCCCGAGCAGTTATGGTAAATACGCCGCTTCGGCTTATGCCCGGTAACCAATTCATCGCGCGCCTGCGGACTAAGCGGATACGTCTGCGCACAAATGAGCTGCTCCTCGCATAAACCGAGCTTATCCAGCATCGCTTGAAGCGCCTCCACATGATAGGCTTCCGCGCGATGCGAGGCCGTCATTATCGTCTTCTCCTTGTCCGTGAAACGATACTTATCCGGGATACCCTGTATAAACTCCGGGATCGCTTGGAACGGCTTGGCCGAGGAGCGCATAAAGGCAACCCACTCCGGATCACCTGCGCTAAAAATGATCTCGCCTTTTTCATCCACGCCGCAAATATGTCCGAAATGAATGTTTTCCAGCCTTCCTCCTCGATACTGATCGACCAGCCTGACAGCGGATTCCATACGAGCATCCTCCTTTTTAATTCCTCTTTAATCGCTCCAACCGCCCGATATCGCACCATTTTCGGGGTAATAGTGAAAACTATTTTCTCTATTTGCCGCAAACTAATCCAATCAGCCGAAATAGAGAAAAATTCTTCTCTACTCCTCTCTCCTCTAATGGCTAGCGCAGACTATAGCTGCATGAAACCGCTCTTGCGCAGTGTTAGTAAACTAGCTCCTTAAGACGCCGTTCCCGCATCAGCTTATAGATCAGCTCCGCGAACAGGCTGTTCGCCCACGCAAACCAAGGTCTCGTATACTCGTTTGGATCATTCACATGGAAACCCTCGTGCATGTATCCGGTATCTGCGTCGGTGCCCGTTAAAGTCCGGACAATTTCAGCGATTTCCTCGTTATCTGAAGACGTTAAAGCCTGCATCGACAGGCTTATATGCCAAATATAATGTTTCGGAGTGTGCGGACTGCCGATCCCCTTCGCATGACTGCCCTCATAATAATAAGGATTGTGCTTACTCAAAATAAACTTTCTTGTATTGATATAAATAGGATCGTCCATGTCCGCATATCCGAGATAAGGGATCGAAAGCAGGCTCGGCACGTTCGCATCGTCCATCAGGTTGTAATTGCCGAAGCCGTCGGTTTCATAAGCAAACATCTCCCCGAATTCCGGGTGCCGGTAAATACCGTACGTCCGGATGCCGTAATCGATCTCTTCTCTTAAAATTCCCGCCTCGTTCATTACCTGCTCATCGCCATAAATCCGGTCTGCAATTTCTTCCATATAACCGAGCACGACGCAAGCGAACATGTTTGCCGGGATTAAATAGCCGAACGTACACGCATCGTCGCTTGGCCGGAAGCCGGACCATGTCATTCCCGTGTAATTGACCGGCATGCCCATTCTGTTGTTGCGCAGCGTATCGGTTTTCGGGCCTGTCGTCCTTGCGAAGCGGTACGGCGATTGCTCAAAATGCCTCTGCTCTGTACGCCATAGGCGGATAATCGTCTTCATCGTCTCCAAAAATGTATCGTCGAATAATGCAGTAATTCCCGTCTGCTTCCAATACAAGTAGCTAAGCTGAATCGGATAGCAAAGCGAATCGACTTCGTACTTCCGCTCCCAAACCCACGGGTTCAGCTCCGTTAAATCATCCTCGTAACGGTTGTCATTGTCTTCTTCGTTAAAAGCATTCGCGTACGGATCAATTTGAATATACTTAAGCTGGCGTTTGACCAGTCCTTCTATCACACGCTGCAGCTCTTGGTCCTGCCCGGCAAGCGGCAGGTAATGCCTTACTTGGGCGCTGGAATCGCGCAGCCACATCGCCGGAATGTCGCCGGTAAAAACAAAGGTTGAGCCGTCTTCCATTAAGCGGGTCGTCGTCTCCAGCGTGTTCGGAAAGCATTGCTTGAACATACGCAGCAGCTTCGGGTTATCGGCCAGCTCGGTTTCCGCTTGCTCGATACATTGTTGAACAGCTTTTGGCAATTGCATATCAAACACCTCTCTGCATCAATTTAGTAGTTTTATAAGCTGCTATAAACGGAAAAAGAACGAATATACGGCTCGCCGACGCTTTCCAATATCGTTAAGCGAATGTGCGAGGTCCGAATCGGCACGATCAACGAATCAATCTTCTTATGACCGATTGCGCTGCCTCTTGCGATCTCGATCCATTCTCCTTCACGTTCCGCTTCCACAACGTAGCTGCGCACTCTTTCACCGTGCTCGATCTGCTCCATGATGACCATTCGATGTATGTCTTCTTCCCGCTTCAAACGAATCGACACCGAGCGTCCGCCGCTGCTCTTCGCGAGGGGGCATGCATATCTCCTTTTTATTTCGTCTCCCAGCTCGATCACGCGCTGAACCTCTTCTTCCAGGAACAGGCCCTTGTTATCTGGCGCAACATTCAGCAGCAGCGTCGCCCCGTGGCCGACGGAGCGTTCGTATAGGCCGATCAGCTCCTCCAAGGAACGAAGCGGCGTCTCATCGTTCGGGTGCCAGAACCAATGATTGCCGCGTATCGGAACCGGGCATTCGGCAGGCACCCACTCCGGCGTTTCCGGCAGCCATGCCGTCATATCATTCGTGAACATGCTCACTCTCGCCGCCTCCGCCGCATTCCAGCACGGATAAGGAGCTTCGCCGTCCTCATTGCCTACCCAGCGCACCGTCGGCGCCCCCATATTAAACACCATGGCATCCGGCTGATACTGCTTCACAAGACCCATAATACGCGGCCAATCGTACTGCCTTCCTTCAGAGCCTGCGCCATCGAACCAAACTTCCACAAGCGGCCCGTATCCGGTTAGAAGCTCCGTTAACTGCGCGCAATAGACGTCATTATACGCCGCCTCATCCGGATAACGAGGATCATGCCTATCCCAAGGGGAAATATAGATGCCAAAGCGCAGCCCTTCCTCACGGCAAGCATCGGCGCACTCCCGCACGACATCTCCTTGCCCGTTACGCCAAGGGCTGGATTTAACCGAATAATCGGTTGTCTTCGTCGGCCACAAGCAGAAGCCGTCATGATGTTTGGCTGTCAGCATGAAGTAGTTGAAGCCTGCGCGCTTGGCCGTCGTTACCCACTGCCTGGCGTCAAGCTCCGCCGGATTAAACGCTCCCGGAGAATCGCTCCCTTCTCCCCACTCGCGGTCGCAAAACGTATTCAAGCCAAAGTGGCAAAACATGCCCAGCTCCAAATCCTGCCAAGCTAATTGCTGCTTACTTGGTCTCGCTAAAAGTTCCGTCAACGTATTTCCCTCCATTCTCTCCTTTGTTATCCTTATCGTTCGTTTAACGTAATCGCAATCTCATCCGGCCGATATACAGCAAGCAGCTGTCCGTTTCGATCGGCCGCGAACATAACAGTTCGCTCCGGCTCCAATGAGAAGCCATATGAGATGCCAGTCTCAGGATCGGTTACTTCCACTTCAGCCTTAACTGCATATTCAGAAACAAAAATGTACAGCGCCCCTTTTCCGAAAGCTAATTTGCGTCCGTATACGCCCGGCAGCTCGCCGCCTTTGAGCCATAGAAGCTCAGCGGCCACTCCAGCCAGACCCATAGCATAATCGTATACCTGAGTCAGAGCATCCGAACGCTCGTTTAACTCGATTGGCAGCGGGCACCAAAGAAAGCTGCCTTTCCCGAGCTTCTTGAAGGTAAGCGGCGCAGGGGATGATGTGGCGGAAGCGGCTTGAGCCGTTTCTTTGGCCGCCTCTGCAATCCGGGTATTCGCGAAAGACACGGGAATGAGCCGTCCTTCCAATTCCAATACTTCCTCCCGGAGCACGTTTCCTACCCGGGTTTCGCCAATCATGCCAATCATCCGGTCTGTGGGACGCCAATACTCGTCTATACTGACCGGTCCCGTAAACAGAAGCGTACCTCCATACTCCGTGATATGATCCAGCAGTTTGCCCAGCGCATCTCCGCTGAAATTATGCGCGCTCGGGACAATGATGAGCTTAGGCGGCTGCTCGCAAAGGGAGTCAAGCTGATACTCGCCAAGCGCACGGAACGGCTGCTTCAGCTCATAAGCCATCGTTCGCGTAAGCTTTGCCGTTGCAGCGAGGGCAAGACTGCGGGCGGAGAAATCATTGGAATAAGGATAAATAACAACGGTCTCCTCCAAGCGGCGCTCCTCGAATAAATGACCGATCCTGCCTATAAATTGGCCAAAATCATAGGAGACGTCAGCCTCAGGCTTCTCGGTGCCGTCTGCTCTGACCGCACCGATATTCGATTCGTTCACGTTATGCATATAAAAGTTAATATTCCAAATCCACTGCACCGCGCCTGCCGCTCCCGTAGCGAATGCATAGGCATATTTCCGTTCCAGAATATTTCTAAGTTCCCGCTCCGACCGCTTCGCTTTGTTGTCCGGCGTTTCAACGTACATCATGCCCGTCTCCTGCACGAGGTTCGGCTTATTCGGCGTCTTGGTGAATACCGTATCCCACACAAGATCATCCATCAGCCACCAGGAATGAACATTTGTATAATCTACCGCCTCTTCGTAAAAGAAAGGAGAGGGCCTCTGACCGGCAAGCGCCTCATCTTGCCCGACCGTAATGAGCTGCTTCGGCTGTATGCGCCGGATCGTTGCACTGAGCTCCCGCGCCCATTGATTATGCATATCCATCGTAAACAAGCAATAATCCAGCCACGGCCCGTTCTTTTTCGGATGAAT
>DATJKM010000052.1:0-13411 GCA_035491515.1 Candidatus Udaeobacter sp. | reverse complement strand
CTAAAATCCAGCTTCGTGTCATTTTCCACTAACCTTGCCCTCGCTTTAAGCGTGACCGAGACTTCAGGGTCACCATTCTTGATGACGGTCCGTATTTTCATCTTGGACTGCAGAATCTCTATGGCAACCGTTCCCTTGGCTTTTTCGTCTTTCGGTTCCATTTGAGCCGAAAACCCTAACTTTTTGGTTTCCCCTCTCAACCAGCGGAAGGTTGTCAATTCCACCCCAGAAAGAAATCCTGCGAGTTTGTTTCCGTTATACACCGCCGCCTTATCGATTATGAAGGATTTGGGACCAGTCCCGTTTTTCTTAATCCTTATGCCCCCCGTAACCGGCGCAATCCCGTCAGAAGCGAGATTGCTCAAAAATTCGTCGGCTTTGATGGACAAGCTGAATCCGCTGAATTGAATTTTGTTGATGCCGACACTCGGTATTTGCTCCAGCTGATAGGGCATATTCAAAATTTCTTTGGCTGTCGTACCATAGGCGGTCAGGATATAACTGTTGTATCTTGAATCAGGCAGGCGCAATATGTTATCCAAAAACTGATTGATGCCCTGTCTGGCGTATTTTTCGCCGATGACGATAACTCCGCGGTGGCCGAGAAAAATTTTCCGGGACAATTGCTGCTGCATTTTGGATAAAACTTCTACTCCGTCCTTGCCTTTGGCCGTAAGTATCAAGACGGATTCTTTGCCTTTTCCCCCAGTTTGCAAACTGCTGGGAATTCCCGTGGGCAGCGCAATCTGAAGCGTTCCTTCGAGCTGCCCGTCCTCCGTGATATCAAGGCCGCTGGCGATGACCAGTGCGAGATCATCCGTCTCCCTGCTATCCCAGCAGCTTGTGAATAATCCAATACAAATGAAAAGAAACAAGCACCGGCCTAGCATTCGGGTCAGCATCATTTTTTTTCCAACTCCATTTTTTGTTTGGCGTATTCTTGCCGCTTTCGCATCACCTGCCAAGGGGCTCTGCCCAACACGTCCTCTAATCCGGAAAAATTGACCGGGGCGAACGGCGTCAAATAAGGGACGCCGAAGGAGCGCAGATTGACCAGATGGATCAATATTGCAATCATGGAGGCACCGACGCCGTACAACCCGAAAGTTCCGGCAGAAATAATCAATGGAAAGCGCAGTATGCTGATAGCCTGACTCATCTCCGGGTGCGGGATCAGAAAGGAAGCGATCCCCGTCAAGGATACGATGATAATAATGGGGGCGGATATAATCCCAGCCTGAACAGCGGCTTGTCCGATAACAAGCGCCCCGACGATGCTGATCGTCTGACCTACCGGACGAGGAAGACGAACCCCCGCCTCACGCAGCGCTTCAAAGGTAACCTCCATAATCAGCGTCTCCATAAGTGCCGGGAACGGAACTATTTCACGCGCCGCTGCAAGGCTTAAAGCCAAGCTGGTAGGGAGCATTTCCTGATGAAAAGTCGTAACCGCAACATAGATAGCTGGCAGAGCCATCGACAAAAAGGCAAACAAATACCTCAGCCATCGAAGCATCGATGCAAAAATAAATTTCATATAATAGTCCTCAGCCGTTTGAAACCCATACCAGATCGTGACGGGTGCGATCAGAGCCATCGGAGATCCGTCTATTAAGACAACGACCTTGCCTTCAATCAGAGAAGCCGTTACCGAATCGGGCCGCTGGGTCGATTGAATGAGCGGAAACGGCGAATAGGGATGATCGCTTATCATTTCTTCGATATACCCCGATTCCAGAATGCTATCCATATCGATTCCTAAGATACGCTTCCTTATTTCATCAATCACAGTCTGAGGTGCCATATTACCCATATAAACGATCGCAACATCGGTTTGGGAGACCTCTCCTATGCTTATCCTCTCTATCTTAAGCTGCGGCGAACGGATTCGTTGGCGTATTAAGGCCATATTGATACTGAGTGTCTCGATAAAGCCGAGCCGGGGACCGCGGATAACCGCCTCCATATTCGGTTCCTGCAGCTCACGGTGCAATGAATTTTGTACACTGATAGAGAGCGCCTGCTTTGAAGATTCAATGAATAGAAGGACGTCTCCCTTGACGATCCGCTGAACGAGCTCATTCTGTTTTTCTACTATTTGCGTTTTGCCTATAGGAACCAACCCCGTATTCAACTGCGCAACAAGCTGAGAAGGGGGATCAGCGCTAGCAGGGTCCAATGCCAAGAGCGGTCTCAATATACCTTCTTCCAGCTGTGTGGCGTCAACTATTACGTCCAGGTAGACCAGCATGCAGGGGAAGGAGTCGAATAAATAGAACTTTTTCACGACCAGATCGGTACAATTCAAAAAAATTCGCTCTATAGCTGTTTCATTTTCATTCAAATTGTCGAATAGTTCTGCATTAATTGTCGTTTCAGACTCCGCTATTATTTTCTCTAGCTTAAATCTTCCTTTTTTTCGTTCCATATGGCATCACCTGCCTCAGTTTGTTCAATCGGGTATAGTTTGTGGCCAATTGGATAAAGATTCCCCCGATTAAGATTCCCTGATATTACCGTTTTATTCGAAGTAACGTTATTCTAGGCTGCAGAAAAAAGTTTTAAAAAAACCTCCAGCTATGGAGGTTTTCGAAGAAGTATATTTCGCAAGCTGCCTTAGGCATACTGATTACATATTGAATGAAAATCGTATAAGTAAAAGAGGGATTGCTAGAGATGTTTTGGAGGGGAATAGCGTTTTTGCTAATCGTAGCTTTGTCGGGTTGGGTTCTCTATGTTGCCGTATCAACGGGATAAGCAGTTGTCTAGTAAGGAATCGGCTCCCTTTATTAGCAAATGCACGTTTTTTTCTTAACGCCCGTCTTGCCCATAGATACGGCCTTCTGGATATAATCAACTGCGGCAGGAACTTTACATGCTGTCTTGCCTACGTCAACATGCACCTTACCGATGCTTGCCGCAGCAGCCTCTGCTTCCTCTCGCAGCTCCCCTACATAAATGCCCGTTGAAATGACAAAGCTGTTCATCGTATAACGGACCCGGTTCTTCTCCATGTGGATGGTATCCTGCACGCGCTTCAGCAATGCACTTATTTCTTCCAAATCAAGCTGCTCGTCCGGCGTGAGCGACACATAATTCGCATAAACACTCCAGCCGCAGGTCGCAACCATTTCCTCGGGAGAATTGATCCATTCCAGCGCCAGCTCATGAGCAAATGGACTTTCGGCAGCAACCCCGGCTACCGTATACTCAGCGACCATGTACCAATTGGATTGCTTGACCCAGTGCTGCAGAGTCTCCTTCGCAATGGTTTTGGGATTGACCGTAAGGCCTGCCAGGTACATCGCATCGCTATTCCCTGATTCGAACAGCTTCAGCGCCAGCTCCTGATCCTTCTTCACATCTTTCACGAGCTTCTTCAAATCGCCGATTTTCACTCCGAAGATCGGCTCCATCGCCCCATGCCGCAGAAAAGTCATTTTCGTTTGTTCGTTTCCCAGACGCTTCAGCTCCTGCATGACTTCTTCATAGGTCATCTCCTTGTCCTCCTTTGAAGTTATACCACCACGCTTGCTGCTTATTTCTTCCCCTTCAGCACCATAGGGCCGATTACGAGCGCCATTATAAGCAGCGTGCGCGTCGCATATTTGCTGTTCAAATTGCCCCAGATGCCGATTGCTTCAGATTTGGCTCCTAAATAAAGGAGGTACGCTGTATGCAGCGGACCTCCAAGTAAATTCCCAATGATAGTCGCAGGAATACCTTCAATTACAGCAGTGTGCAAGCCTCGCCGCTGTGCGGACATTCTCCGTCCAGGCAACAGGATGCCCCTTAACATATAGATCCTCTCCGCTCTGCTTACTCGTGGTGTAAGACCAATTCAATCAATGTTCTTACCATAACACCGGTAGCGCCCTTCGGCTCCCAGCCTCTGCTTGCTTCCAGCCATGCCGTTCCGCCGATATCAAGATGCACCCAAGGCAATTCCTCTGCGAAATGTCCGATAAACAGCCCGCCTGTAATCGTGCCCGCATATCTGCCGCCGCTATTTTTCAAATCGGCTGCGTCGCTCTTGATCTGCTTCTTGTACTCCGGATAGGAAGGCAGCTGCCAAATTCTCTCGCCCGCACGCTCAGATGCCTTCTGCACCAGTCTGAATAGCTCCTCATTATTCGTCACCGCACCCGTAGCTTGCGTGCCAAGCGCAACCGATACCGCGCCTGTAAGAGTAGCTACGTCAACCAACCGTGTCGCGCCCCTTGTAATCGCGGTCGTCAAGCCGTCCGCCAGCACCAATCTTCCCTCTGCATCGGTATTTACGATCTCAACCGTATGACCGCTCATCATGCGCAGCACATCTCCTGGTTTAAGCGCACGGTCAGAGGGCATATTCTCAGCTGTCGGAATGACCGCAATGACATTGATCGCAGGCTTCAGCTCTCCGATAACGCGAATGGCTCCGAGCACCGCAGCCGCTCCGCCCATATCCGAGATCATTTCCTGCATCCCGTCCGCTCGTTTTAAGGAAATGCCGCCTGTATCAAACGTAATGCCTTTGCCGATCAGTCCCCAAGCCTCTTCGGAATCCGGATTGCCTTTATAGTGAATAACGATCATACGCGGCGGATTTATGCTGCCTTGCCCGACGCCAAGCAAGCCGCCCATCCGCTGTTCTGCCGCGCTCCACTCGTCAATGACTTCAATTTCCAAATCAAGCTCCCGCGACAGCTCCTCCGCATGATATGCCAGACGCTCCGGAGTAAGATCATTCCCGGGCAGATTAGTCAAATCGCGTGCTAAGGTAACTCCTTCAACGTACAGCTTCCCTTTTGCTATCCCCTGCTCCCATAATGCGGCGTCTTCTGCCGTTACGGCTGCTCCCTGCGGTACAAAAGCAACCTCTTTCAGCGTGAAACGTTCTTTCGGCTCGCGCTTCAGCGGCTGTCGCACATGAAGCGCCAGAAGCAGGCCTTCTGTTAGCGCCTGAGCCGCATGCTCAGCGCCAAGCTCAGCCTGGCCCTCCAGCAAAGCTGATGGCAGCAGCACTTGAACGGTCTCGGCATGCAGTTTTTTCAAAGCTTTGGCTGCAGCTGCCGCAGCCAGGCGCAGGCCAGTCGCTCCGCCTTCTAGCTCAAGTCCAACGAAAACGATATGTGCTGCCGGATAAAGTCCCAATGTCGATAAAATTTCGGTTTGCTCCGGTTCAGCCTTAAATAATCCTTTGGCGTACAGTCCTCTAAGCGCATCATCGATTTGGGGCTGTACGATCGGGCCCGCTGTTCCTCCAGGAACGAGCTCTTTTTTGTTAACGAAACGAATGACTGCATCCGCAACCGCTTGATCTGTACCTCGAACCCCATATGTAAATTGAACACTCATTTGTATTCCCCTCGCTCTCGTCATGTATAAACCAGTATATGAATCGATCATATTCGAAAATTTTCAACAAGTTTTTCAAACTCATTATATCGGACGTCCGTCTACTTTTCCAAGTTTATAATTTAAAAAAGCGAAAAGCTCCCCTCCTGTAATAGGGAGAAGAGCGTTTCATCATTCTGCTAACGGCAATGTAATGATAAATTCGGTTCCGACACCTGCTTTGCTGTCAACTCGAATCGTTCCGCTATGATTGCGGATGATCCGGTAGCTCACCGATAAACCAAGTCCCGTACCCGCCTGCTTCGTTGTAAAAAAAGGATCGAACAGCCGGCTCATCGTCGCCTTATCCATCCCTTTGCCGTTATCCTTAATTATAATTTCGGCAAATTGGCCATTGCTGCGCGTTATAATATCGATTAGGCCTCTTCGTTCGCTTTGCACCTCTTCAACGGCATCAAGCGAATTTTTAATAATATTCAATATGACCTGCTTCACCTGCTTCACATCGATCGAAACGAGATGCTCTGAACAATAGCATTCCGATTTGATCTCGCAATTCCGCATCAATGCTTCACTTTCCGTTAGAAGCACGACTTCCTTTATCAAATGATCGATAGAGACCAATTGCTTCATCGGTGCAGATGGCTTAGACGAGTTTAGAAATTCATAAATGATATCGTTGGCTCTGTCGATTTCCGTCAAAATAATACGCGCGTATTCTTCCTTACCTACTTCCAGCAAATAAGGCCGAAGCAGCTGAATAAAGCCGCGAATGCTCGTTAAGGGATTGCGAATTTCATGAGCAATTGCAGCAGCAATCTTTCCAAGCATGGCAAGCTTATCATTTTGCAAAGCCGTCTGTTCAATTTGCTTATATTCCGATACGTCTTTGACACTAATTAAAAAATCTCCGTCTAATTGATCACCGTATGTAACCGTAACTAATAGATGTTTGCCATCCTTGTGTTGGAATTCATAGTAGCGACTATGCATAAGAAACATTTCTTTGTATAGCCGTAGAATAGTTCGCTTTGTGCTGATTGTAAGCTGCCGATGCCTTAATATTTCTTTTATTGTACAACCAATTAATGTTTTTCGAGGAATGTCTAACAATTTAGCCATTTGCACATTAATAAACGACAAAATTCCGTCGCTGTCAAATAATGCGATTCCGCTGTCCATGTGCTGCAGTACGTTTTCATATTTATTTTTGACCATTTCAAAGGAACGGTTCGAACGGAACAGCATCTCGCGCATTTCAGTGAATTTCTGATCAGTTGTTCGTTCAGGCTGCAATCGAAAACGACAGGCTACCATGATTTCCATCAAAAAAACGAAGGAACGGTTGTATAATCGTACAGCCTCCTCCGAATCGACATTTGCGGCTAAAGACTGTATGCACTCCTCATGTACGGCAATGATTTCTTCTGGATTTATTCCGTAAAGCTCCTTGCCCAGCTCGTTGGCATGAAATAGTGATACTTCCTTACCACTACGTATGTACTCGGCAAGCGCCGGGAAATAGCGCTTTCGAATGGCCTGCATCATGTACTCCTCCCCGGCAACGTCTCTAAAAAGATAACGGTTACAGTTAATACTAATCATAGGGCGAGTTTACAATCGCTGTCAATCGGAAATCCTGTCGAATTTTGTGCAGCGAGTGGGAAAATAGTCATGCCATTAGCCAATTAAGACTCTAATCAACGCTTGTCTATTTTCCCGCTTTTTTACTTACAAAGCTTACATAGCAGCATTAGTCGTCATTGCTTTGCTCATTTCTGCCATCCTATTTATCCTTATCCTGCTTCGTACCGGAACTCTTTTCATCGCTATTTTTGTCGTCTCCAACATTATTTTCCCGTCCGCTTCGATCATCATTTCCGCTATCGTCACGGTCATTGTTGCCGTTGTTTTTTTGATCATTATTATTTTGCTTCCAATTGTCTCTCCGATCATGCTCATCGTCGTTGTCATCATCGTTATTTGAACGATTCCAATTGCTGTCTCTTTGATTTTCTTTATTTTTGTTATCCTTCTTAACTTCATTTGACTTATTAGGAGAGTTTGGCTTCATCAATTTTCCCGGAGTTATTGTCGGAAGAATCGTCCAACCTCTATTTTTCCACGGCTTATTAGTCTCTAGCGCTCTATTCACTCCGTTACTAACGGGCTTCTCTGGCTTCTCCGCTTTCACCGGTTTATTGATTTTCGGAGTAGCTGAAGGCTTAGACGCATTTGACTTTTTATTAGCCTTTTGCTGCATGGCCTTCTCCTCTTGCTCGCGTGCCACAAGCTCCTTCAGCTTCTTCTTGCTCGTATCTTCCGCATTGTCGACGATCGTCTTCACACCGCCAATGGGCTCCGTCACTTTGTCAATAGATTGCTGCTTCAGCTGCTCTAATTCGAGCTTATAGCCTTCATCTTTCGCCATCAAATATACAGCCATCTTGCCTGAGGAAATGCCGTTCGCGGCTGCTTCCTGACGCACCTCATTCGGTACCGATAATGTTGTAATATTCGCGCTGGCCGCCTCCGCTGCAAGCTGAGCTAATACGCTACGAAGCTTCTGATCGACTTTTTCCGTCAAAATATTCTCAAAATCGATTTTATGTGCGGATTTGTCGTCAATCAGCACGCTGGCAATAAATATATCCTTGTTCGGAGTATCGAGGTAATGTGAGCCTTTAGCCCTCTCCAAAATAGAAGCGGCTACTGTCTCCACATTTACTCCTTTGTAATTGAGCCCTTTAATAATAATCTCGCCGTCCTCGTTTAAGGCGCGCAGCTCGCGTACCTTCTCATTCCCGTCCACGCCTAGCTCTACGCTCGGATTAATATCCATGCTCATATAAGCGACGACAGGATGCGCATCGCGCAGCATGAAGAATAGGAACGGAACGAACAGAAGCAGAACAATAGCTGCAGCGCTGCTATACCTATAATAAGGCTTAAACGCGCGAGGCTTCTTACACTCCTCTTCAAACGTAATCTCTTCACCAATTTGCGGCTTCCCTTGAATAGGTGCTTGCAAGAATTGTCCGTCTGCCGTCATTACAACTGCATGCTGCTTATGAATGCTCATTACGACTCCACGTTTCATTTGCCTGCCTCCTTATTCGTATCTAACTGGTCACCGGCTATATTTAAATAATCGTGCATAAATGGGTATGTGCCCGAAATAACGAGTGCGATAGCGATAATATATTTCCGGTTTCGCTCTACCGTTTTGCGAGAAACGCCGCACATGGCAGTTAACTCTTTTACAGCAAGCTTATTCGTTTGCCTTAGCGAGTCTAACAAATCTGTTTCACTTACGAGAGTTTGCGCAATTCCGATCAACAGCCTTCTGGAATCCGCATGCTTGGGCGACTGCTCGACCAGCTCTGCGAAAGTGATGCCGAATTGCCCAAGCTCCTTATTAAGCTCGCTGATTTCGTGGCGTCTCTCATCCTCGGTCCGTTTTATTTCAAAGGCAGTAATCGCTTGGCTCGTCTCGATGGAATTGTAATGCGGCTGTTCCTCATCCTCAGAATCGAACATGCTGTAAGGTACGACCTGTGAATGCCTTTGCTCTTTTCGGACATAGTCAATAAGCCGACGGCGAATGACGGTTTCAGAAAATCCGATGAACGATTTTCCAGCATGACTGGAGAACTGATTGATCGCTTCGTTAAAAGCTAACAGCGCCACGCTGAATTCATCATCCCGATTCGGATCTATATACCGTTTGCAAAATCGACTTGTTACTTTCATTATATAAGGTTTGTAGTCTGCTATGAACTGCTCGCGCAGCAGCTCGTCACCTTGACGAATTTGAGCAACCCATTGTTCGGGAGTGAGCTTCTGCCCATCCTCCGCAGCTTCGGCAGAAGCAGATTTCCACAGAAAGCGTTTGAACAATACAAGTAACAACCGCTCCACCTCACTATTAGTATGATTCGTTTGTGCCTGCCCGGTTTCGGGGGGTACATTATGAGAAGATCTTCATTTTTTCGAAAAAAGAAAAAGCCTCCGAAAAGGAGGCTCACCATTCGTGTTAAAATACTAAACGGATGTACGGCGTTGACGGAGCTTATTCCTTCTGCTGTTCAGCATCCCAAGACGCTTCTTAAGTACAAGCTGCCATTCCGTATCCTCAATCTGCTTAGCGAAGCTAAGCAAATCAAGCGCCATATCAATTTGACTGTGGACGACATCCATTGGATCCTCATTTTCATGATTAACGCAATTTTCAAGCAGCGCCTTGCCTTCTTGCTCCACGTACTCCTGAAAATCAACTTCGGCAGCACCGTCGCCATGCGCATATTCGGCTAATATTTCATATTCGTTTTCGATTAAATAATGAATGTCTACACGGTGACATACCGGACAAAACATAATAGGCACATTATGGATATGGGTACGGAAATGCTTCAGCGTACCTTTTGTTCCAATCATACTAGCTCCACAGCAAAAACTCATTGACGACCCCTCCTAAAGGTTTGCGGTGCAAACCTACATCGTAAAAGCATCAACTTAGGTTTGCGGAGCAAACCTAGTATTGTCAAAAATATAAGAACGCAAAAATTCAACCTGATACATGCTTATATTTCGCCGTGAATCGAGCCTTTGCCGCCAAAGAACGGCATCAGCTGTGCTTGAGCTTTGTGGCTATGTATACCTTATTCGCTTTGCATAGGTGTAATTCCTGCTTAAGCATCACAATATGCGCCTTACGGCCTAAATGATAAAACAAAACCCACGCCATGAAATGGCGCGGGTTTTGAATAATTCGGAACGAAATATATTATTTCGCTACCAGAGTTTGTTGGCCTGGTTTCCAGTTGATTGGGCAAAGTCCGCCGGATTGCAAAGCTTGCAATACGCGAAGCGTTTCGTCAACGCTGCGGCCTACGTTGTTGTGGTTAACAACTTGGTATTGAACTTCGCCTTCAGGGTTGATGATGAATAGGCCGCGAAGCGCGATACCTTCTTCTTCGATCAATACGCCGTAGTCACGAGCAACGCTTTTCGTGATGTCTGCAGCTAGCGGGAATTCAAGCTGGCCTAGGCCATTATCGTTAACCGGCGTGTTGATCCATGCGCGGTGGCTGTGTTTGCTATCAATGCTGACACCAAGAATTTCAGTGTTTAATTTGCTGAATTCAGCAGCTGCCAAGCTCAAAGCTGTAATTTCAGTTGGGCATACAAATGTGAAATCAAGCGGGTAGAAGAACAATACCAACCATTTGCCTTTGTAATCCGCAAGAGAAGCTGTACCGAAATCTTTACCGTCACCTGTTGCTGTTTCCATCGAAAAATCCGGGGCCTGGCGGCCTACCAAACGTTCTGCCATAATAGAAAACCTCCTTGACCTATCCATAAATTTTTATTGTTTATGCCACTTCATCTGTGTGACTTACCTAGTAAATAGTATCACTAGTCTAGAATGAAGTCAATATTATAATCAATATTTATTTATAATGATTATAATCTAGAACTTACTTTTTAAGAGCGGCTACGATCAAATCGCCCATCTCCGAAGTTCCGATTGCTTTGCTCTTGTCAACAGCGATGTCGCCTGTACGGTGGCCGGCATCAAGCACTTCTTTCACGGCAGCTTCAATTGCCGCTGCAGCTTCGTGATAGCCGAACGTTAGACGGAACATAAGTGCTACAGAAAGAATAGTTGCAATTGGGTTGGAGATGCCTTGACCAGCGATGTCAGGAGCCGAGCCATGCACCGGCTCGTACAAGCCAAAGCTTCCCTCGCCCAGCGAAGCAGACGAAAGCATACCGATTGAACCAGTCAGCATCGCAGCTTCATCGCTAAGAATATCACCGAACATGTTTTCAGTTACGATTACGTCGAAGCTTGAAGGACGACGAAGCAGCTGCATCGCACAGTTATCGACAAGCACGTGCTCCAGCTCAACCTCTGGATATTCAGGCGCAATCCGGTTAACGACTTCACGCCATAGACGGGATGTTTCAAGAACGTTCGCTTTGTCAACTGAAGCAAGGCGTTTGCCGCGAGTCATCGCGATATCGAATGCTTGGCGAACGATACGCTCAATTTCTTGTACATTGTATACGCAAGTATCAACCGCTTCTTCGCCGCCAGCGCCTTCACGACGGAATTTCTCGCCGAAGTAAATACCGCCAGTCAGCTCGCGGACAACGATCAGATCAGTGCCTTCAAGAACTTCCGGCTTCAATGTCGATGCTTCCTTCAAGCAATCGAACACAGTAGCTGGACGGATGTTCGAGAACAAGCCCAGCGCTTTACGAATGCCGAGCAAACCTGTTTCCGGGCGAAGCTCCTTCGAGTTGTTGTCCCATTTCGGTCCGCCTACAGCGCCAAGCAATACTGCATCTGCGCCTTTGCAAATGTCGAGCGTCTCTTGCGGCAGCGGAGTTCCTTTCTCGTCGATTGCAATACCGCCGAACAAGCCGTGCTCCGTTTCGAATTTGTAACCGTAAAGCTCCTCGGTTTTTTTGAGCACTTTAAGCGCTTCGCCAACAACCTCAGGTCCGATACCGTCGCCGGCAATAACTGCGATTTTTTTTACATCTGACATAATAAAGTAACACTCCTCTTTTTCAATTAAACTTGTCCGTCTAATGTGCCCGGGTACCCCATCATTCAAACAAATCTATAAACTCATTCTCAGTCTATTATCATTTGTACCATAAATCCCGAACGATTACAAAGATATAAAATCTATTGGCTCTATAGACTGTGACTATAGAGGTTGCCTTTACGCATACTCGCCCTATTTCACTCTAAATAAAAAGCTCATTGCCTTTTGTTCAAAGGCAATGAGCCGTTCATCAATGAAGGTTAGATCAAGCTCATCTTATCGCGGCGGCCTGGAGACTTGCGTTTTTCGATCAGACGGTTAAGCGCGTCGATATATGCCCGAGCACTTGCTTCAAGGATATCCGTGCTTAGTCCGCGGCCTTGCGCAGAAACTTCATCCTGCTTCAGAACAACGTGTACCTCGCCCTGTGCATCCTTGCCTTGTGATACGGATTTGATCGAATACTCCTCAAGCTCTACATTCTCCTGCGTAACCTTATCGATAGCATTGTAGATCGCATCCACGGAACCGTTGCCGATTGCCACTTCTTCTGCGACCCCGCCCTCGACTTTACGAATTCGAACGGAAGCGCTTGGAGTTGATTGATTGCCATAGCTCACCTGAATCGTCTCCAAGGTGAAAACCTCCGGCGTATCAACAAGCTTCTCCTCGAGCAAAGCGAGAATATCCTCATCGCTGACGTTTTTCTTGCGATCAGCCAAATCTTTAAATTTGGCGAACGCAGCGTTAACCGCTTCTTCATCAAGCTCGTAGCCTAGGTCGATCAGCTTCTCGCGGAATGCATGGCGTCCGGAGTGCTTGCCGAGCAC
This sequence comes from Candidatus Udaeobacter sp., assembly GCA_035491515.1. GTDB lineage: Bacteria > Bacillota > Bacilli > Paenibacillales > Paenibacillaceae > Pristimantibacillus. Next base: position 678 of record DATJKM010000052.1, on the reverse strand, counting down.
AAGCTTTGATTCCTTCAGGCCAATCGTATCCGGTGAAATGATCTCGTAGGTCGTTTTTTCCTTCAGCATGCCATCCTGATGAATGCCGGACTCATGCGCAAACGCATTGGCTCCGACAATCGCTTTATTGCCCGGTACAACCATGCCCGTCAGCTTGCTGACCAAGCGGCTCGTCTTGGCAATTTCTTTCAGGTTCAGCGACGTTTGGGCGCCGAAGTAATCAGGACGTGTTGCAAGCGCCATAGCGATCTCTTCGATAGCTGTATTGCCGGCACGCTCCCCGATTCCATTGATCGTACCCTCGACTTGATCGGCACCGTTCAAAATCGCAGCCAGCGCGTTAGCAGTCGCCATACCGAGATCGTCATGGCAATGCGCGCTAAGCTGAATCGTTTCGATATTCGGTACGTTTTCCTTCAACGTTTTGAAAATATTTCCGAATTCCTGCGGATTCATATAACCGACCGTGTCCGGAATGTTAACGACCGTCGCACCTGCTTTGATCGCCATATCCGTAACCTCGCACAAGAAATCCAACTCCGTACGGCCAGCGTCCTCAGGCGAAAATTCGATTTTATCAAAATATTGCTTGGCATAGCGAATCGCGCGATCCGCCGTTTCCAGCACCTGCTCCTTCTCCATCCGCAGCTTATGCTTACGGTGAATCGGGCTGGTAGC
>DATJKM010000051.1:0-6462 GCA_035491515.1 Candidatus Udaeobacter sp. | reverse complement strand
TGTGCCATTTAAGGATCGAGAGAAGTTCGTAAACGGCATAGGAGTCGTATTCGGACAGCGCTCCCAGCTATGGTGGGATATCGGCGTTATCGAATCGTTCCAGCTGCTGCGCAAGGTATACCGCGTATCGGAGGCTGATTTCCGCAAACGGCTGAACGATCTAGTCGAGCGGCTTCAGCTAGGCGATTTGCTTAACCGGCCTGTGCGCAAGCTGAGCCTCGGGCAGCGGATGCGCTGCGAGCTCGTTGCTTCGCTGCTCCATAACCCGTCGATCCTCTTTCTGGATGAGCCGACAATCGGACTCGACATCGTCGTGAAGACAGAAATCCGCGACTTTCTTATGCAAATGAACAAGGAGCAGGGAACGACGATTTTGCTGACAACGCATGATCTTCAAGATATCGAAGCGCTGTGCTCGCGCGTCATTATGCTCGATGACGGACGCATCATTTATGATGGAGGGCTCGACGAGCTGAAAAACAGGTGGAGCAAAGGGCGGGAGATACAGTTCCAATTCGCGGGACACACGGCGCTTGCAAAGCTGCAGCAGCTTACCGAGACGCTTGCAGTAACATGGACGATGGAAAATGAAGTGACCGCAAAAATGTGGCTTCCGCATGCCGTTAATGTCTCGGATGCGCTGGCTTGCGTGGTAGGCGGCGTGGAAATTCGCGATATTAAAATTATTGAAACGAACACGGACGATATCGTTCGCAGCATCTATTCATCAGGCTCTGCGGTTGCCGCGAAGGAGACGGCTAAGCCATGATGAGCGCGTACATCGATTTTATTCGAATCCGGTTTATTATGATGCTTGCCTACCGCGTTAACTATTACAGCGGTATTATTATTTACGCCATTAACATTGGCGCATATTACTTTCTGTGGCAGGCGATTTACGGAGACAAGGAGACGCTCGCGGGTTTTACCGTGACCCAGATGACGACATATGTTGCGGTATCGTGGATGGCGCGCGCCTTTTATTTTAACAACCTCGACCGCGAGATCGCGAATGAAATTCGGGACGGCAGCGTATCCGTTCAGCTGATTAGACCCTATTCCTATTTATTCGTAAAAATGATGCAGGGCTTCGGCGAAGGTCTTTTCCGGATGCTGCTGTTCATGGTTCCGGGGATGATTATCGTTTGTCTCATTTTCCCGGTTACACTTCCGACAGATCCGATGACTTGGCTTGTTTATTTAGTCATGCTGTTCTTTAGTTTTCTAATCAATTCGCAAATAAATATTTTGACCGGCTTGTTCGCTTTTTTTGTCGAAAACAACGAAGGCATGATGCGAATGAAGCGGGTAATGGTCGACTTGTTCTCAGGCGTGGTCGTGCCGATCGCCTTTTTCCCGGGCTGGCTGTCCGCTATTATGCACTGGCTGCCGTTCCAAGCGATCACTTATTTGCCAAGCTCCGTATTCACGGGTCGGACGCCGGGCAGCGAAGTGCTGCATGTGTTCGGCATTCAGGTGTTATGGTTCGCGGGGCTGCTGGTGCCGATCTGGCTGACATGGCGTGCCGCCCGTAAGCGGCTGTTCGTGCAGGGGGGTTAATAAAAATGAGATATGCATCATTGTTCTGGGAATACATTAAAAACTACGCGAAAACCAGGCTGACCTACCGGGCCGACTTCTGGGTCGAAGTGCTGTCGGATTTATTGTTCCAAGGGATGAATCTAATCTTCATATTGATCGTGTTTCAGCATACGCCGTCGCTTGGCGGCTGGTCGGAGGCTGAGGTTGTGTTCGTTTATGGCTTCTTCATGATTCCGTATGGCGTGTTCAGCACCTTCTTCAGCATTTGGAATTTCAGCGAGCGTTACATTGTAAAAGGCGAAATGGACCGCGTGCTTACGCGGCCGGCCCACAGCTTGTATCAGGTGCTGCTCGAAAATGTAGACCCGCCGTCACTGATCGGCTCCTTCGTCGGTGCGGTCATTATGGCGCTCTGCTGGACGCAACTCGATTTGCCGTATCAGGTGCTTGACGTATTGATGCTGCTGCTGCTCGTACTGGGCGCGGTGCTGATTTACGCGGGTCTGTATACGGCGATTAGCGCTATTTCCTTTTATTCCGACGCGCCGACCGGCATCGCCCCGCTCATGTATAATATTCAAAACTACGGGCGCTATCCGGTTAACATTTATAACAAAATGATTCGGTTCGTACTGACATGGCTGCTGCCGTTCGCTTTCGTTGGCGTCATTCCAGCCTCTTATTTCCTCGAAAAGAAGACAGATGACCTGTCCCAGCTGGCGCTTCTGACGCCGGTCATGGGCATTATCGTATTCACATTGGGACTGTGGCTTTGGAACACCGGGGTAAAACGTTACCGTGGAGCGGGCTCATAGCGTATCTGATTTGAGAGGATGATGTGAGCCGGCATTATGAACTGTTTATGGAGGACATTAGATGACACAGCTTCAAGTTGGAGAGTTGGCGCCGGATTTCGTATTGCCGGCGTCAAACGGAGAAAATGTTTCACTTAGCGATTACCGCGGGCGAAACGTCGTTCTTTATTTTTATCCGAAGGATATGACGACGGCCTGCACGCAGGAATCGTGTGACTTTCGCGATGCGAATGCGGAAATGCTGAAGCATAATACGGTTATTCTCGGCATCAGCATCGATACGGTAAAGTCGCATCAACGTTTTATTGAGAAGAAGGAGCTGCCCTTTCTATTATTAGCCGATACGGAGCACGCGGTGTGTGAGCTGTATGGGGTGTGGCAGTTAAAGAAGCTGTACGGCAGAGAGTATATGGGGCTTGTCCGGTCGACGTTTCTGATTGATGCCGAAGGCAAGCTGGTGCAGGAATGGCGCAAGGTGAGGGTGAAGGGGCATACGCAGCAGGTGCTTGAAGCGGTGCAGCAATTGCAGCCCGCAGCTGCTCGTTAAAACGATGTTATATAGGGTGAAAGAACGAATCCCATCTTTATCGGCTTGAATGATGCGGGAGCGTTCCTCTGAAGTTAAAAAAATCAAAAAAAACTATGTGGTACTACAGCAGGATAGAAGCTCATTTTCGATACGTGTAAGCTTTTGTATAACAAAACATAACTGATCTTGAAGCTATGTTGTACTGCAGCAGGATAGAAGCTTGTTTACGGTGCGTATATGTTTCTATGCTGTATCCCATACAACATAGAAGCTAATTTGTAAGGCATAAACCGAAAATTAAACTATTTTATTGCAAATGTGCAGGATAGAGCAGCGATTTACTCTAAAAAGGACTAAGTTACTGCAAATGTGCAGGATAGCTGCGCATACTCCGTAAACTTGGCGTGCGCCTGGGCATTGTACTATTTTATTGCATATGTACAGGATAGAGACGCATGCTATGCAAGCTGGGTGCAGCGCTGGGAAGCAGTCTAGGCTTGACTGGCGGTAAGCAAGCGGTGAGAGGAATAGAGACGTATATTCCGCAAGCTTGGTGCAGCAGAGGAAGCGGGCTGGATGATCGGGCTTGTCTGATGATAAGCTAGTGGTGAAGATGAAAAGAGGCGTATCCTGCTGCCTTGCCGGATATGCCTCTTTACCGTATTTAAGATCCTTTGCAGAGTAAAAATATGGTGCAAGGAAACAATAGGGGAAGCTCGCTTATGATCCTCAATACGTATAAAAATGACGGCTTTTTAAAATATGGTAATAATTAACCATTGACGGGATGCTGACACATTTATACAATATGTTTTTGTTTGTCCGATAGGGGGTTATACAACTGATCAGGTTAAATAACATCAGAAAATCTTACCGGGTAGGGGCGGTTTCGGTCGAAGCGGTCCGGGACGTTAGTTTGACGGTTCAGAAGGGTGAAATATTCGGCATCATCGGTCATTCCGGTGCGGGAAAAAGCACTCTGCTGCGCTGCGTCAATTTGCTTGAGAAGCCGACGTCGGGTACGGTAAACGTAGGCGGTGTGGAGCTGACCGGTCTGTCCAAGAGACAGCTGCAGACGCAGCGGCGGCGTATCGGGATGATTTTTCAGCACTTCAACTTACTGTCGATGTCTACGGTTAGGGATAATATCGCTTTTCCGCTTGTGCTGGCGAAGCTTTCAAAGACTGAATTGAATAAGCGTGTGGATGAGCTTCTGAAGCTCGTTCAGCTCGAGGACCATGCGGATAAATATCCGGCGCAGCTATCCGGCGGTCAGAAGCAGCGCGTCGGCATTGCCAGGGCGCTAGCCAACAATCCGGACGTGCTGCTGTGCGATGAGGCGACATCGGCGCTGGACCCGCAAACGACGAATTCGATATTATCGTTATTGCTTGATATTAATGAGAAGCTCGGCATTACGATATTGCTCATCACGCATGAAATGAACGTCATTCGTTCGATTTGCGACCGCGTGGCCGTCGTGGATCAGGGCGAAATCGTCGAGATGGGCGACGTGCTTCATGTCTTTCTGAAGCCCGAGCATCCCGTAACCCGCGACTTTGTCGATCAAGTGGCAGATAGCGGCGGGATCGGTCAGCTGCTGCGCGAGCGCGCAGGGCGTCTATTGCGCATGTCCTATATCGGCGATTTGACGTATGAGCCGATTCTTTATAACGCGGTCAAGCCAACATCGGTGCAGTTTGCGATTTTGCAAGGTACTGTATCACGAATGAAGCAGACGCCTTACGGCCAGCTTATCGTGGAGCTGATCGGCAGCGATGCGGAGATCGAGCGGGTCATTGCCGTACTTCGTAAGGACGGGCTGGAGGTGGAAGCAGTATGATGAGCTTCGAAAACGTACGCTTACCGGAAATATGGGACGCGACTAAGGATACGCTCTATATGATGGCGGCTTCGCTGGTTTTTACGATTATTTTCGGATTGATTATCGGCATTATTCTGTTTCTAACTTCCCGCAGGCAGCTGCTTCATCAGCCGGTTGTTTACGGCTTGCTGTCCTTAATCGTTAACGTGCTGCGCTCGGTTCCGTTCGTCATTCTAATGATTATGATCATGCCGCTCACCAAGCTGATTACGGGAACGACGCTTGGCGTGGAAGGCTCGATTCCGCCGCTCGTCGTTGCGGCGACGCCCTTCTTCGCAAGGCTGGTGGAAACGTCGCTGCGCGAGGTGGACCGCGGCGTTATTGAAGCGGCTCAAGCGATGGGCGCATCGAAATGGGATATCGTGCGGCGCGTACTGCTTCGGGAATCGAGTCCAAGCCTGCTGGCCGCAGTGACGATAACGGCGGTTACGCTCGTCTCCTATACGGCTATGTCAGGCGTTATCGGCGGCGGAGGGCTTGGTGACCTGGCGCTGCGCTATGGCTATCAGCGTTTCCAAACCGACGTCATGCTCGTAACAGTAGCCCTGCTCATCGTGCTCGTTCAGGTGCTGCAAACGATCGGCGATTCGTTAGTACGTCGTTACAGCAGAAAGTAAGTACTTAGAGGAAGAACAGCTTTGATAATTAGATAAAATGATAACGATGGAGGAATAACCATGAAAAAGACAAGCTATATTATCGTAGCAATGATGCTAATGTTCGCGTTAGCCGCTTGCGGACAAGATAAAAATACCGAGGGCAACACGAACGGCGCAGAAGCAGGAACTGAATCATCAGGAGAGGTTACGCTCAAGGTAGGAGCATCTCCGGTGCCGCATGCGAAGCTGTTGGAAGTCGTTAAGCCGATGCTGAAGGAGCAGGGCGTTAACCTGGAAATCATCGAGTTCAACGACTATGTTCAACCAAACACACAGCTGTATGAAAAACAGATCGATGCCAATTTCTTTCAGCATATGCCTTATCTAGAGCAATTCAACAAGGATAAGGGCTATGATCTCGTAAGCGTGGCAGGCATTCACATCGAGCCCTTCGGCGCTTACTCGAAAAAAATCACAAAGATCGAAGAGCTGAAGGAAGGCGCGAAAGTCGTCATTCCGAACGATCCGTCAAACGGCGGACGCGCGCTGGCGCTTATGGCAGAGAATGGCTTGCTGACGCTGAAAGACGGCGTAGGCGTTAACGGCACAGTTGCGGATATTACCGAAAACCCGAAAAAGCTCGATATCAGGGAAGTGGAAGCGGCGACGCTGCCGCGCGTCTTGGGCGAGGTGGATCTTGCGCTGATCAATACGAATTATGCGCTTGAAGCTGATCTTGTACCAACGAAAGACGCGCTGTTTATCGAAGGCAGCGACTCGCCGTATGTGAACATTCTTGTGGCTCGTCCGGATAACAAAGACTCCGAAGCGATGCAAAAACTTGCGGCGGCGCTTCGTTCGCCCGAAGTAAAGAAATTTATAGAGGATACGTATAAAGGCGCGATCGTAGCTGCATTTTAAGCGCCGGCAGAATAGAAGCGCCCCCGCCGTCTCGGGGGGCCACTGAAAAAGTCTCTTTGATGTAAAAAAGGTACAGCCACTCAAGAAAAGTGAGGTGGCTGTACCTTTTTCTTTGTATAATTAAGGCGTTACAAGGGAAAGGGTGAGCCAAATGATTCAACAGCAGCAAAC
>DATJKM010000050.1:0-12271 GCA_035491515.1 Candidatus Udaeobacter sp. | reverse complement strand
AACAGCCGTTATACCTTCGGTAACAGGTTAGCCGCGGGACGACAGCGGCTGGGCATGAGCGTGAGGTTCATCGCTTGGAATGGTATTCTGCTTGTCATCTCGCTGCTCATGCTTGCCGTCTTAACGGAGTGGTGGCGAGTGAATGAAGTAATTGCCAAGCTTATTGTAACGGCGGTTACCGTTTTACTGAATTTTTACGGGAGTAGAAAATGGGTTTTCGCGTCAGGCGGAACCCAGACGGAGAGCAGTTAGCGGGAGGCGGTAAGGATGAAAAAAATATTGTCCTATATTTTAATAATCGTCGGTATTCTCATCTTGCTGTATCCAAAAGCGAATGAATGGTATGACAAAAGGCAGCAGAATAAGCTGATGGAGCAGTGGGAGGAAGCAAGCTACGATGAAATACCCCAGCAGCAAGCGCAGCAGCAGTATGAGCAGCTGACGGACCTGTTTAACGAGGAATCTGCGGCGACAGAACAACCAACCACTGCGCCTACGGAAGCTCCTTCAACGACTCCTTCAGCAGCTCCTTCACCGGCTCCTGCGGCGCAGAAGATGACGCCGATCGCGACGATCAGGATTGACAAAATTAAGCTCAAGCTGCCTGTCGTCGAGGGCGCTACACAGAAAAACATGAAATCCGCCACAGCCCATTTGAAGGAAACGACAGCTTTAGGCCAAGTCGGCAACGCGGCAATCGCAGGTCACCGGATGCGCGCGAGGGGGAAATTGTTTAACCGGCTCGGAGAAGTAGAGGCAGGAGATAAGATCGTCGTCGAGACGAAGGACCAATCCTATATATATACGGTGTATAAAGTCTTGATTGTAAAGCCTACGGACGTGTCTGTTCTTAATTATAACAAAAAGGACAAACTGCTTACCTTAATAACCTGCGATCCAATCATAAACCCCACGCACCGCTTAATCATTCAAGCTAAGATGTAAACGGCATCAGAGCCCATTTTCTGCGAGTAACAGCACCAATGCAATCGCCCTTTCATAGTATAAGTTGACTGTATCCCTTAACCTTGTTAAACCATAAAAACCCGCGCAAGGAGGGGTGACAAACATTGAAGGGTAGCGACCAGAAGAGCAAGTTTTTATTGACGCATCGTGAACGCGAGGTATTCGAGCTTTTGGTACAGGACAAGACAACAAGAGATATTGCACAGCAACTATTCATCAGCGAGAAGACCGTCCGCAACCATATTTCTAATGTCATGCAAAAGTTGAACGTAAAGGGTCGTTCACAAGCGGTTGTCGAGCTAATCAAGCTTGGTGAATTACAAATCTGACATAGCTACACAATCAGACGGCATAGCCATATGCTGTCTTATTTTTTGCTCAAATCGACTTGTGGGGACAAGCATTGAAGGGCAGCGGCTCAATGTGTAATGAAGCTTTCTAATTTTGGGGAATAAACCAAATAAGCAAGAGGGGATTGTCGAATCTCGTCGAATAAATAGTAATATCATCTCAGTAAGGAAGGTTCCAATATGCCCATACTACGCCTGATTCACACAAAGCAAAAAAATAAAATCAGCTTGGCTACGCTGCTGACAGGTTTGGTCTCGATCTCTGTCCTTCTTACGCTAACGATTCTGCTCATTTCATCCTATCATTCGAAAAAAAAATCTTTATACGATACGACTTTTTCTTTGAACCTTTCAACTGCATCTAATATGAGTCAAACGATGGACTCTGTATTTAAATCGATGCATGGCAGCCTCAAAAACGCTGCGGCTTTCTATTCAATTAATAGCGGAATGAACGCAACAGATTCGGACAATTATCTTGAATTGATACGCAACAGCAGCAACTATTTCAATTCTATCGTCGTGGTGGATGAAACGGGTCTTATTCGCACAGTATCACCTTCATCGATAGGGACCGCAGGAGGGAGGATTAAGACGGAGGCAGCCAAGGAGGCTTTGGCTTCCAGAAAGCCTTACATATCCAAGCCTTATTTGAGCACCAGAACGAAACGTCTTATCGTATTTATCAGTGAGCCGATATTCGACAATGCCGGTGTTTACCGCGGCTTTATCGGAGGGTCCATTTATCTGCAAGAAAACAACGTTTTGAACATGATTTTCGGAAACGAAAGCCCAGGCGGCGATAGCGGCTCCTACTTTTATGTTGTGGGCTCCGATGGCCATGTGTTGTATGATCCTGAAAAAAGCCGAATCGGCAAGGACTTCAGCTCGGACCCCATAGTCCAAAAGCTCATACAAGGCAAAAGCGGGTATGAGCAGACAGTAAACTCAAAAGGTGTGACGCTGCTGGCAGGATACTCTTATGTGCCGGATAATCGGTGGGGGATTGATGCTGGTAACGATTTGGCTTGCGCGCCGATTAGCCAAGCCTTTCGTAACCCTTGCCAACATTGTAAGCAGAATCGGGAAGGAAGAAGTAACTCTTCCGGATACGAAGCATCATTGGAACAGAGAAGCCGACTTGTTAACCCAAACGGTGATCCTTGCTTTAAACGGGATTAAAGCGCAGACCGACCAATTGACTCATGCAGCTATGACCGACCCTTTAACCGGTCTGCGTAATCGAAGAACGTTAGAAACGATTATGAAGCAGTGGACGGAGGCGCAAACCTCCTTCTCAATCATCGTATTAGATATCGATCGTTTCAAGTTGATAAATGATACCTTTGGACATCAAGAGGGCGACAGAGTATTGCAGCATCTGGCTGGGATTGTCGCGTTATCCATAAGGCCGGACGATGTGTGCTGCCGGTATGGAGGAGAAGAATTCGTTGTTCTCCTGCCCTTTGCCGCAGCGAATAATGCCTTTGAAGTCGCTGAACGAATCCGCACGATGATGGAGAAGAGCGAGAATCATTTAAAGCAGACGATAACGGTTTCGCTCGGAGTTGCTCATTTTCCGTCGCAGTCAAGTAACGCTGATGAATTGTTCCTGTTAGCTGACCAAGCGTTGTATAGGGCCAAGAATACAGGAAGAAACCGGACGATGATGGCGGAAACGCTTATGCGGATATCTGATAATTGTATTTAAATTGATGTGAAGAAAAGGAAACAAAGCCATGAAACAAAGTTCATTAACTATCAAAAAAAGAATGATTTATTTTATCGTTATTTCGATAGCAGCATTAAGTGTGCTTACCGGGATTAAGCTGTTTTTCTCTTATCAGTCCACGACCAAATCGGCGGAAATTACGCTGGCAAAGCAGTATACTGAAATCGGTATGGACATCGCACATGGCCTTGATATAGCTGTTTATGAGAAGTTTTTACTGACGAAATCAGATGATGAGAACCGCAAGAAAACGAAGCTGTATTTGGAGGAGTACCGCACACGAATTAATGCCTTGTACGTGTATATTCTATTACTGGATGAAAGCGATGTTTCTAAGGTGATGGTTTCGTCTATTCCTCCTGATGTAGAGGATTTGCCGATTGGATTTCCATGCACGGTGCCTCCTGCTGAGGTCCAGCGGGCTAAAAAAGGCATGAACTATTACACGGGCATTATACACGATGAGCTAAATGGATCTTATATGTCGATTGGTGTTCCTTTTTTTGACGAGAATGGAGCCGTACTTGGCGTTGTAGGGATTGACATCGATGCCAAGGATTTAGGGAATATCAGCAAACAGGTGATCTCAAACAATTCGCTGATCTTCGGAATGGACGTCTTGTTCGCATTTGCATTATTGGCGGGCGTCTATCTGTTAAACAAGCTGTACAAAGCCCGTCTCAAACAAGATTTGAAGGAATCGGAGAAAATGTACATTTCCGAGCTGGGTAAAATAATGGAGACCATTAAATCCAGCAGGCATGATCTGATGAATCATCTTCAGGTGCTAAATGGCTTAATGGACATACAAATGTATGATAAAGCGCATGAATATTTGAAGCAGCTGACCGTTGAATCCAAAACATTGGATATGTCCCTGCGCATTAAAAATCCAATCCTGATGGTACTGTTCCAGAGCAAGCGGGAGCTGGCTCACTCGAAAAATATTCAAATCAGCTTTGAAACGGATTTTGATGAATTCGATCAAGTGGAGTCTATGGATTTGGTCAAGCTTTTTTCGAATCTGCTGGATAATGCGGTCGAAGCAGTGGAATCAGCTGCCGGCGAGCTGCCGCAAGAAATACATGTCATTTGCAAAGCGGATAATGGTAAGTATATTTTTGCCACTGAGAATCCGGCACTGCTTACGGATAAGGAGCAAAACAGCTTCTTTCAGGCCGGGTTTACGACGAAAAGCAGGGGCCTGGCGGCAAGGGGGAACGGCCTTTCCATTGTAAAGAGAACCGTAGAGAAATATAAGGGCGATATTTTTTTTCGTTATGAGTCCGGCAAGGTTCTTATTAAAATTACGATTTAAACATCATGAATCCGGCATATCCGATCATGCTCAAGCATAAAAAAAGCAGGTTAGGAATTTATCCCAATCCTTTTTTTTTGTTATTTCAGAGCAGGAACATGCTCCTCCATGTAAGCTCGCACCTCATTAGCCAAGCCTAGCTCGAGACCCGCTGTGCAATCGGTGGGATTCGTGTTTATATAGTTACAAATTGCTATTTTTGGTCAATAATCAATAGGATTATGGTATAATCGAACCATATTTGAACAATAAATTGTGTGATTGCTTACGAAATGAACAGTCAATCTCAAACTCTTTAGGAGGATAAGATGTTAAAAATTAGTCTTTTTCTAATTTTGATGTGGTTGTTTGGCAACCCTTTTATCGCCATTCTCGTCATGCTTATTGTGCTTTATATGCTGGACCGCCGCTTTGTCGGGTTAACGCCAAGCCTATTTAAACCGTTAAAGAGGATTTCCAGAATAAAAAAGCTCAGACAGCAGATTGACCGTTCGCCGAATGATGTATCCTCCAAGCATGAGCTAGCCCGCCTTTTAATCGAGCGTAAAAAATATAGCGAGGCTGTCCGCTTACTTGAGCCGCTGCAGCATACGCTCGAGGATTCGGCTGAATTTTGGGATGATCTAGGAACCTGCTGCTTATACAGCGGAGACGAGGAACGCGGGGTGGCCTTTACGCTCCGCGGGCTGGAACTTAATCCGCGTGTCAAATACGGCGCTCCTTATTTGCGGCTTGCATCACATTTTTCGAGCGGCAGGACAGAGCAGGCTCTTAAGCATATACATGCTTTTCAAGCGATTAATTCCTCGTCCTGCGAAGCTTATGAACAGCTGGCTTCTATTTATAAGCAGCTTGGAAACGCACAGGAAGCTAGGCGTTCTATCGAGGATGGGCTGCGTATTTACCGCATGCTTCCGCGTTATAAGAAACGGCAGGAACGCAAATGGGCCGTCCGGCTGTTTTGGAGAAAGATAACCGGTTAATGAAAGCTATAATAGATAGAAGGGCAAGATGCAGGAGATGCAACGCAACATTTGGCTTGTGGCGATCAGTGTTATCGTCGTACTAGTTTTACTGAATAACACGGCTTATTATTTTCTTACTAAAAAAACGCTGGAAGACTCTTTTAAAGAAGAACTCCTGACTCATGCAAAACGGCTGGAAATTTCACTGGAGCAGTCACGCGAGGGCTCCGAGCAGTTCCAAAATCAGATCGGACGCGAATTGCGCTCCGCATCGATCGCAATCCAATATGCTCTTGATCCTGATATTGAGAAGGTAACGACCGAGCAGTTGATGGAGCTCCGCGACAAGTTGGGTCTTAGCCACATAACGCTTCTCAAAAAATTGCCCGATGATATTGTGTTATACAAGTCGTCCAATGTAAACCAGCTTAATACGAGCACGAAGACATGGAAGCCGTGGTACGAAGTATTTAACCAGCTGTTCGAGAATAAGAATGCCTCGGTGGACTGGCTTGGACAATCGCTTCCGAATTTCTGGAGCGGACCGTTCGAGGTATCTACGACCGATGTCGATAAGCTTAACAAATGGGGCTATTATTACGACGGAGCTACTAATTATATTATTGATCCTTATGTGGATTATGAGCAGCAGGAAGAGTATGAAATTGCCACAGGCGTTCACCGGATGATCGAAAACTCCATACAAAGCAGCGATTCGCTGAAGGAAATTGCCTTCATAAATCCGGAAACGTTCCCTGATGGTAAAGATACGATTAATCCGGAAGGCCTGGTTCAAGGACATAAAGTGCAGGAGCCTATTTTTTACGGCTCATATAAGATAAAGTCAGCGCAGGATACGAGGCTGGTGCGAAAAGCTTATTTCTCGAAGGAAACCGTAACTCTGCGTGAAAATATAGACGGAACAGAAATTTTTAAAATGTATATTCCGGTATTTGTTAACGAAAACGGCATTAACATTACCGACCGGGACGGACAGCCGATGAACAGCTACGTTCTGATGCTCACCTCCGACTATCATGTCATTCAAGAAAAACTGGATTCGCAGTTTTTGAATTTAGGCATAATCATTCTTGTCGTAACCGGCTTCAGCTTGTTAATAGCCGTTCTTACTATGAGATACTACAGGCAGTCGCGCGATAAGGTCGTTCGAGTCACGCAAGAAACCTATGTTGACGAGATTAACCAAATGTTCCAATCGATCAGAGCGCAGAGACATGATTTCTTGAACCATGTGCAGACGATTCACTCTTTGGCTGAGCTGGACAAATCGCGTGAGCTGGTTGCCTACACGAAAGAGCTGACCGGCGATATTCGAATGATGAACGATATTATTAATATCGGCAATCCCGCCATAGCAGCACTTGTCCGCGCGAAAATTTCGCAGGCGGAGAGCCATAAAATTCAATTCAGCTGCTCGTTTACCGGATTGAATATGCAGGAGATGGGCGTTAGGACGCTTGATGTCAACCGCATGCTCGGGAATTTGATCGATAATGCCTTCGACGAGGTGCTTAAGTATGCCGAGGATCGTCGCCATGTGACGCTTGTCGGCAAGCAGACGTCCGCATCTCTTGAATTTACAGTAACGAACACCTGCGAAAATGCGGAAGAAGCGGTATTGCTGCCTATTTTCGAGGCGGGCTATTCGACCAAGCAGCAGGATCATCAGGGATTGGGTCTTTCGATTGTAAAAACGATTGCGAAGCAGTACAAAGGAGACGTAATCGTTACAGCTGAGCCGCCTGGAAAACTGACGTTTACCATAAAAATGCCATTATAAAGCAGAATGACGCCTTACCGACTGAAGCGAATCGTCGGCAGGGCGTTTTTATTTATAGCCGTTAATCAAAATATGGCAACAGCCGTTTCCGCTTGGTATAATAGTAAGAATGCAAGTGAACGGAAAGGAAGCGGGTGAATGTCTGTAATGCATCTTAACGAAAAGCTGCACGCGCTTATTGAACAGCAGTTAAATGTCCATGTCGAGACGACGATCATGAAGCGCGGCTGGCAATATTACATGGAAGGCAAAGTGAACAGCGCCAATGAAGGAAGCCATGATAATCTTTATGGCGTCGTTCAAGGCTCGGATCTTTATGCGGTCATCCTTGATGCCGGGAATTTGCGGTACAGCTCATGTACGTGTCCATATACGGGATTTTGCAAGCATATGGCTGCCGTTTATTTTCAATACTGCAGCAGGCAGGAAGGCGGACACGCATTAGCAGAGCGGTCTTATTTTCGCTTGTTAGGGCTGTCGTCTGCGAGCACGCTACTCAAGAATGCGCAGACTGAATCGAAAGTGCCTGCTGCTGTCCGTGATCCGGGTGCATTAGCGACTGCTGATGAATGGCTGGAATGGATGGAAGAGACGCATGGCGAAGTATGGCGGAAGTGCCGTCATTCACTACATGCGCTTCAGCCGCTATTATCTTCATTGAAGGGGCTGTCCAAGGATTGGGAGAAGCCTATGCAGCGATTGCACTGGTCAACGGCCATTGTATTTGTGCTGGAGCAAGCGGAGCGTGCCATTAACACGGTCGATACGTTTAGCAGATATTATCATGAAATGTCGTTCATCCGAATGGCTGAGCCTTGGGTTGAGCATTTATATACGCTTGTATCGGAACTAACCCCCGAAGCGATGGAGCCGAGGGAGGAAGCCTGGGCGGATGCGCTGATTGCTAAGGTGAAGGAATGGGCCTCAAGCACGGAGCGGCAGCTCTTTGATTGGGAATACATGTACTTGGCCTTTTGCGAGAAGCTTTCGGAAAGCAGAAGCTGGTATGATCGCGAGCTAGCCTCGCTGGTCGAGCTGTCTGAGGCTGAAGATGCGGAAGAAGTAAATAAGGCGTTTCTGCATACTGCAATCGGAATCATGTATTTTTTTGACATGAGGGATGATCAGGCGATCTGCCATTTTGCATTAACGAGCTTTGAGCGCTCGCAGAAGGTTATGTATCCTTGCGCTGCACAGCGTATGGAAGAGGGAAAATGGGAGCTCGTGGAGCATTGGATGAGCTTCTTGTTCGAGCGTGTCAATAAAGTGAAAAACGGCCGGTCGGTAGGACCGTTCGTCACGTTATGCCGCAGAGCGGATCTTGACCGTCCTGACTTGCAGGTGTGGACCGACTATATGACACAACTGCTGCCCCATTCCTATTCAGAATTATCTGATCATTGGCTGGATCAGAAACGCTATGAGGAATGGGCCGATCTGCAGATGCTCGTCGGCTCCCGTCCCGAGGACGTTGGCGCCCATGCGCTTCGTGAAATTGCAAAGCTTGCGCCGCGGGCATTAATGCCTCTGTATCATCAGTCGGTTGAGGCATCCATTCAGACCCGCAATCGTCAAGGCTACCGGATGGCCGTCAAGCAGTTGAAGAAGCTGGAGCGTTTATATAAAGCTGACAAGGATTTGGCGAGATGGGATTATTACATTGCAGGGCTTGTACGTAAGCATCAGCGACTTAGAGCGTTTCAAGAAGAGCTGTGGAAAGGGAAAATTGTTACATGAGAACCTATATTGGCTCGCGCAAGTTAATGATAGACGGATTTTGGAACGAGGACGAAGGCGGAACCTCCGTTTTGTTAAGCGCAGTCGATCGGAAGGATGCGGCGGACGGAAAGCTGCGTTCCTTGTTGTTTGCATGGCATAAGGCATCTTGGTACGGAGCGGAAATTGAAGAGATTAGCGTTGGCGAGCACAAGCTGCTAAAAATACCGCCGCTGCTTGCAATGGATTATTTGTCCTCGCCGCAGCATGTGCGTCTGCTTCAATTAGAGTGGACGGAACGATTGTCCGTCCTGATTCGGATGGCCGAACAAATACGAACGGCGCTGCTGAACGGCTGGTTTGCCCCTGATTGGATGCGTTGGACGGATGAGAAGCGCAGCTGGCGCATGGCCATTCCCGAGCAGGAGACCGACTTTAACCGGCAATGGAAGGATAATGTGAAGGCTGCGGTTCACAATGGCGACATAGGGATCGAGCAGTGGATAAGCGGAGCAGTCGAGCAAATGATTGAAGAAAACGAGCAGGCCGCACAGGCTTGGAGAAATATTGGTGCGGCTTCCGGCGAAGCGGTGCTAAGAAGGAAAGCTGCGGATGAGGAAGATTGGCTCATTGCAATCGGTTTGCGTAAAGATATTCTTCCTTTCCGTACTGCGCTTCAGCTCGTAGAGCCTGCTCAGTCCCCGCTCTGGCGGCTTCGTCCTGCGCTTCAGGATCATGAAGGAGGCCCATGGCTGCCTATCCGGCCGAATGAACGTCAGGATGGATGGGAGGCGGATACGGATGATGAACGGCAAATTCCAGCCGAATGGCTTCCGCTGCTTGATGGGAAGCTTGCCAAGGATCAGCTGAAATGGACGACGGCTCTGCCTGAGCTGAGGGATAAGCAGGACGAGAGCAAGCTTCGGGAGAAGCTGTCGGATAATGAAGCGTGGAAATTTTTGGAAGAAGCGAGCGTTCGGCTGCTGGAAGCCGGCTGTCCGGTGCTTCTGCCGGGCTGGTGGGAAGCGGTGCGCTCACGCAAGCTCCGTTTGAAGGCGAAGATGAAGTCGTCGGTAGGATCAGCCGCACAGCCGATGTTCGGTCTTGATCAAATCGTTCAATTTGATTGGAAACTTGCGCTTGGCGATGTTAATTTAACCGAGGCGGAATTTTTGCATCTGGCGGAGCAGAACCGTCGTCTCTTCAATATTGGCGGCGAATGGGTTCATTTGGACCCGCAGGATGTGACGCAAATTAAACAATGGCTGAAGCGAATGGGCAAGCGGAAAGGGCTGTCCTTCCGCGACGTGCTGGAAATGCATCTAAGAGGCGGAATTCCGCTCGATGACGGCGGCGAGCTGGACTCGGATTTGGAGGCGGAGGTCGAGCTGAATGAGCATTTAACGTCATGGCTTGAGCAGCTGCAGCATACGTCGCAAATTCCGCTCGTTGAAATTCCGCCTTCATTTATGGGCGAGCTTCGCCCTTATCAGCTGGAGGGCGTATCATGGCTGCTCTTTCTAAGAAGATTCGGGCTTGGCGGCGTGCTTGCAGATGATATGGGGTTAGGAAAAACGATTCAGTTTATGGCTTATCTCGTCTATATCAAGGAAAGGAAGCTGCAAACCGGCGGCCCTTCGCTGCTCATTTGCCCGACATCTGTTATCGGCAACTGGGAGAAGGAGCTTGAGAGGTTTGCCCCGTCGCTTCGCGTTATGCTTCATTACGGAAATAAGCGGGATAAGGGAGAACAATTCCGCGAGTCGGTTTCGGGGGCGGATTTGGTCATTACGTCCTACTCGCTCGCACAGCTTGATGAAGAGGATTTAAGCTTGGTCGATTGGGACGCGCTTTGCCTTGATGAGGCGCAAAACATCAAAAATGTATATACGAAGCAGTCAACGGCCATCCGGCGCCTGCCTGCAGAGCATCGCATTGCGCTGACGGGAACGCCGATGGAAAACCGGTTGACGGAGCTTTGGTCGATCTATGACTTCATGAATCCCGGCTACTTAGGCAATATTAACGAGTTCCGGAAGGAAGTCGTTACGCCGATCGAGAAAACGCGCGATGAGAAGCTGATTGCCGGCTTGCAGCGCTGGGTGAAGCCATTCATGCTGCGCAGAATCAAGAAGGATCCTTCGATACAGCTGTCTCTGCCGGATAAAAATGAATCGAAAACGTATATGACATTAACGGCAGAGCAAGGCGCCATGTACGAAAATATAGTTGCGGATCTTCTGGAAAATCTCGATAAGCTGGGACCGATGCAGCGGAGAGGCCTCATTCTAGCTGCTTTAACGAAGCTGAAGCAATTATGCGATCATCCCTCGCTGCTTGCAGACGAAGATAAATCGGCTGTATGGGAAATAGAGCGTTCCAATAAAGTCGCCCGGCTGCTTGAAATGTGCGAGGAAATAGCTGCCGAAGGCGAACGCTGCCTCATCTTCACCCAATATATCGATATGGGGCGCCAGCTTCAGCTGCTGCTGGAAGAGAAGCTTGGTTTGCCTGTGCCTTATTTGCATGGCGGAGTGCCCAAGGCGAAACGGGATCAAATGATCGATCAGTTTCAAAATACCGAGGAGCCATGCTGCGCTTTTGTGCTCTCGCTGAAGGCGGGCGGCACGGGGCTCAACTTGACTGCGGCGAACCATGTTTTTCATTTTGACCGTTGGTGGAATCCGGCCGTGGAAAACCAAGCGACTGACCGCGCGTTCCGAATCGGACAGACGAAGCAGGTTCAGGTGCATAAGTTTATTACGCTAGGCACACTGGAGGAGAAGATCGACGAGATGATCGACCGGAAACAGTCTTTGAACGAACAAGTCGTCGGCCAGTCGGAGCAGTGGATTACCGAAATGTCTACCGAGGATCTGAAGGAGCTTTTTGCCTTGCGAAAAAGCTGGTTGAAGGGATGAGGATATAAATGTCCGAAGACAGCCTGCGCGCTAAACAGGAAAAGTTGCAGCTTGAAAGCAATAAAACGAATAATGCGCATAATCATTCGCATACCGATGAGGAAAAGCCGCCCGAAAACCGTCAGCATGATGGCGCTAATCCGGAGTGGCGGCGGTTCTATGAGGTTATCAGGGAGATAACGAGCGATATGCGTTACTAATAGGCAAGACGAAATCAATTAGCCTGTCGGGAGAAGTAACCCGGCAGGCTATAAAATTTTACACTGCTTTTCAAAAATAAAAAGTCTAATTCTGACCAATCAGATTCGAGTAAGTTAAATCGTGCAAAATATAGGCAAGGAAAAAAATAACGCACGGATTTTCAAACCGGTGCTGGATTTTTACAAGCTGGTTATAATAAGTATCCGCGTAATGGGGATTGTTGCGCATTTCAAGGCTTGCTTTAATTAAAGCATCCAGTTTATCAGCGATATCGACCATCTCGCCGGTATAATCATCGGAC
>DATJKM010000049.1:0-3837 GCA_035491515.1 Candidatus Udaeobacter sp. | reverse complement strand
GTGTAACCACGCTTCTGAAGCGCTTCGCTAAGCTCATCAACCCGGCGTTTTGTACGGCCGAAGATGATAGCAAGCTCAGGGGATTCCATATCAAGCAAGCGGCTAAGTGCTTCGAACTTCTGGCGCTCGTGCACTTCGATGTATGATTGCTCAATAGATGGCGCTGTGATTTGCTTCGGAATTACCGAAACATGCTCAGGGTTTTTCAGGAATTGTTGTGCAAGTTTCTGGATATTAACCGGCATAGTTGCGGAGAACAGCATCGTGTGACGCTCTTCAGGCACTTGCTTCAAGATCGACTGGATGTCATCCATGAAGCCCATGTCAAGCATTTCATCAGCTTCATCCAAAATTACCGTTTGCACATCATCGAGACGAATTGTCTTACGGTTGATGTGGTCAAGCAAACGGCCTGGTGTTCCAATAATAATTTGAGGCTTCTTCTTCAATGCACGGATTTGACGTCCAATTTCTTGTCCACCGTAAATCGGCAGCGAGCGAAGACCTTTGTATCGAGTTAACTTCCCGATCTCGTCAGCCACTTGAATAGCGAGTTCACGGGTTGGCGTCATTATTAATGCGACAATGCGTTCCTCGCTTGTCGGAATTTTGTTAATGAGCGGAATTCCGAATGCCGCTGTCTTTCCTGTACCCGTTTGTGCTTGGCCAATAAGATCTGTACCTGCCATAGCTATAGGGATCGCTTTGTCTTGAATCGGGGTAGATTCCTCGAATCCAAGTTCGGTAATAGCTTGCAATACTTTCGGTTCTAAGCCAAATTCTGCAAATGTTTTCAAACTTTTCTCAAACTCCTTTTATCTTCAGCCTACTTAAGAATATCCAAATCATTATAGCACACATTCAATCATGAATACCAGTAAACCAATTAAAGCCATACTAAGTGGAACAAAATGAGTAAATTACACATATCAGTTGCATTGGGGCGAATGTATTGAATCCACACTCCCTGCGTTACCTAATAACGATTCCGATTATGACAGCAGGTTCCCTCCTCATCGCTTTAGGCTTCAATTTATTTCTCATTCCACACCAGCTGTTAAGCGGTGGCATATCCGGCATTTCCATGGTAATTGGCTATGTTACCGGCGGCAATATCGGCTGGCTTTATTTCATCCTTAATTTGCCTGTCTTACTATGGGGATGGTTCGCAGTTGGCCATCGCTTTATTATTTGGAGCATATACACTGTCATATTGTCTACTTTGTTCCTGCAAATCATCCCGGTCGCACAAATTGCCGAAGACATCGTACTCGGCTCTGTGTTTGGAGGTATTTTGGTCGGCTTTGGCAGCGGCTTAACGCTGCGTTACGGAGGTTCGTCAGGCGGATTCGATATTATTGCATCCATCGTTACACGAAGACGCGATTTGCCGGTGGGAATGATTATTTTCATATTAAATGGCGCCGTAATCGCTTTGCTCGTTATGTTTACCCAAAACTGGGATTCGGCTCTTTACTCGCTCTTGTCCATCTTCTCCGCAGGCAAAGTAGTAGATCTTATCCATGTAAGGCATGTTAAATTAACAGCCTTCATTATCACGACCAAAACCGAGGAACTGCTCGCAAAGCTGCTCTCGCACCCGCGCGGCATTACGATAATTAAAACGCGTGGTGCATATTCCTTGGCAGATCGAGATATGCTGATGACTGTAAGAACGAAATACGAATTAGCCGAACTAAGCAAGACAATTACCACCATTGACCCTCATGCATTCATTAACATCGTGGAGACGGTGGGCGTCATTGGCGACTTTTCCAAGCCAAAAGACTAAACCATATACGCAAATATGGATTTTACAGAGTATCCCTATGTTTTTGAAAATGATCCTGATATAATGTTTGTATCCCGTAGCTTTGGTTTCTTGCCATATGATTTCCCCTAAACATTCGATATGAAAGGGTGATGCTCAATGGATATGGAAACGGTCAAATTGTCTCAAATTGTAGAGAAGCTTGCTCCAGAGCTTAGTCCTTTTCTTACTGAACGTGAATTGGACATCAGCATTGTGCTGCGTGACGGTCTCGCACTACTCGAGCCCGCTGACGCAATGGAAATTGTGCAGCATAGTATTTGCAATCAGCAGAGAGAAGCTTTGTTACAATGACAATGCGGGACACATGAATTCGTTAGACGCCAGTCGAGGCAAACTCGACTGGCTTTTTGTTTATTTTCCAGCCCGAATAGCTGCAATTATCCTCTAATCGATTTTCTTTTTTTTCGCTAAGAAAAAATGATCTTGCACGCAAAAATGCAACATATACTTTCTTATACGTTCAAAAAAGTTGATGACCAAGACCTGTCGTCTGCTTTATAATTTGAACAGAATAGCTAACGGGGAGAGAGCAAAATGGACATCATCATTTCAAGCTTACTGCTGCTGTACAACTTGCTCACTGGAAGCGGAGACCATAGTGCCGCAACGAAACAGCTAGCTGTTGCCTACTTAAACACCGCAGCCGGTCAAACGATCATACAACCAGATTCGCCCGCAAACGGTACCATCGACGCTGGAACCTCAGAAGCAGCAAATGTCAAGAAAGATCCGCAGCCGGATACCCCGCCGATCAAAGGTATTTATGTAACGGCACACAGCGCCGGCGGTGCGCGTATGGAGACCTTATTAAAGCTAGTTGACAGTACTGAGCTTAACAGTATGGTTATCGATATTAAAGATGACGACGGGTACATTACATACCCTACGACGACACCCGAGCTGCAGAAGGTTGGCGCTTCAAAGAAATATATAAGTGACATTAATGGACTTATGGTAACCCTTAATCAGCACAATATTTATCCGATTGCAAGAATCGTCGTTTTCAAGGATACCGTACTGGCCCGCAAGCAGCCCGAGCTCTCGTTCCTCCACCAGGACGGCACGATCTGGAAAAACGGCCGTGGCGACAGCTTCGTAAATCCTTACCGCAAGGAGGTTTGGGATTATAACATCGCCGTCGCGAAGGAAGCGGCAAAGCTTGGCTTCAAGGAGATCCAATTCGACTATGTGCGTTTTCCCGAAGGCTTCGAGAAAAAAGCAGGCTATCTTACCTATAACAAAACGGAACTAAGCCGCGTCGATGCGGTCGCCGGCTTCGTCAAATACGCCCGCGAGCAGCTTGAGCCGCTTGGCGTGCGCGTTTCGGTCGACATATTCGGATACGCAGCATCTGTGCCTGCAGCCGAAGGGATCGGCCAGGATTTCGTGAAAATATCGAATGATGTTCATGTTATTTCACCCATGGTTTATCCAAGTCACTACAGCACAGGCTGGTTTAAGCAGAAGGATCCGGACCGGAGCCCTTATGAGACCATAAAAGGGGCTATGCTTGACACACATAAGAAACTTGATCCAACCTTGGACCTTAAACCGATCATTCGGCCTTGGATTCAAGATTTCACAGCAAGCTGGTTAGGCAGCGGTCATTATATGAAGTATGGCAAGGCCGAGGTCGAAGCACAAATTAAAGCGCTTCAAGATACCGGCATTCATGAGTACCTGCTCTGGAATGCGGGCAATAAATACTCCCCTGGCGTGATTTATAAGTAACCTGAACGGCTTTTTTGCAACAGAAAAGTCCACCTTCGCTATCGCAGCGCAGGTGGACTTTTTTTGTTGCAGACATGTTACGATTATTGGGACAAACGAAGGGCCAGCTCATACATACCCATGTCAAACGGCTTCTTCGTGTTTACTACGGTATCGATATCCGTCGTTACAAGCTCACCGCGAATGACGCCGCAAGCTTTGCCTGAATCGCCGGCCATTAGCTGTCTTACTGCAAAATCTCCAAGCCGGCTTGCCAGAATACGGTCGATTGC
>DATJKM010000048.1:0-13815 GCA_035491515.1 Candidatus Udaeobacter sp. | reverse complement strand
ATATCCTGCTCGCTTAGCGGGCGTTCCGCCAAATAAGCTCCGATGAAGGCGTCCCAGCATTCATCTTCGAAGCGATCTTCTTTACCATGGACGCGATCCCATAGAAATACGGATAGATCGTAGGAGCGCCAGCCTAAACCGCAGCAGTCGAAATCAAAGTGGGTCAGGCCGCCGTCTACCGTATGGAACACGTTCCAGCCATGCAGGTCTCCGTGGCATACACCCCAATCATACGCTCCGTTTGCGACCGACTCGAGGCGCTTTCTAAGCCGGCCGGATATGTCATCCACAAGCTTTAAATCATGCGGGCGATGCTGCAAAAACGGGCGAAGCTGCTGGAGCGGCTCATCAAGCAGATGACGGGCATCAAGCTCAAAGCGCTTGTACCGGGGAATATAGCGGTCCATCGCATGGTGGAGATCAGCGATCGCGCGCCCATAGGAGCGGCTTGTCTTCACATCGGATTTGCCTATCCCAGGAGCAAATGTGAACAGCACAGCGTAACGCAAGCCTTCCGGGGCGCTGAGCTCCGTTATCCATTCGCCGTCCCGCCTTGGAATCGGATACGAAACCGGCAGTCCGCATTCCTTCAAGTGCATAAGCAGATCGAGCTCAAAGCGTATATCCGTTTCTGTTCGCCAGCTATGCTTGTAAATCCGTAAAATAAATTTACCGGCAGACGTTTCGGCTTCGTAAGTATCATTCAAGCCATTGGAGATGAACCGGCTCTTGAGCGGCGTGCCCATCTTATACAATAAGGCCATAGCGTCAAAAAGCTCTTCCTTGTCGAAAACAGTATGTGCTGCAGAAATGTGGAGCATAGCGGAATCATCCTTCTAACCGTTTTAACGTTGTTTAATTACATCCTATCCGAATCGCGGGCAGAATGGCATAGAAATATTGGCTATAACTGTTTATTACCAGGTTGTTACAATGATCGGTTTTGCTGCGTTCGCGCGATACAAAAAAGGAAATGAAAATGAAGAAGCGAATATCTTTAAGGATCACTGTGCGAATAAAGGAGAAGAAGATATGATGTCTGATAAGCTTAGCTCGCTTACCGTATTAATGGTTTCCGACTTGGCCAGGTCTCAAAGCTTTTATCGCGAGGTGCTGGGGTTTAACGTTACGGATTGGTGGGCAGAGCGCGGGGGCTTGAAAGGCGTGGCTCTCAAGCTGTTCCAAGCGGACGAGCCATCTGACGTCAGGCCAAATCCGCGTCCGGCTAACGGCGGCTATGCCGTTGATGTGCAGGTTTACACCGAAAATTGGACGCAGCTGGACGCTCTTTATGAAGAGTTTCGCAGCAAAGGCGCGATTATTTCTGTGGAGCCGGTCATCTACGCAGAAGGGGGACCGTGGAAGGAATTTGTAATCGAGGACCCGGACGGCTATCATTTCGCGTTTGGCGGAACGGATGGCAATGTAGGCGGGTGAAAAGAATCAACGACGCTAATGGAGGTAATGATGAAACCAACAATCAATAAGGACACACAGCTATGCATGTCGCTTGCCGGCAGACCGGGGAACTTTGGCACCCGGTTTCACAATTTTTTGTATGATGAGTTAGGTCTTGATTTCATTTACAAAGCATTTACGACAAACGATTTGCAAGCGACCATCGGCGGCATCCGGTCTTTAGGAATTCGCGGTTGTGCCGTTTCCATGCCGTACAAAGAGGCGTGTATCCCATTTTTGGACGAGATGGATGGATCGGCGACCGCTATTCAGTCCGTCAACACGATCGTGAATGATAATGGCCGGCTGCGTGCCTATAACACCGATTATATTGCGGTTTCGCAGCTGCTCGAACAGCATCAAGTGCGGCGTGACAGTGTTTTCGCGCTGCGCGGGAGCGGCGGCATGGCTAAAGCTGTTTTATGTGCGCTGCGTGATGCGGGATTTCGTTCCGGTTATGTCATCGCCAGAAACGAAGCTGCAGGCCGTTCGTTAGCGGATGACTATGGCTATGAGTGGATAGGAGAGCTGGGATCGATACGACCGGATCTGCTCGTGAATGTCACGCCCATCGGCATGGCAGGCGGCGCAGAGTCAGATGACCTTTCATTCGAACCGGAGGCTATCGACGCGGCTGAGACCGTGTTTGATGTGGTCGCGCTTCCTGCTGAGACGCCGCTGATCCGCCTCGCAAGGCAGAAGGAGAAGAAGGTTATTACGGGGGCGGAAGTATTCGCTATCCAAGCGTTGGAGCAATTTATTCTGTATACAGGCGTACGTCCGAGTGACGAGCAATTCAAACGGGCATCCGATTACGCGCGCGGCTGATGCTGCTAAGCGCAAACTAACTAAAGCTCAAAAAAATAACCGTGGCAGTCCAGAACTTGTTGATCTGGATTGCCGCGGTTATTTGCATTAACATAGTCATTTATACATTAACGGCGCTGGCTTCGACCATCCAGCCGAACGGGTCCGCAAGCTTGCCCATCTGAATGCCGGTTAGCGTATCGTAGAGCTTTTTGGAAAGTTCGCCTGTCTGTCCTTGGTTAATGACGAGCACGTCATCCTTCCAGTTCAGTTCGCCGATCGGAGAAATAACAGCAGCTGTCCCTGTACCGAAAGCTTCCTCCAGCTCGCCTTTGCGGCTGGCCTCGTACAGCTCCTCTATCGTGATCGGACGCTCTACAACCTGGATGTTCCAATGCTGGAGCAGCTGAATAATGGAATTACGGGTTACGCCATCCAAAATGCTGCCATTCAACGCCGGCGTATGCACAACGCCGTTGATTTTGAAAAAGACGTTCATGCTGCCGACTTCCTCGATGTATTTGCGGTGCACGCCATCAAGCCACAGCACCTGGGAATAGCCTTTCTCCTTGGCAAGCTCCTGCGCTTTCAAGCCGGCAGCGTAATTGCCTGCAGTCTTCGCTTCGCCCACGCCGCCCTTTACAGAACGGACGTAATCCGATTCAACGAAAATTTTGACCGGGTTCACACCCTCCGTATAATAAGCGCCTACCGGCGACATGATGATGATGAATTGATAGTGGGTAGACGGCGCCACGCCAAGCTGCGCCTGAGTCGCGATGATGAAGGGACGAATGTACAGCGATGTGCTTGGAGCCGTCGGAATCCAGTCCTTATCAACTGCGATCAGCCGCTTCAAAGCTTCGATCGTCGTATCGATATCAAGCTCGGGAACGCTGAGACGCTCATTAGAGCGGTTCATTCTTTGTATGTTTTTTTGAGGTCTGAACAGCAGTACGCGGCCATCGTCGGTTTTATACGCTTTCAAGCCTTCAAAGATCGTTTGTCCATAATGGAATACTTTGGCTGCCGGGTCTAATACGATCGGTTGATAAGGTATGATACGCGGCTTATGCCAGCCGTTGTCCGTCGAATAATCCATAATAAACATATGATCCGTAAAATGGTTGCCGAATCCAAGCTGATCCGCCGCTGGTTGTTGTTTCTTGTTTTTGGTTAACTCGATTTCCAATGATTGAAGCAATTGGCCCATCTCCCTTTAGTGATCAATAATTGAATGCTAACACTTCATACGATATATTTAAAATATCTATTTTATTGAATGTCCATACCTTTTGGGTATAGATGAACGGAGTGAACGGAATGGACATGCGACAGCTTAAGTACTTCCTAACTATAGCACAAGAAGGACAGGTTACGCGTGCGGCCAAGCTGCTTAATATGGAGCAGCCGCCCCTCAGCAGGCAGCTCAAGCTGATGGAGGAAGAGCTCGGCGTCAAGCTGTTTGAACGCAATGGCAAAGGGCTGAAGCTCACCGATTCGGGAGAGCTGCTTAAGCAGAAGGCGGAAGCGCTGCTCGTGCAATTCGATGAATCCCTCCGGGAAGTCAAGGGGATGGAGGAGGGCGTTCGGGGCGTCCTGTCGATCGGGTCGGTTGTGTCCTGCATTTCCTTATTGCCAAAGCGGATCGAGCTGTTCAGGGAAAGGTATCCCCAAGTTACGTTTAAAATATCGGAGGGCGACCATTTTTACTTAGGCGAGCAGCTTGAGAAGCGGGCCATTGATTTGGTCGTCGCGAGACTTCCGTTTGAGGCGCAGAGGCATCCGCAGCAATATACCATTTTGCCGCTGCCTTCAGATCCGTTCGTAGCCGTTATTCCGAGCTCCTGGACGGCGTATTCCAGCAAGGAAGCGATTTGCATGAAGGAGCTAGCCCAGTTTCCGTTCCTAACCTTGAAGACGGACAAAACGACGCGTATGCATGAGCAGGTCGTGAACGAGTGCAAGCGGCACGGCTTCGTGCCTAATATTATATGCGAATGCTCGAGCGTTGCGATTATTATGTCGCTTATCGCAGGAGGAATCGGCGCAACCGTATTCCCGAAGTCGGTCATGTCTTCTTTTCCAAGCACCGTTGTCAAAATGCTCGATATCGAGGATGCGGACTTTCAATCCGATGTCGGCATCCTTTGGCTGAGGGACCATTATCTGCCTAAGCGCGCGCAGCAGTTTATCGATAGTTTTCGAGATGTTACATGAATAGTTCTGCCTTGAGTTGAATGAAATCAATTGGCAAATATCATAATAATGCAAGAGAACCTCACGGAATGCACCGTCAATTAACCGTTCGATGATTGGAGGCCATAGATCGATTTGCGGATTTTTATCGTTTCTCTCATGCTTTTTATGCTTAGCATTTGCTTTGTTATCGTCATGGATCTGCTGTTCTTGAAAATTTCTTTGCAGGATTGTACCGTTTCTTTGTTCAATTGCTGTTCCAATTTCCGGATTTCCGCCGATTTGCTTAAATCTACCGGACACACCGCTTCTCCCACAACGCCGACTTGCTTAATAATGATGCGAATGACTGGTTGTTCTCCACGAATCTCCGCCTTGATTTTGCTGCGTGATCGAAGAATCTCAATCGCGATGGCATCCTTTTTCGTTTCGCAGTCGAGGTCAACAATGCTGCTTTTCATATTATTGTTAATCCATGATATTCCCCGGGCCTTACCGCCTTTCGCCCAGCCTACCAGTCTTCCCTCTTTAAAAAGAGCCATGCCGCTTGTATATAGATCAGTCGGCAGCTCGGTCTGCTCAATATTCGAAATTTTCTGCCCGGTTTGTGCATCTCCGACGAGCTTTATTCCGCTAATGACGGGACCTCCTCCTTTGGTCTGCAGCCCGCGAATGACATCGTCGGTCTCCACTTCGTAGCTCTCCGCCAATACCCTACCCGTAATTTTCAATTTCCCGAGAATGGCATTGGCTGGAATAGACTCGACCGCCGTGATGATCGACAGAATTGACTTCGCGTCGGAACCTCTGGCAATGAATACTCTCGTCGTTAACCGCGGTTCAGGATCCCGTTCCATCAGATCGAATACTTCTGCGATCCCTTTTTTGGCCATCTCTTCCCCGATGATAAAAACCCGCATATGCTGAGCGTTAATCCTTCGCGGTACTTTTTGCGATGCTTTTCGGATTGCCTCGAGCAAAGTCTTGCCCGTACCTGAGTAAACATTAACCGGTATTGTGCCAGTTGCTTTAATGCCTGCAATATCTCTAGCGTTCACAACCTGAAACGAGAAGCGGAATTCTTCTTTGCCCTTAGCTTTATCGACTCCCATTGCCAAAGCTATGGCGAGCTCGTTCATCTCTCTGTAATTCCAGCAGCCTGTCAGAGGGAACAAGCATAAAATCATTAGCGCAAGTAAACCCGCTTTACGTCTCACGTTGTATCCGTCCTTCCGCTGTTGTTGTTTTGATCGGACGATGGCGCTTCCGACAAACCCGGACGCGTTATCGATGTTTTGATGGGAGCGCCATATGGCATCCTTTTGATGCCGAAATCCAAAAGGGGCGAACGGAGACAGATAAGGAATGCCGAAAGACCGCAAGTTGGTCAGGTGAGCCACGAGCAGAATCATACACATAATAATCCCATAAAAACCGAAGGTGGAAGCGGCAATCATCATTGGAAACCGAATTAGCCGGGCTGAAGCGGAAAGGGTGAAGCCAGGCATCGTAAAGCTGGCAATCCCCGTAAAAGATACGATGATGACCATCATCGCCGTTACTATGCCTGCTTCGACCGCCGCTTGCCCAAGAACGATGGCACCGACCGTGGAAACCGCTTGTCCGATCGCTCGAGGCATACGGGTGCCGGCCTCCCGCATGAGTTCAAATGCAGCCTCCATCAGAAAAGCTTCAAAAAAGACGGGAAACGGGACCCCTTCGCGCTGAGCCAATAAATTGATGGCCAGAGGCGTCGGAATCATTTCGTGATGGTGGGTGCTGACCGCGATGTATACGGACGGCAGCAGCAGGAGGACAAAGAAACTGAAATAGCGGATGAATCGCATGAATACGGTAAACTCAAACCGCTGGTAGTAATCTTCCGCAGCTTTAAAAAATTGCGAGAAGGTGGTCGGCAAAATCAGGGTGTTCGGCGTTCCGTCGACCAACACCGCGATCCGTCCCTCCAGCAAATTGCCAACCGCCATATCAGGGCGCTCCGTATTATACACGGTCGGGAACGGAGTGAACGTTTGATCCTGAACTAATTCTTCGATGTTACCCGATTCCAGGATAGCGTCAATTCGAATGTCCTTCAAACGCCGTCTCACTTCTTCGACAAGCCGGTCTTCCGCGATTCCCTTGAGGTACATGATGGAGACATCGGTCTGCGTTATATTCCCTATTCTCATCGATTCCAGCCAAAGATTCGGGCTTTTCAGTCTCCGGCGGATGAGAGAAATATTGGTTCCGATCGATTCGTTAAAGCTATCCTTGGGACCTCGAATGTTAACCTCGGTTTCGGGCTCGGTTACGCCTCTTCGTTCGCCCCCCCGGAGATTTCCGCTGATGCTGCCCTCGCAGTTATCGACAAAAACAACAATGTCTCCCGATAATAGGGCATGCATCATGACATTCCAGTCATTCAGATGATATTTATCATCGCCAACGGTCAGCGCTCTGTTCAGGATGACGTCAAAAATATGCTGAGGGTCGTTCGATTGCGTTGACTCGTTCTCATTCTGTTCGAACAATAACGAATGAGAGACAAAATCATTAACCTTCTCTATATCCGTAAGGCCTTCCATGTAGACGGCCGCAACCCGAATAAGCGGACGGCTCCCTACGTGCGGACAATGACATCCGGACTATTCCCGAGCGCCTGCTTGATGCGGTCTACCGTACGATCAAGATCCTGCTCAAGAGGCTGATTATCCGCTGGAAATCCCAATTCGTGGACGATTTCTTTTTTCTTTTGCTTCTTTTTCTCTCGAACGAACCGGCTGAATGACATGGAAGAGGCCCCTTTTTAATACTTTACTATTTACCAGTATTCGTTATTTGATTGGCTGCTATTCAAGGCGGCTTGTATGGCAACCATAGAACAAATAGGAGGATATATGTGGTAATCTTATTTAAAACGAGGTGCTGATATGGATAATGAATTTCTAAAAGCAGAAACAATACTAAATAAATATAAGCAAGAACACGTATTGCGTTTTCTTGAGAGACGGACTCCCGAAGAAAAAGCTCAATTATTCGATCAAATACAAAGTGTGGATTTTGAACAGTTAGTTGCAATACTTCATAAAAAAGATCAGCATATCGAGGATAATTCCGCTAATATAACGCCAATTCCTTATGAAGATTGGGATAAGTATGATAACAATGAACAGGATGCTTACACACAATTAGGCTGGGAGCTAATTCGAAGCGGGAGAGTAGCGGTAATCGTCGTTGCTGGAGGTCAAGGGAGCAGACTGGGCCATAATGGACCAAAAGGTACACTGGATATTGGTCTCCCCTCCCGCAAGTCTTTGTTTCAATTGCAAGCAGAGCGTCTTCTGAACCTTTCAAGAAGAGCGAACAAGAGTATTCCATGGTATATCATGACGAGTCCTGAAAATCATCAAGAAACCATTGCGTTTTTTAATTCCGCCAATTATTTTGGTTATCCGGCAGATGAATGTTTTTTCTTCCAGCAAAATACGATGCCGGTTTTGGATCACGAAGGTAAGTTAATGCTAACCGCCTCTTCGGAGTTAAGGTTTGCCCCGAGCGGCAATGGTGAGTGTTTTTCGTCATTAAAACGGTCGGGCGCATTGGCTGATATGAAGAAGCGGGGCGTAACCTGGCTGTTTTATTACAATGTAGATAATGCTCTTATAAAAGTAGCCGATCCGTCTTTCATCGGGGTGGCTGCTTCTCATAATAACCCTATTGCAACAAAAGTAATTGAGAAAACGAACCCGGATGAAAAGATTGGCGTTGTCTGTTTGAAAAATAATGTTCCTGCTGTCGTAGAGTACACGGAAATTCCGAGCTATTTGCTGCAGGCAAGAAATCATGATGGAAGCTTAACCTATCATGCTGGAAACATATCTATCCACCTATTTAGATATGATTTCGTAGAGCATTATGCTGATACACATATCCCCTATCATGCAGCCTCAAAGCGGATAGACTATGTTGATTCTACGGGGAAATTAATGAAACCCGAGGCTCCTAATGCCTATAAGCTGGAACGATTCATTTTTGATTTTTTTCCATTAGCCCCTGAAGTGACGGTTTTAAAGATGAGGCGTGAAGAGGAGTTTGCTCCTGTGAAAAATAAGGAGGGAGAGGATAGTCCGAGGAGCGCACGAAACCTGGTATTAAAGCTGCATAAAAAGTGGTTGATTAAAGCTGGTATTCCAGTAGAACAACTCCTGTCACGGGCTATTGAAATATCTCCGTTAGTTTCTATTTCCGGTGAGGGACTGAATCAGGAGATTGTAGAAGAGTTGGTGGAGTAGTCGTAGTTAAATTCGTCCTGTCGTTTATTTTGGTTGGTCTGGCGCCGCTGACCGCGCTTCAAGGAAAAAGTTTACAAACCGAACATATGTACGGTATTATGGAGATAGAAAATCGTTCAATTTTATTAGAAATAGGGAAATAGGGAATGTACTTCTATCTGGATGGAGATGATTTCTTGACTGAAGCAGGCGCAGCGTCCATACCGCTTTTGCAGCATAATCTGGATGATTATTGCCAGTCGCTTACCCGATCAGGCTATCTTAACGGCTGCGTATTGGTCGCTTCCGAGGGACGAATCGTTTTATGCAAGGGTTACGGAATGGCAAACTTCGAGCACGATATTCCGAATACGCCGCAAACGATATTCCGTATCGGCTCCATCACGAAGCAATTTACGGCCATGGCTATCGTCATGATGCATGAGCTAAAGCTTCTGAATGTTAATGATCCAATCGCGAGGTACATCCCCGGCTACCCGAACGGCGATATCATTACGATTCATCATCTGCTCACAAATACGTCGGGAATACCGAATTTCACCGGCTTTGATGATTATGTTGCGAAGATGCGGCTTGCTTCTTCTACAGAAGAGACCGTCGCAAGATTTTCGGACAAGCCCTTGTTGTTTGAGCCGGGGGAAAGGTTCGATTACAGCAATTCAGGCTATGTGCTTCTTAGTTATATCATTGAGCGGGTAACGAACCGGGACTATGAGGATTATATCCATCATGCTATATTGAAGCCGCTTGGCTTGATCAATTCAGGCTATGACAACGCGAAGAAAATTTTGAAAAATCGTGCTTCCGGCTATGAGGTTTGCGGTGGCATGGTTAATGCGGAATTTACGGATATGTCCATCCCATCCGGCGCCGGCGGCTTGTATTCGACCATCGAGGACCTGTACATATGGGGACTGGCTTTACATACCCAGCGGCAAATTAACGAGCAGGCCTATGAGCGCATGACTACTCCGTTCAAGGATCGATATGGCTATGGACTATTTATATATGAGGAAGAGATTCTCGGCAGCAGCAGAAAGGTGATTGGACATAGCGGCGGCATTAACGGGTTTCTGTCTGAGATGAAGCACTATAAGAATGAGGATTTAACGGTAATCGTGTTGTCAAATTTAGTGACGACGCAGGTGGGGCCAATTAGTCAGCAGCTGGCGCGAATCGCTTTTGGCGGAGAGCTTAAGCATTTTGATCTGCACGAAGCAGAGCGAACCGAAGAAATGCTCGGAGGCGCCGAGAAAGCTGTGCGGAGTCCAGGCTCATGATTAAAGTGGCGCTAATGCGAGGTTGAAGTTGCCATTTTGCGGTGCAGTAGGTACAATAATAGAAATGATTGGAAGGGGTGGGAGTATGAGAGGGAAGGATGAGGAGCTTTGGGACAGTCCTCGGTTTTCATTTTTATATTTCTATTCTTACACGAAACACTAGAGTGCTTGCTGCTTTAGTGTTTTTTTATGCACAAAATGGCGATGGAGGGCTTTACAAATGGAAAGAGAAGCACTGGCGAAAGCGATTTATGAAACGGCACATTTACAAGGGAACTTTAAGCTGCGTTCAGGTCAAACGTCTCATCACTATTTTGATAAGTATTTATTCGAGTCGAACCCAAGGCTGCTTGCGGAAATTGCAGAACGATTGATGCCATTAGTGCCTGCGGGTACAGAGATTTTAGCCGGGCTTGAGATGGGCGGCATTCCGATTGCGACTGCTTTATCGCTAAAAACAGGCATACCGATAGTGTTCGTTAGAAAAAAGGCGAAGGAATACGGTACTTGTAAGCTCGCTGAAGGTGCGGATATAGCCGGGAAAAAGGTATGTGTGATAGAGGACGTGGTGACAACCGGCGGCCAAATCCTCATAAGCGCTAATGATTTGAAGAAGTATGGGGCTGAAATATCGACCGTTATGTCGGTTATTGAAAGGGACCCGCTGGGGAGATCCAATCTTGAGACGGCAGGCTTTACATACATTTCATTGTTCAAAATAGGAGAGCTTCTGCAAGCAGAGACAATGTAGGACTGCCGAAAGTCTAATGCCACGGGTGCGAATAAATATGCTTTATAAGGAAAAATGATAGAAAGACCTTATTAAACTTATTGGATAAATGAATTTAAATTCGATAATATGTATTATTATACAGATTACAATCATGATAAACGTATGAATTTGTTCATTCTATAGGGAGTAAGGAGATTATGAAGTGAGAATTTCATTAGAGCTTGTTCCAAGAGACGAGGCTGTGCTTAAAGCGGAGCTTCAATTGATTAAAGAAAATTATCCTGAAATTAATACGATAAATATACCAGATTTGTTGAGATTCGAGCTCCGCAGCTGGGAAGCGTCCTGCATGTCCAGATCACTATATGAGTCTTGCATTCCCCATATCAGGGCAATGGATTTCGATAGCGCGAAGCCGCTTCCATTCATCGACCGCTTAGATAAGCATCGTATTACCGAGGTGCTCGTCGTCACGGGTGATGCTCCAAAAAATAGCGGGCATCAGGTATATCCGACGGCTTGCACCGATTTGATTGCCAAAATCAAGAAGGAGCATCCCCATATCAAAGTTTATTCAGCGATAGATCCGTATCGGGGCAGCATGCGTGAGGAATATGAGTATGTGCAAAGAAAATTGGAGGCTGGAGCAGACGGCTTCTTTACGCAGCCGTTTTTCGATCTGCGGTTAATAGAGCTTTATTCGGAAATGCTGGAGGGTTCAGATATTTTTTGGGGCGTATCGCCGGTCGTCTCGGCCGGGTCTCAAAAATATTGGGAAACGAGAAATAATGTCGTTTTTCCATCGGATTTTCAGCCGACATTAGATTGGAATATTGCTTTCTCCAGAAAGGCTTTGGACTTCACGAAGCAAACGAAGAGCAATATTTACTTTATGCCGATTAAGGTTGATATAACGGCTTATTTCGACGGTGTGTTCAGCAAAGTGCTGGTGTGAACCTTGTTAACCATATCAATTGATTTGGCAGAACTAATCTGAATAACTATGAAAAAACAGGGCGTTTAAGCTGACTTTGAACTATGACCCGTATGATGGACACATTGAAAAAAGTGACCATCTTATGGGTTTTTGGGTTTTTATCAATTTATCGAGAAGTGAATGTAATATGGAATTCGACGACAGATAGAGGGAAAGTTATTAAAGCGCATATTGTTACATAGGGTGGGGAGTAATTATGAACGTTTTACAAAATACACTTACTGGCTTGAAAAATAGAATGATCAATGATGAAATCACTGTTCAAAATTCCTCGGGTGATGCTGTTTCCGTAAAGTTTTTGTTTAATCCAGCAGCCGTTGAGGAGGACATTCAAAATTTCATAGATTCTTATCAAGTTATTTTACCGCCAGACTACAGGGAGTTTCTACTAACCCATAATGGAGCAACATTGTTTAGTATGTATGGTGGAGGATTTCTTCTTTTAAGCCTGAAAGAAATAAGAGAAATAATGGGCAGACTAGGTGATGTTTTACCCAAGGGATGGTATCCAGTTAGCTATTTAGATGGTGAAATGCTATTCATTAATTCCAATGAGGTCGATGCGAGTAACCGTATCACTAATTATCTTTATTGGTCACTCAATGATAAACAAAAATTGAATTTTAATTTTGAAATTTGGTTCTTACGGTTTATTCAAGCTTCTGGGGAACATTTTTGGCAATGGCATTATTACTCGGCTGAGAATTTTTATAGATTGTGCATATGACAGTCGAAACGATATTAATTTAAATTGAAAATAAAAAAAGGGCGTCGTTTAAATTGACCCCTTAGGCTTACTTATTGAGTTGATTTAGGTATCTATTATCTCCCGTTTTTACCCAGAGAAGAAAATTGTGCCGGGTATGAATGATTGTTGTTTTTATTTTCTCCATGATTGTCTGCTTTTGTATGATGTTATTCACCTCTATTCTGTAATAACGGACCGCCTGTATCCACTCTTTTACGATCCAGCGCCATTTGCTGCTCTTTAGTAAAGGTGACTCGTAGTTTGGATAGTCCCGTATGTTCGTTGATGTAGACGGTCTTAGATTTACCTTGAATAGTCATAAATAGTTTTGTCCATTCTTCAGGGTTGAACATGTGACCAACTCCTTTTGGAAGCGCTTTTATATTTAAATATTATGTCATAGAAACGTGGTTCATGCATCTCTTTATATACTTCCTGCCCTGTCCATTTCCGACAGCGAGCACGTGTTTAACCAAGGGTGCTTACATACTCCAAAAATCGTCTTGTTTGAAGCAGGGAAGCGATATACTAATAGAGAAAATTGTACATGCGAGGGATTCCAATGATCCATGAATTGCAGACGATAGAGAGCTATAAAAGGATTAAACCGCTGCTTAAGGGTGACAGCATTCCGGTTGTCATTAATGGTGTTATTGACGGCAATAATTTAGGTAAAGTATTTGTTGATGACACGGAATCTCCAACGACGGCATTCGTTTGGGCAAAAAACGAAATGTTTTATCTTATTGGCGGCTCTAATGTTTTATCTTATTGGCGGCTCTAATGAGGATTTTTATTTGAAAGTAGAGAGCTTCATTACAAATAACATTAAGCCGGTTGCACTTCGAATAGGCGAGCAATATTTTAATTTAGAGGTCATTGCTGCCGAACACTCTGAAGCTTTGGTTGATCGCATTTTCAGAAATCCGCTAAAAAGAGGAGTAAGAGTTCCGTTTTCTTTTGACAAGGAATCGTATTTAAAGAGGTTCGCTCATGCAGTGAGTGCGGTTCCGAGCGATTATGAGCTTAAGGAAATTGACCGCGGCGTCATTGTCATGGATACAGGGCATATCATTGCGACAGAAATTATGAAATTTTGGAGATCGCTGGACGATTTTTTCGAGAAAGGAATAGGCTATTGCTTCTTCAAAAATAACGTAGTGATCGGTACATGTATATCCGTTTTTGTAAGCGCAGATGAGTATGAAATCGGTATTAACACGTATGCGCCTGAGCACCGAGGCAAAGGGCTTGCGACTGCAATGGCAGCGGCGTTCATCAATAAATGTCTCAGTCTC
>DATJKM010000047.1:0-5463 GCA_035491515.1 Candidatus Udaeobacter sp. | reverse complement strand
TTCATTCAAGCTGGCGTTGAGCTCCGCGGCTGCGAACGTACGACTGCCCTGCTTGCAGGGGTTAAACTTGCTACGGATGAGGACTTTAGTACAGAGTATAATGACTATATATTAAATATCCGCATTGTTCCGCATGTTGATGCGGCGCTTGAACATATCCGCCGCTTCGGGACGAAGCATTCGGAATGTATCGTTACCGGAAACGCGATAAACGCTGAACGCTTCATACAGGAAGTTGATGCGGCAGCCGTATACCATAACGCCTCCACCCGCTTCACCGATGGCTTTGAATTTGGCTTCGGCGCGGAAATCGGCATCAGCACTCAGAAGCTGCATGCACGCGGGCCAATGGGTCTGCCTGCCCTGACTTCAACAAAATACCGGATCTACGGAAGCGGTCAAATAAGGGGCTAATCGCTGCCCCTTATCTCCCGCAAAACATAAATGATAAAACGGAGGAATGCTAAAATGTCCCTTTTGACACAAACCGGCATTGCCAGCCTGCAGCTTTGCTTCTACGGTGCCGGATCGATGGCCGAGGCCATCGTTAGAGGCTTAATCAATGAAAAGCTGGTTGAACCAAAGCGGATTTCAATGCTTAACCGGCAAAACGCGGAGCGTCTCACTGAGCTTAATGAGCGTTATGGCGTGCAAACCATCGTTCAAGGCTCAAATAATGAAGCCTATTTGCGCGATGCGGACATCATATTTTTGGCTATGAAGCCAAAGGATGCTGCCGAAGCGATCGCTTCCATAAAACCGTTGGCCTTGCCGAAGCAGCTATTTATTTCGGTTATCGCCGGCTTGTCCATTAGCGCGATTGAGCAGCTGCTTGGAGGCAAGGCCTCCGTCGTCCGCGCAATGCCGAACACCTCAAGCACCATAGGTCTCGGAGCTACCGGAATCAGCTATTCCGAGAACGTAACTCCGCAGCAAAGGCTGCTTACGGAAGCGATCTTCAACTCCGTCGGCATTAACGCCGTCGTCGATGAATCGCTCCAGCAGGCTGTAACCGGCGTCTCCGGCAGCGGTCCTGCATATGTTTACTACTTCATGGAATCGATGATTGCGTCAGCGACCCAGCTTGGCCTATCTGAAGAAGCGGCTAAAGAGCTTGTCATTCAAACGGTTCTCGGCGCAGCGGAAATGGTCCGTTACACCGGCGAAGAGCCGGCCGAGCTGCGCCGCAAGGTGACCTCGCCTAACGGGACGACACAGGCTGCGATTGAGGTGATGGTAGAGAACCGCTTCTCGGAAACGATTATAAAGGCCGTAAAGCGCTCAGCCGAACGTGCGGGCGAGCTGGGAGCAGCTATCGAGAGGAGTATTACAGAATGAACGGTGTATGTATCGCAACCTATCGTTCCTATGACGATAAAGCGGATTTTAACAAAAAGGCGCTTTCGATCGCGGTTGGCTTGACGGTTGGCAGCTGGACGGAGCTCCCTGAAGCGCAAAAAGCAAATATGGAAAAACATCTCGGCAAGGTTCTGTCCGTTGATGTACATGAGCCCGCTAACGTTTTACCAGGAGAGCGCTATGCCGACATACGAATTGCATACCCTGACATTAACTTCAGCCGCGACCTGCCCGCCCTGCTCGTTACCGTATTCGGCAAGCTTTCGATGGACGGTAAAATCAAACTGCTTGACCTTGATGTATCCGAGGATTTCGCAGCCGCTTTTCCCGGTCCAAAGTTTGGGCTTAACGGCGTCCGGGAGCTGCTTAACGTTCATGACCGCCCATTGCTTATGAGTATTTTCAAATCAGTTGTCGGCTATGATCTGTCTAACCTGCAGGATCAGTTCTATAAACAAGCGCTTGGCGGCGTAGATTTGATCAAGGATGACGAAATATTGTTTGAAAATCCGCTAACACCGCTTGAGAAGCGCGTGGAAGCCTGCATGGATGCCGCCCGCCGCGCTGAAGCGGAAACCGGCCAGAAACTGCTGTACGCCGTTAACTTGACTGGACCTACCTCTCAGCTTGCTGCAAACGCGCGCAAAGCAATTAACGCAGGCGCCAACGCGCTGCTGTTCAACGTGCTTGCTTACGGCTATGATGTGCTGCACGAGCTTAGCAGCGATAAATCGATCAATGTACCGATTGCGGCTCATCCCGCCATGGCTGGCGCAATATATCCATCGCCTCACTATGGAATCAGCGCCTCGCTGCTGCTTGGCAAGCTGATGCGTCTCGCTGGTGCCGATCTGGTCCTTTTCCCATCGCCTTATGGCTCAGTCGTTATGCCGAAGGAAGAGAATTTAGCGGTTAAGGATGCGCTGCTTGAGCCCCTCTATGATTTGCAGAGGAGCTTCCCGGTTCCGTCTGCGGGTATTCATCCGGGACTTGTTCCGCTTATCCTGAAGGATTTCGGCACGGATGTTGTCGTTAACGCAGGCGGCGGCATTCACGGACATCCAATGGGTACGGCCGCTGGCGGACAAGCATTCCGCCAAGCGATTACAGCAACATTAAACGGAGTTCCGCTGCGCGCTGCCGCTGAGCAAGGCGGCAATGAAGCGCTGCAAGCCGCAATTAGCGCGTGGGGGATCAAAGAATAATGACGGATAACAATGCAGTAAAGAAACGTATCGTATTTTGTGATTTCGACGGGACGATAACGGTCAATGACAACATTATCGCAATTATAAAGCACTTTAATCCGGAGGGCTGGGAGAAAATTGCGGATCAGACGATTTCGCAGGAGCTGTCCATTAAGGACGGCGTCGGGCAATTGTTCCGTCTTCTCCCCGCTTCCATGCAAAAGGAAGTCATTGCATTTGGCATATCCAACGCCCGCATTCGGGAGGGCTTCTCTGATTTCCTCAACTATTGCCGAGAGAATCAGATCGAATTTTACGTAACGAGCGGCGGTATCGACTTTTTCGTATATCCGATTCTTGAGCAGTTTGGTATTCCAAGCGATCATATATATTGCAACAGCAGCGACTTTACCGGCGAACGCATTGAAATTTTGTGGCCGAATCCTTGCGATGAGCATTGCAGCAATGATTGCGGCATGTGCAAAACGACCATCATGCGCCGCTTTCCCGCTGATCAATACGAACGTATTATTATCGGTGACAGCGTAACCGATTTTGAAGGCGCGAAGCTCGCAGATATCGTGTTTTCTCGTTCCCATTTGACGGTGAAATGCAACGAGCTTGGACTCCCGCATCATGAATATGAAACCTTCCACGATATTATCAACTATATGAATGCTGAAAGGACGACTTCGCAATGAGCTTTCATCAAATCGCATTAGAGGATAAACAACGGGCCCTATCCGAGCTTCGCGACGTCAAGGAGCTTTTTGCCAAGCGCGGCTGGTTCCCTGGCACAAGCGGCAACCTGTCCATTCGCGTTGGCGAGTTCGAACCAGATGATTTTCAATTCGCGGTTACGGCCAGCGGCAAAGATAAAACCGTGCATACGCCGGAAGATTATTTATTCGTCGACCAGGACGGCAAGCCTTGTGAGGCTACCCGCCTCAAGCCATCGGCAGAAACGCTTATTCACTGCGAGATTTACAAGCTTACAGGAGCAGGAGCTATTTTCCACGTTCATACCGTTTTCAACAGTGTCATTTCGGAATATTTCTGGGATCGCAAATCCGTACCGGTAGACGGAGTCGAACTGATCAAAGGCTTTAACATATGGGATGAAGAGGCGCATATCGATATTCCGATCGTTTCCAACTTCGCTCATATTCCATCTATCGTACCTGAGGTTACGGAGCGGATCGTTAAGAACATTCCCGGCATCTTGCTGCGCAAGCACGGTATTTATGCATGGGGCGCCAACGCCTTTGAAGCGAAGCGCCATCTTGAAGCGTTCGAGTTTATTTTCGAATACGTTTACCGTCTGGAACTGCTGCAGCGCGGTAATAGGTAAGCTTTTTTTCACAACAAAATTTAACGCCAAAGATGCCTCTGAAGCCAAATTGCTCCAGAGGCATCTTTCATATTATTATTTTCGGGCTTGCGGCGGCCTCTTCATAAATTTATCCTGCTCTTTTTGAAATCCAAACTGCTCGTATAGGCCGTGCGCATCTCTTGTCCCTAATATCCCCGTCATCCATTCGAACTCAGGAGCATTCGTAATAATCTCGATTAACATCTTAGAAATTCCTTGTTTACGGTACTCTTCCAAAATGAAAACATCGCATAAATAGTACATGGTGCTTCCATCCGTAACGATTCTCGCATAACCGATCATTTTCTCTCCATCATATACACCATAACAAATAGAGTTCCGAATCGACTGTTTTATGGTTTCTGCAGATCTTTTGTCAGCCCAGTAGCTGCTTGCCAAAAATTCGATGACAGTTTGAACATCAATCCTCGTTTTATCATCACTTATGATAAAGTTCTTGTATGCTGCCTCCATATAATGCCTCCATTAAACTATCTTTATTGCAAATCTGCCATATATTCCTCATTTAAAAGATAACGGTTCACCAATCCTCATGCAACAAATTTCCATAAAATAGTCCTATAACTCCATACGTTTAATAAGCTTAATAAAGTAGAATAACTGTAAAACTAATGGTAAAGTGGGTTTCAGCTGATGAAAAAATATATTATTGGCATAGATTTAGGCGGAACAAATATTAAATCTGCAATTTTTGATACAGAATTCCAAACAGTACTCGAAAGAAGTGACCCTACAGAAGCAGCATCAGGGCCTTCTCATGTATTAAGTAAAATTAGAAGTATCATCAAGGAAATGTTGTTTGAGTTAGAGATTGATCATACTGCTGTTAGATGTATGGGAATGGGTATACCTGGCTTGCTTAATCCTGATGAGGGAGTATCGATATTTTCTCCGAATTTTCCCGAGTGGGAAAACATACACGTTGTTGATGAAATGAAGAGTGCATTTGCTTTCCCGATTTTTATTGATAACGATGTACGGGTCAATCTATATGGGGAATGGTTTTTTGGTGCCGGGGCAGGCCATAAAAATATAGTTTTAATTACTCTGGGAACGGGATTAGGATCAGGGATTGTAGTTGATAATACAGTACTTTATGGCCAAACCGCGAGTGCCGGGGAAATAGGCCACATGAACATGTATAGAGAAGGACGGCCTTGTCGTTGTGGAAGTTCAGGCTGTCTTGGAAGGTATGTTTCAGCAATAGGAATGGTAAGAACATTTATCGAACAACTCGAACTAGGACATCCGAGCATCGTTCAGGGTTGGGTTGGTGACGAAACTCATAAAATAACTGCTAAAATGATTTCAGAAGCATATGACCACGGAGACGTCTTAGCAATTGAAGTAATGCATGAAACAGGAAAGTTGCTTGGTTTTGGCCTCTCCAATGTGATTAACTTGATAAATCCGGAACGAGTTATAATCGGTGGCGGGATGTCAGCTGCAGGTGATCGCTTACTAAACTCCGTACGTGATACCATTAATAGTCATAGTCTGAAACTATCCTCTCAAGTTTGTAAA
>DATJKM010000046.1:0-3316 GCA_035491515.1 Candidatus Udaeobacter sp. | reverse complement strand
TGATCGTAGGTAACCGGATCGGCGCGCACCGGTGTGCGCTGGAGGAGGGGGCCGGCGTACTTATTACCGGCGGCTTCGAGCCGAGCGCGGAAGTGATCAAGCTTGCTGACGAACGTATCCTTCCTATCATTTCATCCCGTCACGATACGTTTACGGTTGCCTCTATGATCAACCGTGCCATGTACGATCGCCTTATTAAACGGAAGATCATGCTGATAGAAGATATCGTCACATTCAGCCGGCCTGCAGACACGCTTAGAATCGGACATACAATAGAAGACTTTCATAAGCTGTCTCGCGAAACCGGCTACTCTCGCTTTCCTGTTATTGACGAGAGAAGCAGGGTGGTTGGCATGATGACGGCCAAAGATGCGGTCGGAGCGCCTGAGGACAGCGCTGTCGATAAAGTGATGACCAAGCATCCCATTACGGCAGCCCCGAACATTACGGTTACGTCGGCTGCGCATACGATGGCTGCGGAAGGCATTGATCTGCTTCCTATCGTTGACAGGCACCGCAAGCTGCTGGGTGTCGTAACGAGGCAGAAAGTGCTTGATGCGATGCGATTTGCCGGCAAGCAGC
Source organism: Candidatus Udaeobacter sp. (assembly GCA_035491515.1). Classification (GTDB taxonomy): domain Bacteria; phylum Bacillota; class Bacilli; order Paenibacillales; family Paenibacillaceae; genus Pristimantibacillus. The sequence goes on along the minus strand of DATJKM010000046.1, from coordinate 2,734 downwards.
CGGAATCGGGGGAGACCTTCGAGGATTTGATGTGGACTAGCTTCATCGCTACGGCAAACGCAAACACAGTGGGTCAGGACGAGCTGGGCATTGCTTACAAGGGAACGATTACGCCGCAGATGTCGGGGGCACTCGGAATGGTATCGGAGGGACTGCTTGCCACTTTAATGACGCAAGCAGCGCGCAGAATGATCAGAGAGACAGCTAAGCGCGATTACTTGCTTGAGAGCATGACGACCTATTTTGTAAGGCCCGTACAAATCGACAGTGAAATTACGATCATTCCGCGCGCGCTGGAGATGAGCCGGAAGTTTACGAAGCTGGAAATCGAGGTTAGGGACACGCAGGGATTGGCCGCCAAAGCGATGCTGACGGCCCAAATGATTGATCCTTATTGATGACTGAATCAGCTTCTTGGCGATCTGTACAGGCTGAGATTGCGCAGACCGGCAAATAGATTAAATACTCCGAGCAATAAGAAGATGGCGCCGATGACGATGCGAAGCGTGGACCCGCCTGACAAAAACAGCTGAACGAGAGCGATGAACAGCAGCATGATACCCATGCTGATATTCATTCTGGCTGAGAAGACGGCCCGTGTTCTTGCATCGGCGGAACGGCGTGATTTAAAGCTGAATATGGCCGAAAACACGAGTGAAATTAAGATGCCCGGCATGAACAGCCATTGCAAGAATTGATCCATGAATATGTAGCTCCTTTAAGTGATGTTGTTACAGCTTGCTTTCGGAAATAGACAGCCTCTATTGTACCACGGAACGGAGCAGCGTGCTTAGGAAGGCGGCTTGGTATAGTCGCGGACCTTGATCCATACGTGCAGAACGTTATCGACCACGAGGATCGTCTTTACCTCAATGGTATAGTCTTTGTTATACACATCCATATACACTTTTTTTTCAAGGAGCTTGCGGGCGAATTTGGCATCGGAATCGATCTCGTAAATGCTTTGGCCGAGAAAGCTCTTGAGATCCTCCTTGATTCGCTTGATTAGCTCGGCTTCCGTCACATGGTCGAGTTCCGGTCTACCGGTATTTTGGCCGGCTTCCTTCTCGATGCGGGGCAGGACGCTTTTTATGACGGTATGCTGATTTTTGAATTGCTTTAAACCTTGTATATCCTGCTCATATTGCTCCAGCTTCTCCTCAAGCTCGCTCTTCAAAATGATCAGCGCCTGAAATTCCGCCAAATAAAGCGAATTATATATAATGGCTCCGATAATCATCCCGAGTATGAATACCCCAACGAATTGCAGTCCTCTCACAAAACGGTCAAACGCCGGTACGCGCATCGCTTATGCTGCTCCCTTGCAGATGAGCCGGACCAGCTCCGTGCCTACATGCGCGCCAAGAAAAGCGACAATGATAAAACAAATTTGCTGCGCGGCAGGCGATAGATGGCCTTCCATAATGTTGCTTTCGATGACGCGCACGGGATCAATCGATCCGCCGATCGCCGCCACGATCGCCCATATTTTTAGCCTTGCGGCCGTATCGAGCATAGTAGTCGCAGGCGGCAGCAGCAAGAACACCGACCCGATTCCGGCCAGCATCGAGCCCCCAATAACGACGCCGAACGCAATAAAGAAATCAAGTCCCGCTTTGGACAAAAAGTAGCTCATGGGTATCCCTTCCCTCTTAAACGAATAGTGAAGCAAAACGATTTCGCAAGCCAAGGCCCAATGTTCATGCGCTGTAAAGCCAGCTTCGCCAGCATTTACGCTCTGCTACCATTCTATGGGCGTGTCCACCGCTATTATGATAAAATAGAGTTAACTTATTTGGACGACGCGGAAAGGAACGGATGCAATGAGCGGTCATAACGAACAAACTTTCGTGCATTTGCACGTTCACAGCGAATATAGCCTGCTTGACGGTGCCGCGAGAATCCGCGACCTTACCGCGAGAGCCGCGGAGCTGGGCATGAAGGCGCTTGCGCTGACCGATCATGGAGTCATGTACGGGGCAATCCCCTTTTATAAGGCATGCCGCGCTCACGGTATTAAACCGATTATCGGCTGCGAGCTTTATATGACGGCCGGGTCCCGTTTTGAGAAAGGGACGCGTAAGGACAACCCGATCTACCATTTGATCGTGCTCGCCAAGAATGAAACGGGCTACCGGAATCTGATGAAGCTTTGCTCCATCGGCCATTTGGAAGGCTTCCACTACAAGCCCCGCGTTGATTTGGAGGTGCTAAGGGAGCTTTCGGAAGGGCTGATTTGCTTAAGCTCCTGCTTGGGCGGCGAAATATCCCAGCATTTATTGCATGACCGGACGGATGAAGCGCGCGCCAGCGCTTTGCGATACAAAGAAATTTTCGGAGATGACTTTTATTTGGAGCTGCAGGATCACGGTCTGCTGGATCAGAAGAAAGTAACTGCCGAAATGATTAAGCTCGCCCGCGGGACGGGTATTAAGCTGGCGGCGACAAATGACGTTCATTACCTGCGGGCGGAGGACGCTGCTGTACAGGATATGCTGCTGTGCATCGGAACGGGCAAAACGGTTGATGATACCGACAAGCTGCGCATGCTGACGGATCAGATGTACATGAAAAGCGCTGACGATATGGCGCTTTTGTATAGGCATGTGCCAGAAGCGCTGGCGCATACGGTAGAAATTGCGGATAAATGCGAATTGGAGCTGACCTTGGGCCGCGCCGCTCTGCCTGTATTCAGGCCTGTACCTGCGGGAATGAGCTCATCCGATTATTTAAT
>DATJKM010000045.1:0-8715 GCA_035491515.1 Candidatus Udaeobacter sp. | reverse complement strand
TCTGGCGATGGCGGCTTTAACGATGGCCGTTGTGCCGATCATCCTGTTCTTCCTGTTCATGCAGCGGTACATTATCCAAGGAATTACGGCCGGTGCGGTGAAAGGCTAGAAGATTGTAAGGTATGCGGAGTAAAGAGGTGTGATGAATGGGATACCTGCTGCTTTTCTTTGCCGAGACGTCAAGCAAAAGTCAAGTGATAACAAATGTCACGAAAGAGTCGGCTGATAGCAAGGCTCCTTTTAATCCGAAAGTTAATTATACTGAGGAACGAAAGAACAGCTCTGTAACCTGGTAGGGAAGCAGAGCTGTTCTTTATGGAATGATAGCTATTAGAACGGTCTTTCTCTCTTAAGCGCCTACCTTAGGCAGCGGCTTGCCCGCTTTAATCAGCCCCACACCATCCGCGCAAACGCCATACTTTTCCCAAGGACATGTCTGGCATAGATGACTGATGTCTTCGGGTACCATGGTTTCGGCAACGCGGCTGCAAAGAGACTGCCAGCTGCTCTTCTCGTTTACTTTAAGCCCAAGCTTATTGAGTACCGCCTCATCCAAGCCGTACACAGTTCCCTCGCAATGGTTGCTTTTGTCCTGCGGATAGGCTCTGCAGACGTCGTCAGGACCGGTAATAATCTCAACCTCGGTTTCGGGATTTGTGCGCAGCGTTTCATAGATGGCGGTCATATTTACGCAAAAATCAGCCGAATACCCCATGCCCCGGTAGCCAAGCAAACAAAGCAGATGATGCCCGCGCAATCGAATCGTCATCGTTTTACCGCTCCTTATGATTTAAACTCCCCTAAATACTTATTCTGAATCACCTGCAAATGATGCATCTCATGCCCTGCAATAATATATGCCAGCGCTCTAGCCGACACACTGCCGCCATTGGCTACGCCTATTCGAAGCCAGGCCTCCTCGGACAAGCCGCGCAATAAAGTGAGGGTGGCATGGCGAACCGCTGTGTAATCTCCGATAACCTGCTGCCAGGTCCAGTCTTGAAACGAGGCGCCGTTCATAAAATCATCCTGATCATAGCCGGCGAGCGGAGTCTTGTCGCCGCGCGCTGCCCGGAGCAAGCGATAGCTCATGACGCGTTCATTGTCGGAGATGTGGCCGATAACCTCCTTGAGCGTCCATTTTCCGACCGCATAGCTATAGTCAGCCTGTTCCTCGGATATCCCGGTGAGTAATTCGGTCGTCCCCTCCAGCTGCTTTGCAAGTATTTCCGTTACCGCTCCTTCGCCTACCAGGCCGATATATTGCTCATGGTAGGGCATATATTCTTCAACCGACGGTCGTTGCAGCATCAGCATACGCATAGCCTCCTTCTCATTTTGAAGATTATAGCATAGTGTCTTCTTTTAGTACTTCCTTTTTCTCATGTATAAATAAGAAAGCTCTGCGGCTGTACCAGCCGCAGAGCTTTGATTAAATGAAGAGAGAACACGCCGAACTAAAGCACCTGCTCCAGAAACCGCGCCGCGCGCTCACTCTGCGGCTTGGTGAAAAACTGCTCCGGCTTCGTCCGTTCCACAAGCTTGCCGTCGTCGAGGAAATAGATCGTATCCGCCGCTTCGCGGGCGAACTTCATCTCATGCGTGACGATCAGCATCGTCATGCCGCTGTCCGCGAGGCTGCGGATAACGGTCAGCACTTCCTTCACCATCTCGGGATCGAGCGCCGAGGTCGGCTCGTCGAAGAGCATAATGTCCGGTTCCATCGCAAGGCTTCGCGCGATAGCTACCCGCTGCTTCTGCCCGCCGGACAAGCGCGAGGGATAGCTGTCCGCTTTGTCCGCGAGTCCCACGCGAGCCAGCAGCTCCATCGCCTTGGCACGTGCTGCTGCTGCCGTCATTCCTTTAACCTGGGTCGGAGCGAACGTTATATTATCGATGACCGTCATATGCGGGAACAGGTGAAAATGCTGGAACACCATGCCGATCCGCTGCCGCACGCGGGCAATATCGGTTTTCGGATCGGTAATCGGCGTTCCGTCAATCGTAATCGTGCCGGAAGTGGGCGTCTCCAGCATATTTAAACAGCGAAGGAAGGTGGATTTGCCTGAGCCGGACGGCCCGATCAGCGCAACGACCTCCCCTCGTTCTACAGTGGTCGTAATGCCTTTCAGCACTTGGTTTTTGCCGAAGGCTTTCGTTAAGTCGGTTACTTTAATCACTGCGGCGCAGCCTCCTTTCGAGCTTACGGGCAAACGAGGTTAAGATAAGCACGAGAACGTAATAAATAGCGGCAATAAACAATAATGCTTCTAACGAGCGGAACTCGATCGAGCGCACAACGTCTGCGCGGCGCATCAAATCGGTTACCCCGATGACGGATACGAGCGACGATTCCTTCAGCAAAGCAACGCATTCGTTTACGAGCGCCGGCAAAATATTGCGAAGCGCCTGCGGGAAAATGATGCGGATCATCATCGTCCGGTAAGGGATGCCGAGTGCGATTGCAGCCTCGCGCTGCCCTTTATCGACGGCCATGATGCCGCCGCGGATCGTTTCGGACAAATAAGCAGATGAATTAAGACCGAATGCAAGGCCGGCGGCCATCAGCGCAGGAATATCATAATGGAATATCTGCGGGGTTGCGTAATAAATAATAGTAAGCTGGACGAGCAGCGGCGTGCCGCGGAATACGGATGTATAGGCTGTCGCGAACCACTCGAGCGGCTTGACGCCGGATATTTTGAATAGCGACAAAACCGTACCCCATACCAGTCCGAACAGCGCCGAGACGAGCGTAAACAGCAGCGTTACGTATACGCCTTTGAGAATATAGGGAATGTAGCCCTTGAGAACGCTAAAGTCGATGTTCAAGCCCAGCAGCGTATTCGACTTTTCTTTCTCGGAGGCAAACCATTTCTGCACGATTTTATCGAGCTCGCCGTTTTCTTTCATTTTCCCAAGAACGCCGTTAAATTCATTCACAATAGGGGATTGCTTAGGAAATGCAATTGCGTAGCCATTGTCCGCGGATTCGGCAGGAAGGAAATGCATTGCCAGCTCCGGGTTAGCGTTTGTCATCTCAACCGCTACGGCATCTTCCACGATAGCTGCATCGATGCGGCCGGAATTCAGCTCTTGAATAAGGTCAGGAATTTTATTCAGCTTTTTGAGCTCGGCGCCTTCAATTGTTTCTGCATAGAGATCCTGCGTGGAGCCCAGCTGTGTTCCGACTATTTTACCGGAAAGTGAAGCTTCTGTTTCCAGCGGCGCAGTCTTCTTCGATACAATCGTATTGCGGGCAGCATAATAGTTATCGGAAAAATCAACGTTCTGCCTTCGCTCATCCGTAGCGGACATAGCGGACATGACGAAGTCGACGCGGCCGGTTTGCAGCGCGGCAATGAGACCATTGAAATCCATGTTTGCGATTTCCAGTTCATAACCGAGCTGGCTGGTGATATACTTGGCTAAGTCGATATCCAAGCCGACGATTTCGCCGCTGTTTTTGGCATCTACGCTTTCATAAGGTGGATAATCGGCGGAAGTGCCCATCACAAGCTTCTTTTTCTGTCCGGCAGCCGGAGCACCCGCTGCGCTTTCTGCGCTTACGGAATAAGAGCTGTCTTTGCCAGGCGGAAAGACTTGTCCAAGGGCGAGAAACAGAACCGCAATGGTGATGAGCGATAAATAAATGACATTTAGCTTTTTTCGATTCATGGTATCCTCTTTCTTCAAAGGTTGATTGTCGTTGGCGTAAGCAACATTAGAAAGTATAGGATGTTCACTATCTATTTGTAAATAACCAACAAGTGGTGTTTTGTAACAGATTTGTGATTTCGGCAGTCGTTTCAAGACGGGAATAACTGTTATACTATCCAAATAGAATGAAATCTATTTTCGCGGTGAAATCAGCTTTGGGGTGAAACGGTGCCCTGTGTAAGCCGTATTGAAAGAATGCTTATAAGGAAGGGAGGTGAATACATTGTTTGAGCTTGAGCTGCATGACGTCATACCGTATTTATTTTCAATCAGCCTGCTTTGTTCGTTGGCTTATGCATACGCCTCGCATTTGCATTCGGGGGATTATGAGTATTGGGAACGGAATCAGGTCGTTATTACCTTGTACATTTCGCTGCCGCAGGTGCTGATTCACGCTATCCCGCTGCATCACTGGCTGGCCAGGAAGGTGAAGCGAAAGGAATCGCCAGATGACGACATAGCAGACTGCTCCGCCTCGTTTGTTGCGCTATTTTCAAACAAACGAGGAGGATTTTTATGCAAAAGAACAATGTATTCCCTTCATTAAAATATGGACGAGTGTTAATGGCAGGTATGCTGCTGGCAGGCTTGCTTCTCGTAAGCGGCTGCAGTACGGCAAGCGGAACGATTGACGGCAATACGCCAGGGGTGTTTAACCACTATGTGATTTATCCGCTTTCTGCCGTTCTTCAATATTTAGCCGACCTGTTTGGCGGAAATTACGGCTTTGCGATTATTGGCATTACGCTCATTATCAGGCTCGTTTTGCTGCCGCTCATGCTGCGTCAATACCGCTCGCAAAATCAAATGAAACAGAAGATGGCGGTGCTTCAGCCGGAGCTTAAGAAGATTCAAGAAAAGTACAAGAACAAGTCGGATGCGGATTCCAAGCAGAAGCTGCAGCAGGAAACGATGCAGCTGTACCAGAAGCATCAGGTCAATCCGCTTGCCATCGGCTGCTTGCCGATGCTGATTCAGCTGCCGGTCTTGACAGGCTTGTACTCGGCTATCAAGCTGACGCCTGAGCTGGCGGATCACTCTTTTCTCTGGTTTAAGCTCGGCTCGCCGGATATTGTGCTTCCGATCGTCGCGGCGCTCGTTTATTTTGTACAGTTCAAGGTGTCGCAAACGACGCAGCCGAACGCGGATGCAGCCCAGCAGAAGCAGCTTGCTTTCATGGGCTACTTATCTCCGGTTCTAATGGGTGTATTCGCCCTGTCGGCACCGGCGGCTATCTCGCTCTACTGGGTAACAGGCGGTTTATTCATGATTGCGCAATCCTATCTAGCCAAAAAGGTATACGCGCCGAAGGTGGAGGCCGTGTTGGAAGGCAGCGTCTAATAAGAAGGAGACGATCAGATGTCAGTCGGTGTACTAGCTCATTTATTCGGAAGCCTGCCCTACAGAGAGCTTGCTCCTAAAGTGGCGGAAAGCGGCTTCAGCCATGTGCAGCTTGCTTTATGGAAGGCGATCAGCGATATTGATTTCAGCAAGCCCGGCAGCATAAGTCCGGGTCTTGCGAATGTGGTTGGCGAGCAATTCGATAAGCATGGCGTTTCGATTTCGGTGCTCGGCTGTTACGTTCATTTGTTCGACCGCAACGAGGAGCTGCGCCGCACTAACGTGAACCGCTTCAAGGAGCTGCTGCGCTACGCCAAGTTTTTCGGAGCGCCGATGGTGGCCGCGGAAACCGGATGGAATGAGGGCGGAGATTACACCGACCGCGATTGGTCAGTCATGAAAGCGACGCTTGAGGAGCTCGTTGAGGAAGCGGAGAAATGGGGCGTATTTGTTGGCTTAGAGGCGGCAAGCGGCCATTTGATCGGAACAGCTCCCGAGCTTGCGCGAATGCTGGAGGAGGTTCCATCCTCCAATATCGGCGTCGTAATCGATCCGGGCAACCTGCTGACGGCACACAATTTTGCAAGGCAAAATGAGGTCATTGAGCAGGCGTTCGAGCTGCTCGGCGACCGCATTATCGCGGCGCATGCGAAGGATCGTATTCTGCTGGAGAGCGGTGAGCTGGCAACGGTAACGGCCGGGCTGGGCGCGATGAATTATGAGCTGTATATGAAGCTTCTTAATCAATATAAGCCGCATGTGCATATCATCATGGAGGAAGCGAAGGAGCATCAGATGGCGCAGTCGAAGGCTTATATTGATGGGATTCGCGGGCGGGTTTAGCTTCTTTAAAAGGAAAAACAGTTGACCAGAGAGAGGGATCTCCTGAGCTGCTGTTTTTTTTGTTTTCCAGAAGAGCTGGATGTCTTTATAGTTTCTATTTAAGATATGATTTTATTCCTGAAGTTTGTCCCCCCTTATACTTGCTTTTACCCCCTATATGAAAATAAAAAGACTACATATACTGAAATCATTATGAAAAGGGGCTGTTGAATAATTGTGACTTATGAAACGGGAATAGCTGACGGCAGTTCTACCTGATACTATGGTAGAGCTTTTTTTAATTAGGCGGCAGGAGAGCTTGGAATAAAATCATTTGGGAGGAATGGGATTGAAGCGTTGGTTTGTCAAATCGCTGAATCATAAATTGTCCATGCTCATTTTGCTGGCCGTTATGGTTCCTTTACTTTTCCTGGGCATGTTTACCTATCAGTTCGCCGCTAATGTGACCCAAGAGAAAACGAAAGAATCAGGTCAAAATATTTTGAGGCAGCTGGAAACAAACCTAGAGTTTATCACACAGGATGTGGAAAGCATGTCGATCTCTCTCATCGGGCAGAAAACAATACAGGATTACTTAATGAGCACTGAAACGAATATTGAGGCGCAATCTGAGGCCATTGCTTTTCTTAACGCTATGGCGGCCTCCAAGCCATACATTTCCGATATTACAATTTTCCCGCAAAACACTGCCATTCATTATATTTCCAGTACCACTATCGTGAAGTCGGGAATTCCAGATATTACAAAGACGGATCCTGAATTCTTTGAAAAGCACGCGAAATGGTGGTCTCCTGTTCATAATCTGGAAACGACTTCGGATACAAGACCTGTCATTACGCTTGTTCGCCCTGTTCGGTCGATCGGTAAATTTCACCGAATCGGCATGCTGACGATTGGCATCCGTCAGGAATACATCGAATCCATGCTGAAAAAGTCCAATCTTTCAGAAGGCGGTTCTGTACTGCTGCTTGATGGAGAAGATCGGATTTTGGCCGGCTCCAACCGGAGTGCATTGAACCGTATCGACTCATTGTATCCCGGTATTGACGATTTGAACGGAGACAACGGATCCACAACATATGGAGAGGGGGATGGGAAGCAATCGGTACTTTATGAAACGGTTCCCCTAACAAAATGGAAGCTTGTCGGCTTCATCCCGTTTCGTGTTTATAAAATGCAGAATCAGTACGTGCTGCAGCTAACGGCTCTTGCGGCCGGTATCGCTTTCGTGCTGGTGGTTGTATTAGTCCTTAGCGTGCTGCACTGGGTGACGCGGCCTTTAAAGACGCTTACGCGGTTTTTGAAGGAAGCCGACCCCGAACGCCCGATCCCTACTTATTACCATTCCGCTATTGATGAAGTTGGACAATTAACCCGCAGCTATAACAAATTAACGGACCGGATCGAGCATCTGACGGAACAGGTGAAGAAGAAAGAAGCGCTGAAAAAAGAAATGGATATGCAGGCTCTTCAATTTCAAATCAATCCTCACTTTCTATATAATACTTTGTCCTCTATACATTGGATGGCACTGATGAATAAAGAGATGAAAATTGCGGAAATGGTCGGGGCGTTAAGCGATTTCCTCCGGTTTAGCCTGAATAAAGGGTTGGAATTTTGCAGCGTGGAACAAGAGGTTGCCCACGCTAAACATTACGGAACGATTCAGGCCATACGTTATCCCGACAAGTTCAACATCCGGTTCTTTATCGATGTTGACATTGAAAACCGGATCATGCTCAAGCTGCTGCTGCAGCCATTAATTGAAAATGCCCTTATTCACGGTATTTTAAAAATGAACGCTCCCGGAACTATTTATGTGCATGGTCATGCCGAAGAGAAAAGACTGGTTTTCGTAGTGGAGGACAACGGAGTTGGAATTGTTGCGATGAAGCTAAGAGAACTTCGGGAAGGTCTGAATGTACCGGCCAATCAGATGTATTCCGTTTCCCAATCCGGCGGATACGGGCTCAGAAATGTGCATCAGCGCTTATTGCTCCATTACGGAGCCGATTCCGGATTAAAGATCGAAAGCACGGAGGGACAAGGGACAAAAATCTCCTTCTTCATCCCTAATTTGGAGGATATGCCTTTATGAAGTTAATGATTGTCGATGATGAGGTTATAATTCGAACCGGTTTAACAACCGTTATTAATTGGGAAGAACTCGGCTTTAAGCTGCTTCCTTCTGCCGAATCGGCCGAGCAAGCTTTAGAGATTATACGGGTAGATCCGCCGCATATTTTGCTCACCGACATCCGGATGGGCGGAATGGACGGGCTGGAGCTTTCTTATATCGTCAAGAAGCTGTATCCGGACATGGAAATTGTAATTTTATCCGGTTATGACGATTTTGAATATGTGCAGAAAGCGCTGCGCGGCGGTATCGGCGATTACTTGCTGAAATCCAGCCGGCCGGAAGAAATTATGAAAGCGGTGATGAAGGCAAAGTACCGTATTGAGCATAAACGTGAATCAGTGAAAGAGGAAACCAAACGAAACTCCGCTTTTCGGGACCGGGTTTTGGAAAATCTGTTGAATGGAGAGCAAACGGAAGAAGTGTATCGTTCGCTTGTTGACGTTCTGCCTGCATTGTATAAACAGCATGATGGCAAAGAAGTTTATCAAGTCGTTGTCCTGTCTCCATCCGGATGGGGAGATTCACCCTTCTACGAGGGACTGCTGTTGTTTGCTGTTCATAATATGCTGAGCGAGCAGCTGCCATGCGAAACTTTGCAGCGCAAAGATCATTTGGTCGCGGTGATTCGAAGCAGCGGAAGCTTAGGGGATCAATCTAAAATAAAGTCGTCT
>DATJKM010000044.1:0-8788 GCA_035491515.1 Candidatus Udaeobacter sp. | reverse complement strand
CTGCTCCATTTGTCCAATAAGCTCTTCGAACACGCTCATCGCTTGCTCAATTGGCTCAGGAGAGGACATGTCGACGCCTGCCTTCTTCAGAATGTTGATGGAGAAGTCGCTGCCGCCGCTTTTCAGGAAACCGAGGTAGCGTTCAACCGCAGGCTCGCCTTCCTCCAAGATCTGCTTGGAGAAGCTGGTGGCTGCCGAGAAGCCCGTTGCATATTTGTACACATAGAAGCTGTTGTAGAAATGGGGGATACGTGCCCATTCCATTTCGATATCTTTATCGATGACCATGTCATCGCCGTAATACAAGACGTTAAGATCATAATAGATTTTGCTAAGCTCCTGCGGAGTCAGCGAATCGCCCTGCTCGGAGCGCTCGTGTACGATTTTCTCGAACTCTGCAAACATCGTTTGACGGAATACGGTCGTACGGAACTGATCCGCATAATACGTAAGCAAATACATTTTTTCCTTCGGATCTGTCGATTTGCCAAGGAGATAATCCATCAGCAGCGCCTCGTTTAATGTAGAAGCGACTTCAGCCAGGAAAATTGTGTATTGGGCGTCACGGTAGTTTTGATTCGTATCCGAGTAGTAGGAATGCAGCGCATGGCCCATTTCGTGCGTCAAAGTGAACATGCTGTTCAAATTGTCTTTATGGTTGAGCAGCACATAAGGATGCGTTCCGAAAGCGCCCCAGCTATATGCGCCGCTGCGTTTTCCTTCATTCTCGTAAACGTCAATCCAACCGTTGTCAAAGCCTTCTTGCAGCACCTTCAAATAATCTTCGCCTAGCGGCTTTAAGCTTTCGCTTACCGTTTTTTTAGCTTCCTCGAACGTAATGTCCAGCTTGAACTCGTCAACGAGGGGAGCGAACAAATCATACATATGGAGCTCGTCTAAGCCGAGCAGCTTCTTGCGCAGATTCATATAACGATGCATAAGCGGCAAATGCTTGTGAATCGTATCGATCAGGTTCGTATACACTTCCTGCGGAATGTTATCGCCGTAGAGGGACATATCCAGCACAGAATCGTATTTCCGAGCCTTCGCATAAAAAATATTTTTCGTTACGTTTGAAGTTAACGTTGAAGAGAGTGTATTTTTCAGCTTGCCGTAAGTATCGTACACCGCTTTAAACGCTTCGCGGCGCACATCTTGATTTTTGCTTTCGAGAAATTGTATGTAACGGCCATGTGTCAGCTCGATCTCTTCGCCGTCTTCATTTTTTACTTTAGGAAACTTCAAATCCGCATTGTTCAGCATGCCGAAGATGGTTCCGGGCGCGGAGCTCATGTTGCCCACCTGAGCAAGCAGCGCTTCTTCGTTCTTCGATAAAACATGAGCCTTTTGGCGGCGCATTTCTTCAAGGGTGTGGCGGAATTTGGCAACCGACTCATCTGCTATGATCGCATCCAGCTTCTCATCCGGGAGGCTGAGTACTTCAGGCGTAATGAATGAAAGAGCCTCTCCCGATTCAACGCTTATTTTTTTCGATTTATCGGAAAGCGCTTGATAGGTCGGCTCTGCGGTATCCTCGTGATGCTTCATATTTGCATATACATAAAGCCGTTCCACATGCAGCGACAGTTCGTCCTCCAGCTCGAAGCAAGCTTTAAGCTGAGCGACGTCAGCTAGTTTTGCTTGGAATTCAGGGATTTTTTTGATTAGTGCCTTCGCTTCCGCAAATTCCTTGTCCCAAGCAGCTTGGCTTTCAAATAAATCCTCTAGCTTCCAGCGGGTCTCCGGTGCGGATTCTGAACGTTTCGGTACGTGATTCATCGAATTCCTCCTTGGTATGGATAAGGTTGGTAAGACATGCCCGGTATATGCCGTCGCAGCTTTAGAAGCGGCAGAACCCGGAATGAGGCTTAAAGCAAGCAGCAGGGGGAGCCATTTCATCCGGTTATCACCTCGGAACACAGTTTGTGTTTACTATGTCCGAACGCGACGCACAGTATTCAAAAGTCCGCCAGCTATGCAGCACCCATCGTAAGAAAGGCATAAACAATAAGAAAGAACGCAAACGCAATGAATGCGATGGATACCATCGCAAGACCGCGGCGCAAACCAAGGGGCAAGGAGTTACGTTTCAAAATAACGATCGCTCCAAGCGAGAAGGCTGCAATAATAAAAATAATCGAAGCGGTAGGATCCATCTGCGGGTAAGGCCTCCTGAAAATAAACTGGCTGGAATGGCAGCTTCATCATTTTACCTATGCAATGCGGCGTAACGTTATGTTCGCCGCAAAGGGTAATTTTTCCTGCCTCATGGAAGAGAGTAAGTATTATACTTCCTTCAAAGCGCGCATAATCGCTTCTAATTCTTCTTCGCGGCCTGTAAAGTCGGAAGCGCGAAACCGGTTTTGCGCCCAATGCAGCATTTCTGGACGGCTTATGAACGTATGGGTGTCTTCTCCCCATTGATCGGAGATTTCCCGAACGATGAGCGTTTTGCCTTGTACTTCTACAGTCAGCATATTGTATTTGTCGGTCTTATAAATTTCGTGTTTTTTGAACATGTGTAATTTCCACCTTTGTAGTAGTTAATTATGGTATTATTACATCATAGCCATTATGGTGGCTGTAATCAATACGGCAACGCAACAAGCAAGCTTAGTTGAGACGAGATTTGATGAGACGAGAAGAGGAGAGTGCAAGAATGAGTAAGCAGGGTTATGAGCAAATTGGTGTCGCTATGACATGCAGAAGCTATGAGGAATATGTTAGAATGTTTGATTTGCAGCGATCGGATTTGGAGAACGGTACGGTGCTTGACGTAGCGGCAGGCGGCTCTTCTTTTGCGGCAGAGGCAAACGCTAGAGGGTATTCGGCTTATGCGGTTGATCCAAGGTACGGAGCGGGGATTGATGCGTGGATCAAAGAGGCCGCGCAGGAGATCGATACATCGACTGCTAAGCTTGCAAGAATAAAGGAAAATTTTGACTGGAGCTATTATGGCTCGCTTGATAACCATCGGGCAGGCCGAGAGGCGTCTATAGAGCGATTTGCTGCCCATGTACGGGATAGCGCCGAAACGGATCGCTATGTATATGGCATGCTGCCAAAGCTTCCATTCGCAAATGATCGATATTCACTTGTGCTTTGCAGTCATTTTATGTTTTTGTACGCCAATCAATTCGGACCTGATTTTCATATAGAAGCTATTTTAGAGCTAATGCGCATTTGTGAGCCAGGCGGTCAAATACGCATTTATCCGCTTATATCATTGAATTGGGAGCCATATCCCGAGCTTAAGCAGCTGATTGAGACGATATCGGCCAATGGAGGCAGGGCAGAATTGCTTCCTTCAAGACTTCCATTCATTCCTGGATCGAATCAATATTTGAAAATTTTACTTTAATTGCTTTTTCTTTCTTGGATCGATATAATAATTCTACTCGCCATCTCAAAAGGGCGGTTATATTTAGGAGGTTGTTCAATTGAAAGGAACAGTTAAATGGTTTAATGCGGAGAAAGGCTACGGCTTCATCCAAACAGAGGGTGGAGAAGATGTCTTCGTACATTTCTCAGCGATTCAAGGCGAAGGCTTCAAATCTCTAGATGAAGGGCAAGCGGTCGAATTCGACATTACTGAGGGTAACCGCGGTGCTCAAGCGGCCAACGTCACTAAACTATAGGAACAATGTGCGAATGAACGATTGAAAAGGGCTCCCTGGCGACAGGGGGCTTTTTTTAAAGTAAGGCAATGATCTATAAATATGGATGAGCTGATTTTTGCTTAGCAAAGATGAGAAGAGGGAGCTTGAGAAATGGCACAAATTAAAATTTACGGATTGCGGAACAAATTGACTCCGATTAAAGAGAAGCTTTCAGATGTGATCCATTCGGCAGTCGTTGATGCTTTTCAATTTCCAATGGACAAAAGATTCCATCGTTTTTTTCCAATGGATGAGGACAATTTTATTTTCGCCCCGGATCGTTCGGACTCCTATACCATTATTGAAATCAGTATTTTTGAGGGCAGGACAGAAGCAGCCAAAAAACAATTATATCAGCTGCTATTCCAGAGGCTTAGCCAACACTTCGATATCTCTCCGCAGGATGTCGAAATCACCATATTTGAAACGCCAAAGCATAACTGGGGAATTCGCGGGATGCCGGGAGACGAGCTCTCGTTAAATTACAAAGTGAATGTATAGCGCAAAACAAACAAAAAGTCGCTCCAGATAAAGTGCGATAGCGCCCGCTTTCATTGACCGAGACCAGTCAGCGATGATAAACTGTTGCTTGGAAACTTTGTCAGGGGAGCGAGCATAATGAAATTCAAATTGTTCAAAGACCGTAAAGGTAAGGCCGATCAGGCTAAAAATAACAAGTTCGTTAAGCTCGGACGTGAAATTTACGTTCAAGCGCGCAGAGGCGGACCGAACCCGGATGCTAACTTCGGTCTGAAGACGGCGATCGCCAATGCAAGAGCAGAGCAAATGCCGAACGATAATATCGAGCGGGCGATTAAGAAGGCTGCAGGCGCTGGAGAAGGCGTTGAATACGAGGAAATTATGTATGAAGGCTATGGTCCGGGCGGCGTAGCCATTATGGTTAAATGCTTGACCGACAATCGGAACCGGACGGCTGCTGATGTCCGCTCCGCGTTTAACAAGCGCGGCGGAAACATGGGCGAGAGCGGCTGCGTGGGCTATATGTTCGATCATAAAGGACTGCTTGTCGTGGATCGTGAAGTTCATGAGACGGACGAGGATTCGATGATGATGATTGCGCTTGAAGCCGGTGCCGAGGATGTTGTCGTTAATGATGACAGCTTTGAAATTTTGACGCATCCGCATGAGTTTGAGCAGGTGAAGAACGCGCTTGAGAAGGATGGCTATACCTTTGTAAATGCCGGCGTAAGATGGCTGCCGCAAAATATGGTCAAGGTAGAAGGCGAGAACGCGGACAAGCTGCTTAAGATGATGGATGCTTTTGAAGATAATGACGATGTGCAGGACGTATATTCCAATTTTGAAATTGCTGAGTAGGCTGTATCTCTAGTTATAGAAACAGGGCCGCTACCTAAGCGTGTGGTATACACGCTTTACGGAGCAGCCCTGTTTGCTTTTTGTTAAGGTCTATTAGCGGTCTAAGCGGCTGATATAGTAACGTGTAAAAAACGCCGCTGCGGCAACGAGCGCAAAGCCGGTACCCATTCGGAAGAAAACTTCACGTCCAAAATGCTCATAAATATAGCCGCCGAACATCCCGCTGATCACACCCGCAAGCCCCGTCCACACAACGGCATAAACGGCTTGTCCGGAAGCGCGGTACTCGTCAGGAATGAGCTGCGACAAGTAGCGCAGCGCGGTAGAGAAATAAATGCCGAATGAGATGCTGTGCATCGCTTGCGTTGCGATGACCCAGCGCGGATCTTGAATATCGCTTAGCAGCCAAAGGCGAACCGCGTACATGATAGATGCGATCATGAGCAGAGGCAGCTCTTTAAATTTATGGCCGTATTTGCCGAGCAGATACAGAATAGGAATCTCGCTCAAGGCGGATACGAGCCATGCAAGCCCGACGAGCGAGTCGCTTGCGCCCATTTGACGCATAGAGACGGCAAGAAAGCCCTCGTACATCCGGTGCGGGATGGATATCGTCAATATGATTAAAAAGAATAGCAGTACATCGCGCTGGCGGAGGAGCTTAAAAAAGCCGGAGAAATCGATTTTGCGTGCGCTTCCCTGATAATCCTTGATTCTAGTCGTTAGGATTAGCGTGATGGCAATCGTGCAAAGGGCAAGCGGGAGCGTCCAATGTGAGCCGATCCCCTTTAGTATGAGTCCGAACGTATACGCCGTTACAGCAAAGCCCAGCGATCCGAAAATACGGATAAGCGCATAAGGCGTTCCGGTATACTGACTGGACAATAGAAGCAAGCTGTCGCTTAACGGATTTATAGGTGTCTGAAAAAAATAAAAGCCCATCATGACAAGGCAAACAAGCGCAAAGTTTTCAATGGGGAAAAGCAGCGATATCATGACGAGCTGGCCAAACAGCAGAAGCATAAGCAGCTTTTTGATCGTTCTGTATTTGTCGCTAGCCATGCCTAGAATGATGTTGGCGAAGATTGATATGAAAGGTCCGGTCGAATAAATAATGCCGATTTGTTGCTCTGAAAAGCCTCTATCCAAAAAATATAGCGGTATAAAGGAGACGACCATCGCCGCTGTAGAATAGGCTGAGAAGCTGTAAATACGCAGCGACAATGTCTCCTTGCGCGCTGTATTAGAGGGCTTTACCCGTGCTATCTCTGGTGTGTCCATCGTTGAAAGCTCACTCCATCCCTGTCTTAAACACTATGAATATTAGTATAGCATGGTTTGGCAGACGTACCAATGAGATTTGAAGCTGGATTATTATGAGTCGAAATGGTACATTTAGATGTGGAGGTTTACAATGGGAGCTTATCGTTTTGACTGGAATGAACGGCTTCGGATCCGTATTCCCGTGCTGGAAATGGAATGGGAGCAGTATGAACCAAATAAGCAGCTTGCGATCGTTGAGCAGTGGGAGCTTATACGAGGGACGATTCCTGATCGGATCATGGAATTTGAACGGCTCATCAACTTAAAGCAAGCTCAGCTCTTTGAAGAAGACAGCTTTGAGCAATCCTGTATACTAAACTACGAAATTGCCGATTATGCAAGTAGGATTAATGATTTGCACATTTGGTATCGCATTGACCAGCAATTAGAATCACGCCGACATTCATGAACATGAATTTGAGGAGGGTGAATCGTGAGATTGACGACTTTAACAGGCAACAGGGTGCCCCAGAGCCCGTTAAAGCTCATGCATCGTGTATATAAGTATGTACTGCCCGAAGTGGAGCGGGAGCTAGTTACGCATCGTCTCATGGCGGAGCGGATACCCGATGCCGAGCTGCGGACGCAGGCACTTAACAGCATGGACAGCAAGAAGTTTCATTGCCAAGGTGGCGGTGTATACGCTGCGGCAAATTTAGAGCGGAGACATTTGCTTATTCCGTTAATTGTCGCACTGCAAACAATTAGCGACTACTTGGACAATCTTTGCGACCGCAGCACTTCTCTTGATTCGGATGATTTTAGATTACTGCATCAATCGATGCTCGATGCCGTCAATCCCGAAGCCCGGCTTCAGGATTATTACGCATTGCGTAACGAGAAGGACGATGGCGGTTATTTGCATCATCTCGTTCGGACGTGTCAAATACATATTGCGCAGTTGCCTTCCTATAGAAACGTGCAGCAGCATGTGACCGAGCTGGTCGGCCTATATGGTGATTTGCAAGTGTACAAGCATATTCGCAAAGATTTGCGCGAGGAGCATTTGCTCGCATGGTGGGAGCTGCACCGCAGCAGCTATCCGAATCTGCACTGGAATGAATTTGCTGCGGCTACAGGCTCTACGCTAGGCATGTTCATGCTGTTTCTGGCTGCAAGCGAAGACCGTCTATCCGAACAGGACGCGGCCGCGATCAAAAATATTTACTTTCCGCATGTATGCGGCCTCCATATTTTACTCGATTATTTAATCGATCAAGCAGAGGACCATGCAGGCGGAGATCTTAATTTTTGCAATTATTATGATAATGAAAGTCTGCTTGTTGAGCGCCTCGGAACCATCGTGAACCGGGCGCGTGAGGATGTGAAGCAGCTTCCTGCTTCCCGTTTTCATCGTTTGATTATTGAAGGGCTGCTAGCCTTATATTTGTCAGACCCGAAGGTCCGCCATCAGGCGGAAGTCAGAGATGTTTCGAGGAGGCTAATGAAGAACAGTCCGCTTACGCGTCTGTTTTTTCTTATCAACAGCATCTGGATTCGGAAACAACAGGCCTAACTATAAAAATGACAAAGTGGAGGAATGGACCATGTCTGCAGTCAAATCAATCGCAGTACTGACAAGCGGAGGAGATTCGCAAGGAATGAACGCAGCTGTTAGAGCTGTTGTAAGGAGCGCATTATTTCACGGTTTAGATGTTTACGGAGTTCAACGCGGCTATCAAGGGCTTATTAACGATGATTTGCGCCAAATGGATTTGCGAAGCGTAGGCGATATTATCCAACGCGGCGGCACGATTTTGCAAACAGCGCGTTGTAAGGAGTTTATGACAGCGGAAGGACAGCAGCGCGGAGCGGAAGTGCTTCGTTCCAGAGGTATCGACGGCTTGGTCGTTATTGGCGGCGACGGCTCTTACCAAGGTGCGAACAAGCTGAGCAAGCTGGGCATTAAAACGATGGGTCTCCCGGGTACAATTGACAACGATATCCCGTTTACTGACATCACGATCGGCTTTGATACCGCGGTTAGCATCGTTGTCGATGCGATTAACAAAATCCGCGATACGATGTCTTCGCATGAGCGTTCGTCAATCGTCGAGGTAATGGGACGTCACTGCGGCGATATCGCGCTCTATGCCGGTCTTGCAAGCGGTGCGGAGACGATTCTCGTACCTGAGGTATCGTTCGAGCTTACTGAGGTTGCCGATCGTATGAAGAATAATTTTGCCAAAGGGAAGCGTCATAGTATTATCGTCGTTGCAGAAGGCGCTGGTAAAGGCGAGGAAGTCGCGCGTCAAATTACGGCTAATAGCGGCATTGAGCCGCGCGTAACGGTGCTTGGCCACATTCAACGCGGCGGAACGCCAACCGCAATCGACCGTATTCTGGCAAGCCGGCTTGGAGATTTTGCAGTAAGACAGCTAATGGCCGGCGATTCAGGCAAAGCTTGCGGCGTCATTCGCGGTGAGCTTGTAACGACGGATATCGATACCGTAGTAAACACGAAGAAG
>DATJKM010000043.1:0-32098 GCA_035491515.1 Candidatus Udaeobacter sp. | reverse complement strand
GATTTTGTATCGCCGCCTCCCGAACAGCCAGCAAGCAGAGCCCCTAACAGTGAAATGATTAACAGGAAAGAAAACATTTTTCTCATCATTTTTATCCCCTTTCTTATCCCTATCTATTGAATAGCTCCGCATAGCTGATTTATACGGCAGCTAGATCAACCTTTAATCGATCCGAGAAGCATTCCCTTCGTAAAGTGCTTCTGAAGGAAAGGATAAATAACGATAATAGGCAAACTCGCAATCATGACGGAAGCCATCTGCATCGTCTGGGTAGGCATCATGTTCTCTGCATTCTCAAGCGGCTGCTGGCTTTGCATCAAAATTTCTCTGACGATGACCTGCAGCGGGAACAGCGTCCGGTCCGTCACATAGAAGATCGCTTGAAAAAACTCGTTCCAATGACCGACTAAATAAAACAATCCGACAGTTAGCAATACAGGAATCGAGAGCGGTATGACGATCTGGAGCAGAATCCGGAATTCCTTGGCGCCGTCCATCCTTGCGGATTCGAACAATTCCTCGGGAAGCCCCTCGAAGAAGCTCTTCATAATGAGCACGTTAAAGCTCCATACAGCGTTTGGCAGGATCATCGCCCAGATCGAGTCGAGCAGTCCCATCGATTTTACAACCAGGTAGGTTGGAATAATTCCTCCGCTGAACAATAAGGTAAACACGATCATAAGAAGAAAAAACTTTCTTGCCGGCAGGTTTTTACGGCTGAGCGGATAAGCCATTAAGCCGGTCAATATGAGATTGACCGCCGTACCTATTACCGTAATAAGAACCGTGATTTGAAATGCCTTCGGAATATTCGACTCCGTTAACAGCGTGCGGTAAGCAGTGAAAGTGATCTCCCTTGGGAACAAAATAAATCCGCCGTTGCGCAGTACTTCACCGAATGGAGTGATGGATACCGATATCACATAAAGCATCGGAAGAATGGCGGCAAGACCGCAAATCCCGAGAATGACATATACGATGCCATTGAATATTTTATCGTCCAAGCTTTTTACCATATTCCTCCACCCCACTTTTTCGCCAGCCGGTTAGCTCCGAGCACCAGTATCAGTCCGATGAGAGATTTGAACAATCCGACCGCCGAAGCCAAGCTGAAGTTTAATTGCTGCAAGCCTGTACGATATACCCAAGTATCCAGAATGTCGGCAACCGGGTACACCTGAATGTTGTACAAAATATAGATTTGATCGAAGCCGGCATCGAGTAGATGGCCCAGCTTCAGAATGAAGAGCAGAACAATGATGCTTTGAATCCCTGGAAGCGAGATATGCCATATCATCCGCAGCCGGCTCGCGCCGTCCACCTTTGCCGCCTCGTAAAGCGTAGGATCGATGCTTGCCATAGCTGCCAAGTAGATGATTGCGCCCCAGCCTAGATTTTGCCATACTTCGGAACCGACCAGAATGCTCCGGAAATAGTCCGTCGAGGTCAAGAAAGGAATGGACTGTCCGCCTGCATCCACGATCAATCGATTTACGAGCCCCCCATTCTGGGATAACAGCGTCAGCAAAATACCGAAAATAATAACCCACGATAAGAAATGCGGCAAATAAGTGAACGTTTGGACAATAGACTTCAACCAGCGAATGCGGCATTCGTTCAGCAGCAGGGCTAGCAGAATCGGCGGAAAGGTTCCGAAGATCAGCTTGTAGCAGCTAATTAACAGCGTATTAGTCAATAGCTGGCTGAAATAGGGCGACTGATAAAAATCTTGGAAATGCTTGTACCAAGGGTTCGCCCAGGCGCTTCCCGTTATGCCGTCCATGATCGAGAAGTCTTTGAAAGCAATGATGACCCCGTACATCGGAAAATACCGGAAAATTATAAAATAGATCACACCCGGGAGCAGCATGATATAGAAAGCCCGGAAACGCCAGACGGTTCTCAGAACCGAATGCAGCTTCGTTTGCCGGGCAGGCTGTATCCGTGCGGTGGTTATATAGCTTCGATTGGCTTGCATGTAATCCCTCCTTTTATGAATGCGCTTCCAATCTATGTTTTAAGTATAAGCAATGCCTCAAGCAGCCGATATACATAAAAACGTAAAAAGTGTATGAATTAATGACAAGCATGACAGAGTTAGTTCTTAATTTTGTGCCAACAAAAAAAGCCGTCCGATGGACAGCTTCAAATCTATGAATGCCGTTTAGCTGATAACGCCTAACAGCTCATCATTTTCGGTAATTACAGGGATGTCCACGCGGATAACGGTTCCAACACCATGAGCGCTTCCTATTCGCAAGCCATATGGCTCGCCATGATGAATACGGATCCTTTCATGCACATTGTGTAAGCCGATTCCGGTAAACCGGTATTTGGAGCGTTCCTGTTCAAAATGATCGTGCAGCGCTTTGCGAACCTCGGTTTGTGCAATACCGATGCCGTTGTCCCGAACATAGAGCCTGATTATGCCCCGCTCCAGCTTCCCTTTTATCGTAATGAGTCCTCCCTTGTGCGGCAAAATGCCATGAAACAAGGCATTCTCTACAAGCGGCTGCAGCGTCAGTTTAAGTATCCGGTATTGCAGCAGGCAGGGCTCGATATCCAGCTCGTATTTATACTGCTTGCCGTACCGCACCTGTTGGATGTGCATGTACATGCGCAGCCCTTCCAGTTCTTCTTCGATCGAAACGTATTCCGATTGTTTATCGAAGCTGAAGGCTAACAGCTTGACCAGCGATCGAATCGTCTCGCGCACCTCATGAATCCTCTGCTGCTTGGCAAGGCTGCTTATGCAGGCAAGCGTGTTATACAGAAAATGAGGCGCGATTTGGCTCCGCAGCATTTTCAGTTCATATTCCTTTTTTTGCTCCTCCGCCGACTTCGTCTTTTGCAGCAGCGTTTGAATCCGCTCCAGCATGCCGTTATAGCTCTGCGTCAGCCGGCCGATTTCATCCATTCTAGTAACCGGCAGCTTAGCGACAACCTGGACATCGTTCAACCGGTCCATCTTCTCCACGAACCGGCGGATCGGCTTCGTAAACGAGCGGCTGAGCAGGTAGGCGCTTAATAGCAGTACAATCATCCACACGATGCTGGCCGTGCGGTAATTGTTATAAAGCTTCTGCAAATCCTGATAGAAATAGTCTTCCTCAATAAACGCGGCCAAGGACCAGCCGAGACGATTTTTCGCCGACTTCACGACCACAAGCAGCTCGGAGCCGGTTCCTTCGATTCCGCTGACCCCGATCTTAAGTGAAGCCAGCTGTTTCCGAAAGCCATCCTGCAGCAGAGGGGGATATGTCCCCGGCTTAAAAGGAAGCAGCTTATCTTGGGGTTCAAGCTGGTTAATGATATTTCCGTCTCTCGTAATTAAAGCATACGATTGATAGATCATCGGAGCGATTCGCTCCGTAAGAATACCCAGATTCACCTCGGCAACGACAACGCCCTTCACTTGTCTGTTTAAATCGGTAACCGGCAAAACATAGGCCAGCGTTTGGCCGGACATCGGCGAATAATAGGGCTCGCTTACATTAATCGCTCCGTAATTTTCCAGCGCAAGCTTATACAGCTCCGGCAGCATCGGATTGCCTATAATATCGTAATTTACCTGTGCATTCGAAAATACTTTCCCGTCGGTACGGATCAAATAAAGCGTCTTTGCTATCGAACTGTTATAACTCGCAAATTTACGCAAGGTGTCGGCGGCAAGCGATTCGTTGCCTTCCTCAAGCAGATCGGAACGGGTAGACAGCTGCAGGAGCATATTTTCAACATTGTCGAGGCTGGCATCAATATATTGATTTGTACGGCCAACAAGCAGCTCGGCATCGCGAATGACTTGATTTTTCAACAGATTTTCAGCCTCGCTGAGATTGCGCCACGCAAGCACCATCACGAGCACAAGCGTCACAACGAATAAATAGATAAACTGCTTCGTGGCAAGGCCGAGGCCGCTGTACCAATTGACCAACCTAAACATATCCGCTATCCCCCCGTATCCGAGCTCGCAGGCCGTTTAAGGATTCCGTTTATAATCCGTCGGAGACACCCCTGTCCAATTACGAAACGTAACGGTAAAATAGCGATAGCTCGGAATTCCGACCTCTTCCGCGATCTCGTACACCTTTTTGTTCGTTCGTTTCAGCAGCTCGACCGCCTTTTCCATTCGCAGACGGGTAATGTATTGATTAACCGTGTCGCCCGTCTCTTCACGAAATAAACGGCTGACATAATGCGGACTTAAGCCGACCTGCTCAGCAATGATCGGAAGTGAAATAGGCTGCTTCATGTTCGCTTGAATCCATTGTATCGCGGAGCGGATTTCGATGCGCGAGCACGTCCCGCCGCTCTCGATAACGGATATATTATGAACCAGGCATGCAATCATTTGCTTCAAGGATTGCGCTCCCATCAATTGCGTGATGGCCCGGCTGTCGAGCTCGGCACCCTCATGCACCTTCAGCCAATCCAATTGCCAATTCAGCATGCGCTGCTTGAGCTGCTGAGGCCGGATGCGCCGCGCCGCACACCACTCGGGAAATTCCCCTTGCAGGCAGTCCTTTAGAAGTGCTGCTGACCTGCTGGCCATCCTTAGCAGCTCATTCATTTCCTTCGTATGCTTATCCGTCATCCCTGTCAAAGGAAGCGGTTTACCTGTCAACACGCCGCTCGCAGATGAGCCATCGTAGAAAAGCGCTTCCTTCCATTCGGTCGTATAGGCTAGTGAATAAGAAAGCTCTTCCTTCGAAGTGAACGGTTCGCTGACAATCGCATGCACCGTTACGATTTCTTCAGGCAGCTCTGCATATTCCTTCATGATGACGGTGAGCGCCTGCACGACTTCACGAAGCGATTCAACCGCATCCGCTTCGGATTGCTGCGCCTCCACAAGAACGAAATATTCCTTCTCGCCATTCCACAGCCAAGTCAGCCATTTTGGATCAGATTCTTCTCTGTCGTTCAAAGTCTGCTCCATTCGCTGCCTCGCGGAAATGTTAGACGCATCCGGCGCATCAATGATCAGGCGTGCCAGCGAATAGGGCATCGCTCCATCCAGTCCGAAATGCTGCCAATCCGCGCTGCTGAGCTCATGACCGTGCAGAAGCTTTCCGAACGATGCCGCTTGCAGAAGCCGACGTTCAAATTTTTCATTTTCCCGCAAACGGCGTTCCTTGCCGATCACTTCTCTTACTTTGATCAACGCCTGCTTCATTTCTTCTTCTTCCATCGATACCTTTAATAGATATTCAAGCGCTCCAAGCCGGAGCGCTTCCTGAACATAATGAAAATCGCTGTGACAGGTCAGCAAAATAATTTGAATGGCAGGATATTTTTGCCTAAGCTCCCGTATGAGTGTAATTCCGTCCATAATCGGCATCGTGATATCCGTAACGACGACATCCGGCGCGCAGACCCCGCACATTTGAAGCGCTTCTTCGCCATTGCCGGCCTCGCCGATTAAGACGGCGCCGCAGCTCTCCCATGGGAAAAGGCGAAGCTCCTGCCTTAGTGGAGCCTCGTCATCGACAATTAGAACGTTCAACGGTTTCGCAGCCATGATACCCTCTCCTTTCAATTCGCTAAAGCCATTACTAGTTATGACGCAAGCGATTGTAATAGTAAAGGTTAAGATCGACCATAGACTCTGATCTCGGAAATCTCCGCACGCGGACTACCATTCGTTGCTTCTACGCATAGTTTTATTTTATCAGATATAATCGCTTCTTTGAGGCGATGAACTTTTTTTCGTTTATAATTATTCTGCTCCGTTACGATCGTAACCCATTCTTCGGCCATGTAAGCTTGAATCCGATAGCTTTGCACAACTTCGGGAATGGCCGCGAACGGTGTTCGATGATGATGCAGGTTGATTAGATCTTCATTTACGTCATCATTAAAAGTTAGATGAATCTCGCCAATTTCCTGCTCATTATCCCAATTTAATTGTATCCATTCTTCAGAACTTTCGGATAATGGTCTAGATGACCATATATGCGGGCCTGCAAAAGGCCGAATATAGCCGTCGGTAACCTGATTTGCCGCGTATGCTTCCGTATTCGGCGTTACCCGCAAACATACCGGCCGGCGGTTCCAATTACGCATGCTCCATTGCGCCACCGGCTGATCGGGCTGATGATCCTCCAGCAGCGCGGATACGACCGGCCGGGGTCCCTTCTCGAAGCAAAGCACGCCGGTTAACGGTTCATCCGATACGTGCAGCGATATGGCCTCATTCGTTTTGACAATAACATAAGCATTGCAAGCTGACTCCGGCTGCCAATCCAGGTCGAGCTTAACCCACTGGTTATTGCCTGCGGCAACCGCTGCGGAAGCTGACTTCACCAATTGCTTGGGCACATAATTCTCCCCCCTGCCTGTATGCCACAGCTCCGCCTCAAGCGTCGTCATTTGCTTGGCATCGACGAGCAGCTCAAGCGAAGCCAGCATGGGATGAACCGGGAACAAGATGCCGATATCCTTATCGAGCGGATTTCGATCTGCAGCGTTTTCTATCGCAATGCGTTCCAGCGTGCTGGATGCGGTAACACGGGCGGACTTCGCCAGATCATTCGGATCATCACTGGCCACTCCGATAATTGACGCGTCCTGCCTCAGCATAACCTGCTGCAATTCATTCATATATTCGCGGTGAAGCATACGCGGAGTAATCCCTTTCTGCACGGAAAGCGCAGCACCGCTGCCTGCCGCTTCCCCGATAACAGCACAGGTCGCCATCACTCTTGTCGTGCCGAAGGCGACATGAGTCGCGCTAATGTCTCGGCCAGCGAACAGCATATTGCGAACATTGCTTGAATATAAGCTTCTGAACGGGATATGATAGACACCGTCTGAATAGAGATGCTTGGAACCGCTTTCTGCCGAGTACATGCCTTGCGGCGGATGAAGGTCGATCGACCAGCCCCCGAAGGCGATACGGTCTTCGAATGGCTCCTGCGCGATAATATCGTTTTGGTTCAGCACATAATCCCCGAGAAAACGCCGGTATTCCCGCTTGCCGGGAATCGATCCGACCCATTCGAGCGTCATCTTCTCCGCATCGAACTGGCCTGAATTTTTAATATAATCCCATATCCCGTAAATAACCGACCACAGCTCGTCGCGTATTCTTTCATTGTCATGGACCGTATCCAATTCTCCGCCCCATTCGATCCACCAATAGTGACATCCCGAATCCCCGCTGCGGATTACCCGCTTCATCGGAATCGTCGTTTGCGTTATGTCCTTGGCAAAGCTGGGCGGGATAAATTTGACCGGCCGGTCGGCCTCCTTCGTATAAAAGAGCAGCGTGCTGCCAAGCGTAATGTCATCAGCTTCCTCCGGCGCCCAATCCTCGTTGTACTCATCCTTGGCTTCACGGCCGATTCTGTATTTCGCTCCGGCAAGGAAACCGACGAGACCATCGCCGGTACAATCGATGTACATCCTGCTGTCGAATTGAATTTTACGCTCCGAGCCCATCATCCAGCCTGTTACGGATTGGATAACCCGGTCATGCTCCGGCCCGTCCGCTTCCACCTCGTGAACATCCGTATTGAGAAACAAACGGATATTTTTCTCTGCGCGAACGGTCTCAAGCACGACAAGATCCCATAAATAAGGATTCCCTTCGGGGTTGCGGTATTGGTTTTCGACGAACATTTCACCCATGATGCCGGTTTCTCTTGCAAAACGCTGCGTTCCATGCGCCGTTGCGCCGCATACCCATACTCTGACCTCGCTGCTTGAATTGCCTCCGAGAACCGGTCTGTTATTCACCAAGGATACAGTCTGCCCAAGACGGGCAGCCGCGACAGCGGCGCATACACCGGCAAGCCCTCCGCCAATAACGGTAATATCGGATACAATATGTTCACTCTTCATAATACTATCCCTCCATTAAATAGATTTGAATTCATCATAATATGGAGGGCTAGTACTTTAACATGCACTGAGCTATCATATAACCATATACTTTATTTCATCCTTGGAGGTGTATATGAATGACACTTCAAAGCTCGAGCTTTTATCCTGTTCTTTCTCACCATATATTTTGGGATAACAAAACCCGGTTTCAATTAAGTGTGGATACGTATGAGCATTGGGTGATGTTTGCAGTGGAAAGCGGGAGCTTCGACTATCGGATAGGCGATGCGGAGGGAACAGCCCGTATAGGAGACGTTATCGTCTGTCCGCCGGGCCTCAGCTTTCATCGCAGCGTAATCCATCCGTTAACTTTTCATTTCATCGGTTTTAAACTCGAATCGCTTTCAAGCGATATACCCGGCAAGGCTGAACGCGAACAGACCGTTCAGCTTCAGCTGGCCGTATCGGCGTACAAGCTGAACATTCAGCACCGCAATCGTCTGGCCGATAACTTGAAGAGCTTGAAGCAGTATTCCCTAAATACCGAAGACCGGAATTCATATTGGCAAAATCATGTGCTGAACGATATTTGGCAATTTTGCCGGCAGACTGAAACCGCCCCCGTCAATCAGGAGATGAAGCCTGGTGATCCGCTTATTGAACAGGCCAAGAGCTTTATTCAGCAAAATAGCTACGAGGATATTAGCATGCACAATCTTGCAGCTGAGCTCGGCATCAGCCCGGTACAGCTTAGCCGCAGGTTCCAGAGGAGCGTAGGATCAGCGCCGTCCCGTTACCTGACCGCTCTTCGATTAGATAAGGCCAAATCGCTGCTGACCGAAACCCACTTGTCCCTGGAGCAGATTGCCCAGGCATGCGGCTACAGTAACGGATTTTATTTAAGCCGCATTTTTTCAAAAAAAATGAAGATTAGCCCCTCAGAATACCGGAAGTTGAATCGGGTATAGCGCTGTTACAGCATAAGGAACCAAGTTAATGCCGCCGCCTTCTTTTGTTGTATGTAAAAAAGCCCCAAAGGAATTCCTTCGGGGCCTTGGATATTTCACATTCATTTTTTTACCAGATCTTACATGGATTGCACAAGCGGCCTTGCATTTACTGCGCACACTTTAAAGCCAGGCATTCTGCATGTCGGATCCAGCGCTTGATTCGTAATTTTGTTAACGTTTTGAATATCGCCCCAATGCATGGGAACAAATACGGTATCCTCCCGAATCTCCCTTGTCAGCTTGCTGCGGACTACGATGCTTCCGCGCTTCGACTCCAGCCGTATTAACGAATCATCCTCGATCCGGTATTTCTGAGCTGTTTTCGGGTGAATTTCCATGAAGGATTCAAAGCTGCGTGCCGCCAGCGTATGGCTTCTCCGGGTTTGAACGCCGGTCAAATAATGGGAGAGGACGCGACCGGTTGTCAAATATAACGGAAACTCCCCGCTTACCTGCTCGTCAGGGAAATGATTATTTACCGCAATCAGCTCCGCCTTACCGCCTTGATGCGCGAATGACTTCTCGAATAACCGTTTCTCACCGGGGTGATCGAGGCTCGGGCAAGGCCAATAAACTCCTTCTTCCCGCCGCAGCCGGTCATAGGTGATGCCATAGTAATCAGCAATTCCGCCGCGGCTCGCAATCCGAAGCTCCTCGAAGATCTGCTCTGCATCCTGATAAGAGAAATACTCTCCTTTTCCAAGTGCATGGGCAACGCCGCATAAAATCTC
This sequence comes from Candidatus Udaeobacter sp., assembly GCA_035491515.1. GTDB lineage: Bacteria > Bacillota > Bacilli > Paenibacillales > Paenibacillaceae > Pristimantibacillus. The sequence goes on along the minus strand of DATJKM010000043.1, from coordinate 22,530 downwards.
CCAATCATGCTTCACTTCGCCCGTCACTGCCCGACTTGCCTCTCGCAGCAGTACACGGCCTTCCAAGTTCGTTAACGTACCTTCATTCTCCAAATAAGAGGAAGTAGGCAAAATTAAATCAGCCAACCGCGCCGTTTCCGAGAGGAACATGTCGGCAACCACAAGGAACTGCAGCTTACGCAGACCCTCTTCCACCAAGTTTGCGTTAGGATTGGAGACGATCGGATTAGAGCCCATGACGAACAGCGCACGAATCTCCTCTTCGTGGATTTTCTCCATCATTTCATAAGCGGAGACGCCTTTTCCGGGCAAATCTTCAGGCTGCACGCCCCATACATCAGCGATATAAGCACGATCAGCCGGATTTTCAATCGAACGGTAACCCGGAAGCTGATCGGCCTTCTGACCGTGCTCTCTGCCCCCTTGGCCATTACCTTGGCCGGTAACCGCACCGTAACCGCAGCCTTCTTTCCCGATCTTGCCGGTTATCAGCACCATATTAAGGAAGTTCCGCACGGCCATATAACCATCCGTCTGCTGTTCCACGCCTCTAGCGGTAAACACCATACCGGTTGCTGCTTTGCCGAAAGCTTCAGCTGCTTGGCGAATTTGCGCAAGCGGAACGCCCGTAATTTCCGCGATTTCGTTCAAGTCAACAGCCGCAAGATGCTCCTGCAGCTCATTAAAGCCATTGGTGCGGTCGCGGGTAAACGATTCATCCACATAACCTTCGTCTACCAGCACTTTCAGCATGCCGTTGACTAATGCGGCGTCCATCCCCGGTTTTACTTTTAAATGCAAATCCGCCAGTTCGGTCGTGCCTGTATTTCTTGGATCAATGGCAATAATATAAGAGCCGTTCTCCTTCGCCCTCGTGAAATAAGGCATTAACGTAGGCTGGCATTCCGCAATATTTGTCCCCGCCAAAATGATACACTTCGCTGACGCAATTTCTGATAGCTGGTTGGTCAAACCACGGTCAATTCCGAACGCCTTATTGCCTGCCGAAGCTGCCGCCGACATGCAAAACCGGCCATTGTAATCGATATATTTGGTTCGCAGCGCGAGCCTTGCGAATTTCCCGAGCAAATAAGCGGATTCGTTAGTCAGTGACCCTCCGCCGTATACGCCAATCGCATCGCTTCCGTACTGCTGTCCAATTTGCGTAAAGTTGGATTGAATCAGCTGGTAGGCCTCCTCCCAGCTGATTCTCACGAATGCACCATCCACTTTGGCCATCGGGTAAGTAATACGTTCGCTGCTGAGAGCATGCTGATACGCGTTCATGCCTTTAATGCATAACCGGCCTTCCGAAGCCGCATTCGGCTTAGGAAGTACGGTATACGTATTACGTTCTTCTCCAAAATGCTCCATGACCTGCATTTTACATTGCACGCTGCAAAAAGGACACTGAGTGTCCATTATATGATCATATTGTGCAGCAGTTTCTGCTTTATTAGTAAGTACCGTTAATGGTTTCATATGATCACCTTATCACTGCAGCTGTCGGCTGCTGATTTGCTTGCTCCGGCGAATCTGAAAGCGCCTTCTCCATGCGGCTTCCTAATATCTGCAAGAGATACGGATCAAATAACGCTTCTCTAATTTGCGTCAGGCCGAGCCGCTCGATCCATTGCGGCACCCGCTCCGCATAATATCCCGTCTCCCTGTAATATTGCAGGAAAGCAGCTACAAGCGTCAGCAGCATCTCATCCGTTGCTGCTGTATATAACAGCTGACCCGGCTTAACATGCCGTTCTCCGCTGCCGCCTACATAAATTTCCCATCCACCGGGCGCTCCTACGATTCCGATATCCTTCGTAAGCGATCCTGCATGGTTGTGAGGGCTCGCGGACACCCCGATTTTTATTTCATGCGGCACTTGCAGCCGTTCTAATTTCTTCTCCAAAGCGACACCTAGTGCGATCGAATCCTGCATAGCATCTACGGCATATTTAATACCGCTGCATGTTCCAACCGTGCCCACTGTCTTGCCGTATAACGGTCCGCTGTTTGGTAAATTCAGATCTGTCATGACGCTCTTGACATCAGCAGCCGCAATGCCGAGCAGGCCAAGCTGCGGTCCTTCCAGCAGCTTCACGAGCGGAATTCCAAATTTCTCAACGATGTCGGCAATTTGCCGCAGCTGTTCCGCGGTCGTTATGCCTCCATACATTTTAGGCATAACCGCATAGGTACCGTCGGCTTGCCTTCCCGTCGTCACATTCTCGTCTGCTTGCAGCACAGCCGAACCATGCACACCTAGATAGTAATGCAGTGCAGGGCGGCATACATCGCAACCCGACTCCGTTTGCCAATCCAATGCGGACCTAATTTCAGCCGTATCGGCGAAGCGGCGGTTCTGAATCTCCAGCATAAGCTCATCATGGCTATATGTTGTGCAGGCGCAGACGGTTTCTTTCTCGACCGTTTGCTCGAAGCCGTGAAGGTGCACATAATCCAAAATGCTGCTGACCATCGTTTTGCAGCTTCCGCAAGAGCTGGATGCTTTCGTACATTTTTTCACTTCATCGACCGTTTGCAAGCCTTGCTCTTTAATAGCCTGCATGATGGTTCCTTTAGTAACCCCGTTGCAAGAGCACACCAGTTCCTTATCGGACATGGCCGCGATTAAAGAGTCCCCTGCTTCCTGGCCGCGTGCTCCGGCACCGTTCATTTCTTTCTCGTAGACCGAAATATCCGTCTGCTGCTTGATCATGCCGAGCAGCTTCGTACCCTCGCTAATGTCGCCAAACAAAACCGCTCCGACAATTTTATTATCACGGATGACAATTTTTTTGTACGTGTTACGGATACCGTCAATCCATTTCAACGACTTTACCTCGTCGCTGTCCATAAATTCGCCGGCAGAGAATACGTCTACGCCCGAAACTTTCAGCTGGGTTGCCAGCACTGAGCCATGATAGCCTTCGTTTTCCGTACCGCACAGCGTTTTTGCAAGTACTTTCCCCTGCTCATAAAGCGGTGCGACAAGCCCATACACAATACCGCGATGTTCCGCGCATTCGCCGACCGCATAAACATTAGGTACATTCGTCTGCATATAATCGTTAACCACAATAGCGCGGTTTGTTTCGATCTTACCGTCTTTTGCCAGCTGCACGTTAGGCCTAACGCCTACTGCCATAACAAGCAGGTCAGCATCGGTTTTGGTGCCGTCTTTGAACTTCAGCCCCACGATGCGGCTCCGTCCGATAATCTCTTCCGATTGCTTCTCAAGCAAAAAGCGCATCCCTTGCTTTTCGAGCTCAGCCTGCAGCATTTTGGCTGCGGTGCGGTCGAGCTGTCTTTCCATAATACTGTCAAATATATGAACGACATCCACTCTCATGCCCAGGTTTAACAATCCGCGAGCCGCCTCGAGCCCAAGCAATCCTCCGCCGATGACAACTGCCTTCTCATACTTTTTGGAGGTTTCGACCATCGTTTCGCAATCGCGAATATCCCGGAAAGCGGTAACGCCCTTTTTATTTGCACCCGGCAGGGGCAGCATAAAAGGCAAAGAGCCAGTTGCAAAAATAAGCTCGTCATAGATGACGCTTTTCCCGGATTCGGTAACGACCCTTTTGCGTTCAATGTCTACATTCGTTACCGTTTCATTCGTGAAAAGCTGGATATGATTGTCTTTATACCACTGCCAGTCATTGATCGTGATGTCTTCTATAGTCGTGTCGCCCTGCAGCACCTTCGATAACAAAATGCGGTTATAGTTCGGATGGGGCTCTTTGCCGAAAATCGTAATTTCAAAAGCTTCCCGATCGATGTTTAATATTTCTTCGACGCAGCGTACACCCGCCATTCCGTTACCGATCACCACTAATTTTCTTTTCGCCATCATGAAACCTCCATTTAGATCGAAACGACAGCACCGCCCTTATCAAAAAGAGCGGTCCCGTTCGCAATCCGGTTTTTCCGGTACGCGCAGCCGGCACCGGGCATCTATGCTGTGTATTCCATGCCCTTCTTTACTCCCGTTTGTTTCGGCCTCAGGGCAGTGTAATTAAGGATTAAACATGCCGTGGCAAATATCACCATAAAAATAAAGCCCAAATTGTAATGTCCTGTCATATCTTTGACGATTCCGAGTACAATCGGCGGAAAAAATCCGCCAATGCCGCCTGCGGCGCCGACAATTCCCGTAACCGCTCCCGTATTGCCGGAAGATACCTCGGGCACCATTTTGAACACAGCCCCATTACCTAAACCAAGCAGTAAGGAAATAAACAAGCATAAGAAGCTGAAATAGACAAACTGATTAAGCGAAAAAGATAAAAGAGTCGCTGCAACCATAACTCCGCAGAAGACATACGTTAATACTTTCCTGCTGCCGAACCGGTCTGCCAAATAGCCGCCTGCCGGCCGAATGAGCGTAGCCGCCAGTACAAAACCCGCTGTCCGAAGTCCCGCATCGAAAGCGCTAAGCTGAAACAGATCTTTAAGGAACGTCGGCAGATAAACGCTAAATGCAACAAAACCGCCGAAGGTCAAAAAGTAAAAGATAGATAAATACCAAGTCGCTTTATCCTTTGTTACGGACAATGATTGCTTCAAGGTTTTCGGTTCGGATGACTGTAGTGCGTCCTTCGTAAACGTAAAGAACACTAATGCCATTACCGCAATTCCGATCGCCAGACTAAAAAATACCCAAGAAATGCCGTACGCGGATGAAATGGTAGGAAGCAGAAAATTCGCTCCCGCTCCCCCTAAATTGCCTAGTCCGGCAATGCCCAGAATAAATCCCTGTCTTTGCGGCGGATACCATTTGGATACAAAAGTTAAAGAGATAGCAAACGTGGTACCCGCCATACCGATAAATAAGGCGCAGACCAACATCCATACATAAGAATCAGCAAATCCGGCCGCTACCACCGGCAGGATCAAGAACAGCATCGTGAGCGTGAACACTTTCCTGCCGCCATGCCGGTCAGTTAAAATACCCATCGGAATCCGCATAATCGACCCGAGCAGAACGGGAGTTGCAATCAGAATACTCTTCTCAAGCGTACTCAGATTGAATAACTCCTGAATCTGCCCCGCAATCGGCGGAAACACTGACCAGATCATGAATGACACGGTCATAGCGAACGTTGAATATATGAGTGCTTTTGTTTGATTCATTGCCATTGGTCCGTTTCTCCCCGATTGTCTCCCTTAGGATGCTTGATAGGCCTTTTCTTCCACGTAAAGAATGATATTGCCGCTTTCAGCGTCCGTTTCCACCTTGAAGGAAACGACACAGCCTTCATCCGGATCCTGTACCTTGCCGTCGTTCAAATCGATTTTCCAATCATGAAGCGGACAAAATACGTGATGATCGCATACGATACCTTCGGAAAGCTTGCCCGCTTTATGCGGGCATTTATTTTCTATCGCTTTTATTTCACCGTTTGAAAGCTTGAACAACGCAATTTCCAATTCTCCGACGAAGATTACTCTTGAACGCATGCTCTCAATTTCCGAAATATGACCGATTTTAACTTGTTTCATGCTGATGACACCCTTTCTAGTTCATTGTGGGAATAGGTAGATTTTCGAATGTTGTGCGCAATTTATCAGTTTCCACAATTTCTTTCCATGGATCTTGCGTCAGGCTGAGCGCAAGTTCAATCCGCTCGACGAGTGCCAATCGGTCTTCTTTCTTCTCCAAGGCAGCCTTAATCGTATCCAGGCCGACTCTTTCAAGCCATTCCGCCGTACGTTCGTTATATTTGCCGGTTTCACGGTAATACTGCATGTAGGCTCCCGTCCATTCCAGAACCTCTTCCTCCGTCTTCACCTTAACGAGCAGGTCGGTGACTCTTACTTTCGTACCGCCGTTTCCGCCGACATGAATTTCCCATCCGCCGTCGATCGCAACGACGCCTAAATCCTTGATCGTCGCTTCCGCACAGTTACGTGGGCAGCCGGATACGGCCATCTTAAATTTCGCCGGTGTGCTCAAACGTTCGAAGCGCTTCTCCATTTCGATACCCATGGCCATCGAATCCTGCGTTCCGAATCTGCAGAACGTCGATCCTACGCATGTTTTAACCGTACGAAGCGTTTTACCGTATGCGTAACCCGACGGCATGTCGAGATCCGTCCACATCGAAGGCAAGTTTTCCTTCTTAACGCCCAGAAGGTCGATCCGCTGTCCGCCTGTAATTTTTACTAGCGGCACATCATATTTCACCGCTACTTCGGCAATTTTCTTCAGATCCTGCGGTGTCGTTACCCCGCCGTAAATTCTCGGAACAACAGAGTACGTACCGTCCTTCTGGATATTGGCATGATTTCTTTCGTTAACGAATCTCGATTCACGCTCGTCTTCATGCTCCTCCGGCCACACCATACCAAGGTAGTAGTTCAACGCCGGACGGCATTTGGAGCAGCCTTCCGGATTGTTCCAATTTAGTACGTGCATAACTTCCTTCGAAGTCGTTAATCTCATCTCGCGAATACCGTCAACCACTTCATCACGGCTAAGCGTTGTACAACCGCAAATGCCTTCCTTGACCGTTTTCACGCCGTCCGCGCCAACTACATAAGTCAGCACATCAGCAATCAGCGGTTTACAGCCGCCACAGGAAGCGGAAGCTTTCGTGCAAGCCTTAATATCATTAACGCTCGAGCATCCTTTTTCATTGATCGCAGCTACAACTGCGCCTTTGGAAACGCCGTTACATCCGCAAACAATCTCATCATCGCTCATCGAGGCAATCAAATCAGCGTTGGAAGGAGCCGATCCGCCCGAGCCGAGCAAAATTTCTTTTTCTTTCCCCGTAACATCTTCGCCGCTGCGGATCATGGCGAACAGGCGAGCGCCGTCGCTTATATCGCCGAACAAAACAGCCCCGACGACTTTTCCGTTCTGAATGACGACTTTCTTGTATACGCCGCCGAACTCATCCTGCACACGAACGGCGCGTGTATCAACGTCATCCAAGTATTGACCCGCCGAAAATACATCCACACCCGAAACCTTCAGCTTCGTAGAAACAACGGAGCCGTGATAGCCTTCCGTTTCTAGGCCCGCCAGTTTCTTGGCAAGCACGGCGGCTTGCTCGTACAATGGCGCGACTAGTCCGTACGAAATGCCGCGGTGCTCCACGCATTCGCCAACCGAGTAAACATTCGGAATGTTCGTCTCCATGAAATCGTTGACGAGAATACCGCGGTTAACTTCAATGCCGCTCTTCTTAGCCATCGCCATGTTAGGCTTGATACCGACTGCCATAACAACTAGATCTGCAGACTCTTCGGAGCCGTCCGTAAATCTTAGACCCGTTACCCGCGCTTTCCCTAAAATCTTCTCTGTATGTTTGCCGAGAAGGAATTTCATGCCTTGCTGCTGAAGTTCCTTCTGCAGCATAATTCCACCCGTTTCGTCCATCTGTCTGTTCATCAGAATTTTGTTGCTATGAACGACGGACACTTCCATATTCAGATTCAGCAGTCCCCGAGCCGCTTCCAGTCCGAGCAAGCCGCCGCCGATAACAACCGCTTTTTTGTACTTTTTCGCCGTCTCCATCATCGTTTCGCAATCTTTAATGTCGCGGAATGCGATAACGCCTTTTTTGTCCGCACCCGGAAGCGGAAGCATGAAAGGCAGCGAGCCGGTTGCAATAATGACTTCATCGTAAGGCACTTGAATGCCGCTTTCCGTGCTGACGATCTTGCGTTTCGTGTCGATGTTGCTTACCGTATGCCCAGCGTGGAGAATAATGTTGTTTTCTCTGTACCATTCCCAACTATTGATAACAATATCATTTATATCCGCATCGCCTGCTAGAACAGATGACAGCATGATTCGATTATAGTTCGGATGAGGTTCGCTTCCGAAGATGGTAATGTCATACCGGTTCGGGACCAGCTTCAAAATCTGTTCGATACAATTCACACCCGCCATACCGTTACCTATCAAAACCAGCTTCTTCTTCATCCCATTCACACTCCTAAATATTTAAGCATTCGTAAATTTGACTATCGATCATTAAGATAAGCTCTCAAGTTGACGTCACATATACTAACACATTTAATCTTACTTATAATTTAACGCATTTTGACGTATATTTCAATGAAAATTTGTGAGGTAATTTAACATTTGTAACAAAATGACGTATGTTATCTTTTCCAAATACATAATCGTTCGCTTTTTACCCCATTTTTTCACTTGAATGCGTCTTCAATTGTATATTGATTCCAGCAACTTCGAAATGTTAACACTCATTTTTTTGATATGTTAATTAATCTCACGCTGATAAGTGATGGTTCTATGGCAAGGTGCATGGAATTTTTGCGATTCAGCACTAAAATAAGCGAAACATCTATTTAAACAAGAAAGAGGTGTTTCCTTGTGAAGGAAACACCTCTTTCACACATGCCCGGTATTCAGGCTTCGAATATAAATGAAGTTGTTTACAGCCGATTACTGACGAGTGTATCAACGTTTAGAAGAAAACAGATTATACGGAAAGTTTAGACAGCTTCCAGTACTTTTCGTTTCCTACAAATGCCTCGTTAAATTTACTTACACAATCGTCTTCTGCCTTATTATAATTAGCTACCGATAGCATACCTGCAATAATAAATAACAATTTCACGGAACCCACTCCTCATGACTTTTAGTTAAAACAAACGGTGCGTAAAATTATATAACACGAGAACCAAGTTTTTTTCTTGCGTAATTGTTTATATGTCACATAATATAACACGCATGCTAAAGAGTCAATTCATGAGGATCGCAAATGCTATACTGTTTTTTTATAGAGATGTTCATTTATTCTAATAAAGATAAGAAGCGATATTCCGGCTTTGCAATAAGATCTCAGCCCCAGGCTATAACGTCAACGATTGAGAAATCCAATCTCACATCTTCCTAAACATTACATAACAATGACACGATATGAAAAGAAGTACAGTCGGGATTTCTGGGAGTGTGCAAAAAACCACGTCAGATGACGTGGTTTTTGCGTAAGGTATAGCTGCACAAATTTAGACGAAGATACTTAATACCATAACAAGGGCAAAAGCCGTAAAACCGAGTATGGTTTCCATTACTGTCCACGTTTTCAACGTTTGCGGTACGGATAAATTCAAGTACTCCTTGACGATCCAGAAGCCGGAATCGTTAACATGGGACAAAATAATGGAACCTGCTCCTGTAGCGAGAACGAGCAGCTCCGGACTAACACCAGGCATCGTTACCGCAATCGGTGCAACAATTCCGGCGGCGGTCGTCATTGCGACAGTTGCCGAGCCAACGGCTGCCCGTATAAGACCAGCGATTACAAATGCAAGCACAAGCGGCGACAAATTCGCATTTTGGGCAAAGCCGGCAATGGCATCGCCTACGCCGCTGGTAGTCAAAATTTTGTTGAAGCCGCCGCCCGCACCGATCAGCAGGATGATGGAAGCTACCGGACCAAGGCAATCATTCGTAAATTTCAGCAGCTCTTTGCTGCTGTAGCCTCGTGCAAAGCCGAAGGAATAAAGTGAAAACAGCAGCGCAAGCAGCAGGGCAATAATCGGACTTCCAATAAAGTCGATAACTTGTCTGAACATATTCGTCTCCGGCAGCATAATATCGACCACCGTTGCCAATAGCATAAGAATTACCGGCAGCAAAATCGTAAAGATTGTAATGCCGAAGCCAGGCAGTTCTCTTTCTTTCGTTTCCGTAAATTGCGCCATCAGATCGCTCGATGCTTCCGACTTGATGCGCTTCGCAATCCAAGAGCCGTAAAGCGGACCGGCAATAGCGGCCGCCGGCAACGATACGATTAGAGCCAGAAAAATGGTTTTACCGATATTGGCATTGAAGATGCCTACCGCCAACATCGCTGCCGGGTGAGGAGGAATAAGACTGTGCACAACGGCCAAACCGGCCACGAGAGAAATCCCGATTTTGATCAGCGAAGTGCCCGTGTGCTTGGCAATTACGAATACGAGCGGGAATAGAAGCACGATTCCGACTTGAATGAACACGGGTATACCGCAGATAACGGCAACGACCATCATCGCCCAGTGAACATTTTTCTCACCGAACACACGCACCATCGTTTTGGCAACCCGCTCGGCGCCGCCTGATTCGGCCATCAGCTTGCCCAGCATCGTACCGAGACCTAGTACGATCGCGATAAAACCAAGAACGCTGGCTACCCCTTCCTGATAGGCCTTGACGATACCCGTCAGAGGCATTCCCGAAATAAGCCCCATAAATACAGCTCCTACTATTAGCGCGACAAAAGGATTCATTTTGACTTTCGCGATAAGCAGGATCAAACCAATAATTGAAATGACCGCATACAGCAGCAGACTTGCATCATGACTGAGTCCAAATACAGAATACATCGTTATAACCCCCTATTTAATGTAAACGCTCTCTTATTATGAAATGAAAACAGGGTCAAGCCCTGTTAGCAAACAATGAAACGAAGCGGCTCATTGCCGGTACAATAGCGTTCTCCAGCTCAGACATGACTGACGACAGATGAGCGCTTGGATAAGCAGCCACATGATCTTTCAGAAACGATACGGCAGCCAGCGAAATTTCGGTATTTACATTAATTTTACAAATGCCGCGTTTGATCGTTTCGACAATGATGGCATCTGGTGTGCCGGAGCCTCCGTGGAGCACTAGCGGAACGTCAATTGCAGCGCGGATTTGCTCCAGCAGCCGAAGGTTAATGTTCGGCTCGCCGCTGTACATGCCGTGTACCGTCCCGATGGCTGCCGCCAGAAAGTCGACACCCGTTTCGGTTACGAACTGCTTGGCATCAGCCGGGTTAGTCAGTGTACCGCTGCCTTCTTCTTCGTCCGAGAATGCGCCTCTTGCGAGCGAGCCAATCTCCGCTTCTACGGATACGCCAGCAGCGTGCGCGATCGCGACGATCTCTTTTGTTTGTTCAACATTTTGCTCAAAGCTGTACTTGGAGCCGTCATACATTACGGAAGAAAAACCGCTGGCAATCGCACGCTCAATCGATTCCTTCTCGTAAGCATGGTCCAGATGAAGCGCAACCGGAACGGATGATTTGGCTCCGATAGCTTTGACCATGGCAGCGAAGCCTTCAACATCAACAGTAGGGAAATAACGCTCCCCAAGAGCAATTATGACTGGTTTACTCTGGCTTTCAGCCGCGCGAACAGCTGCTTGTACCGTTTCCTGATTGTACACATTGAATGCAGCTACCGCATAATTTCCTTGCTGCGTCGCTGTCAGCATTTCTTTAGTATTCACAATCACGAACAAATACACTCCTTTCTCATTCAATATGTGCGGATCTCTATGAGCGGCAACTAGCTCTGCTATTAACTCTCGATTTTCTCGACAGTCTCAAGCAGTGTCCGCTCCCCGCCTACATTGCCCGGGAACACGATGTACGGAATGCCGCTGAATTTGGCCTCATCCCCGGTTTGCCACACGGGTATGCCCGCCGCAACCTGGCCAAGGACACGCGCCTTGCGGATGGCAAGACCCTTTGTCGCCACATCGCTGGAAGTAATGCCTCCTTTGGCAATAATAAACTTCGGAATGATCTCAAGAGACTGCACAATTTCAACAAGCGCTCCCGATACGGTCTGACTAATTTTGAAATTGTCGGCTACGTTGTCCACTGCGATTAGCTTGCGGCTGCTGAATACGACGACATTGCTGCCTTCGGCAATATGTTTGTTCGCTTGAGCAATGACCCGGCTAATCTCAAGTTTGTACGCTGCAGGATCGAGAACCTGCTCCACGTCGATCTCCAGAGCAACGATACCCGGAAAAGTGAGCAAATGCCCCAGCTGGCGCGTTGTTTTCTGCACATAGGAACCTACGACAACAATGCCGCCATGGCTCTCCTGTCCGCTTGCAATCAGCTTCTCCTTCGGGAGGTATTCCTGATCCGAAATACCGGCATATGATTTCACGAACGATGCCGCTGTGCGGAAAATAAACGATTTGCCTTCCTCCTCTGCTTGCAGCAGAGCAAGTGACAGCACATCCATGTCCGCGTAAGTGAGTACATTGACGATTACCGGGACGTTGCCCACAGCTCCTAGCAGTACCTCTTTGACAGAGTCCGGCCCTTTGCGCAAATTATCCAGAGAAATAACGAGGCATTGTTCGCTCTTGATACGACCCTCAGTTTTCTCTTCCACCCATGCAGTCAAGTTGCCGTTCTCGTAACCAAACACTTTATCCTTAGCGAATTCCGTTTCTTGCACGGGAATTAGCGTTTCTCCCTCAAGCATGTAGTGGGTGTTGCCGTACGTTACGCGTCCGGCCTCGAAGAATGCAGGGATAATAAGCTGGCCATCATAGCTTTGACCGCTCAGACGCGACACTTCCTCCGCAAGAACATCCGTCTCAAGCGGGTAATACCCGCGCAGCATGGAGTCGCTGCGGCTGACAAAGGTGAACGACTTGCCCTTCTCGCTTGCCACCGCTTGCACGTTGCGGGCAATCTCACGATTGATCCGCTCTGCAGTTTCAGCGTCAAGTCCCCGCGTATTTGTCAAAATATAAAAGAGCGATTCCGGAGCATTGAACGCCTCTGACAGCAGTTCTTTATCCCACTCCGTCAATACGTTAATGTCATGAACCGTCTGAACGCCTGTTGGATCATCGTCCAGCACGATTATTTTACGGTTCCGGGAGTCGTTGAGCCGTTTGATTTCCTGCCGCAGACCACTGTTGTCCCATTCAGCCGGCAGCTCCGCCTGTAAAGCCGCAAGCGTAGTTTGTTTTGCCTCGCGAATCATGTTATATCCACCTCTTATTGAATGACTTAATATCAATATTTAATAACGATGTGAAACTTTTCTGTTGGCCAAGCTTTTGTTACACGCCTTTAACCTCAACGCCTGCAAGCTTCTCGAAATATTGCACGATGCCGCCATGATCGTCGGCAGCTTTGCCATCGACTTTAAGCGCGTGAAAAATTTCCAGCAGCTGGCTGCTTAGCGGCAGCGGCACTCCGATATCATGAGCGGTTTCCATCACATTAGTCATATCTTTAAGATTAATATCGATGCGTCCGCCGGCTACGAAGTTGCGCTCCAGAATGAGCGGCACTTTGGCATCGAGTACGGCACTGCCCGCCAGACCGCCGCGAATGGCCTTATACATCTTCTCGACATTGATTCCCGCTTTCGCCGCGAATACGAGCGCTTCCGACATCGCCGCGATGTTGAGATTGACGATAATCTGATTAGCCAGCTTCGCTGTTGCGCCGCAGCCATTGTCGCCGACCAGCGTTACATCTTCTCCAAGCACGTGAAGCACATCCTGCACGCTGTCAAATACGCTTTCACTGCCGCCAACCATAATCGCCAGCGTACCGTCGATCGCTTTCGGCTCGCCTCCGCTTACTGGCGCATCCAGCATGGACAAACCAGCATTAACCGCTTTCACGGACAGTTCCTTGGATACAACCGGCGAGATCGAGCTCATATCGATGATGACGCTTCCTTTGGACGCCCCATTCAAAATCCCGTTCTCACCCAAAATAACTTCTTTGACATGCTGGGAATTCGGCAGCATCGTAAAAATAATTTCGCTGTACTCAGCAACTTCCTTCGGCGATGCCGCTGCCCTGGCTCCCTCGGCTGCAAGTGCAGCGACAGCCTCTTTATTAATATCGAATACGCTCAGCTCATAACCAGCTTTCAGCAGATTTGATGACATTGGGCGGCCCATAATGCCCAAACCGATAAATCCGACTCGCTTCTTCATGTTGATATCCCTCCAACCAATATTGTAAACGTTATCAATCGCTATCACTTTTCATATTGTAAACAATAATTATAATTTTGTATACAGTTTTTTTATTTTGGAATACATTTTCAATAATCCGAGCCATAAATGATTGTTTAAAGCCGAGCTTTTCGCTAAAGTAGACAGTAGAGGTGAATAAGCATGCAACGCAGCAACGATAAATCCATTACTGCATATCAACAGTCTTACAAAGAGATAAGAGACATGATTCTGAACGGAACGCTTGCCCAGGGAACTAAGCTGGTCGAGGAGAAGCTTGCCGCCGAGCTCAACGTCAGCCGCACACCGATCCGCGAGTCCATCCGCAAGCTGGAACAGGAAGGGCTCGTCGTCAATAAAAGAGTCGTTAAGCTATCGGAAACCGATTTACGCAACACTTTCGAGCTGAGAAAGCTGATCGAAGGGCATGCGGCAAAGTGCGCTGCCTCCTACTTGTCCGAGAAGGAGCTTCTTGCACTGGAGCATTGCGTAGAAATCGGCCGCTCCGGAGAGCTGGACGAAATTATGGAAGCCAACAAGGAATTCCACGAAATCATTATGCGTGCCAGCAACAATTCGCTCATGATCGATTTATTCGACCGCATGCAATCCGTTATTTATCTGTTTAGGCACACCGTCGTTTATCATCACCGCCCCTTTCTCATTGATGAGCACCATGAAATCTGTGAAGCCATTAAGGCGCACAACGGCAATATCGCAGAGCAGCTGATGAAAGAACATCTACAGTCTGATCTGGAGTTTTGCTTACATCTCATCCGTTAGCGTTTTTGCTTTTCCATCAATCGATACGCATTATGATTTCCTAGCATTACGCAAAAAAAACGGACTTCCATCTCCAAGATGGAAGAGCCGTTTTTTTCTTGATATAGTATATTTCACTCGAACTAAAATGAATAAAAGCATGGACTTCCGGTAAAATTAAGACGGACTAACTCTATCTCGTCTCAAGCAGGCTGGTCGATCAACGATTGTAAAAATGCAGTTTTTAACGATGAGAGATCATGAGACTGCTTGCAGCTTCTGATGATTACTCTGTGTCGCTTTTTCTTTTTGCAGCTGTTAAATGAGCTGACGTAAAATATCCAATAACTGTTCGATACGAATTGTTTCTTTCTAATATGCCTCTTGCCTCTTACTGCTCTTTGCCAAGAAAGCGCCAGAAATTCCGGTTCAACATATCATCCAAATCTCTTTTTATTTCCTCTTCTGTAACGCTCCAACCGCTGTGATGCAGCTTCTCGTATTTGTCCGCCAGCACATTCCCGATGATTTTTCTCGAATGCTCCCATTTATAGATCAGCTGCTCGAAGACACGGCAGTCGGAGTGCTGCGGGATCATCGAAGTACCTAGCAGCTCCAAGCGGAATCGCGTCATCTCCTCAACCATGGATTCGATATGCAAAAACCACCAGCACCCAAAAATCATCAGATTGCGGAACTTACGGGCAAGCACCGTCAATTCATGCTGATTTTCTCTAGCCAGCATCGTGATAAGAAACTTCTGCTCCGGATAACGGCGGCATAATGCTTCAACAGCCGACACATCAGACAGCATGCTCATATCGCCTGCTAATCCAAGCGACGGGTTCACTTTTCTCCGAACGCCAATCATAAGCGCAAAAGGAATATTTTGCTCTTGGCATACCGGAATCATAACCTCGTCAATCATCTTGCTTCGATGATCTTCGGCCGGATATTTAAAATCGCCAGGCATGGAAACAGCAAGATAGAGGGCATCCATACGGATGATCCATTCCGATAAAAAACGGCGGGTTTCTGCTTTCGTCCGATCTGTCCACTCGGCTTGCACATCGTAACCAAGGCTTTGAAGCTCATTGACGGCATGTGGCCAGTCATTCAGCAGTGCATCAACCCGGAGCGCTGCATAAAATCGGGGATCTGTTTTCCCTTTGCCTGACTGCCAGATAGGGCGTTCTGCGGGATCGAACGGGTCGTTAGTCATAACGATTTTCTCAATACACGCGATTTGCATGACGGCATCAACCTGTTCATGCACCGTGCGTTTCGCAAGTGCAAGGCGGTAATCATCCAGGTTACGCGAGGATACGTCCAGTCCAAGGCGTTTGAGAATCGTAATGAAGCCGCTAGCAGCCTCGCTTACCGGAGAATGGTCAAGGAACAGCAATTTCCATATCCAGTCCGCTTGTTCACGTTTGGACATAGACCAGAAGTGACTGTATTCTTCCTCCGACCAGCGGAACGATTCCGAAATCAAATAATGATAGGTCAGCAAATCATCTATGCCCCACAAAAGCAAGTTTCCAAATTCAGGCGCATATAAATGCGTATGCATATCGGTGACGGGCATGCTGAGAGCCAAGCGTTCAACAGTATTTCGTAGATCAGCCAAACTAACAACCGTTTGAGTAGTCATTTTCATTTCCCCTTTTTTTAGTTAATCAATTGGTGATGATAATTGTTTTATCTCCACTTATGATATATCCAAGTTGATAACAACGTTGTTAAAAATGACCGCAATTACTCTAGCAAATAGCTTACTCCAAGAACAAAACTGAACAAACAAGCGGCATACATCGTAATTGGAAGCATTGGACGAATTTTTTTGGATAAATCATGAAACCAAATACTTATTATGGCTATGATCGCATGGGAAATTAGTAAACCACAGCTGAAGGCCGCGACTGCAATAATCCCGTGATTAACCGCCGCGGCTCCGGCCACAGTTGTGAAAAGCAATAGCTGGGTCGGTGTTTCCGCGCCAATGCCATGTATAATTCCAATAGTAAATACATTCCGCCGCGTAAAGGTAAACGGCTCGCTGTTCCTCCGCCTAAGCTTCTGAAACATGCTAATGCCGCGACTCCAATAGGCAGCTTTACCATTTCGTCTTCCAAGCAGCATAAGGACCGACATGAATATTAGGGTGAGTCCTACTGCTTTGCCCATCAGGTGGTCGGCCCAAATAGGCACGGTCCAAGCAAACAACAAAATGCTGCAGCCCAAAATAAAAATGACTGCCTCATGACCGCCCGCGTACCATAGCGACAGCTTCAACCTTTCTTTTTTCGAACCAGTGCTCCCACCGGTTATGTCGGCCAAAGCCGCTATGTGGTCATAATCAATACCATGACGTAAACCAAGCAATATAGACAACGCTAACAAACCTATAAACTCCACTAATATCCCCCTATTCTATTCTTTTAACCGTTTATATACTTCGCGATAGACGGTTTCAAGAGGGACACCAAACGTTCTTGCAGCTTGAGCCGCATCTTCAAATTCAGGAGATTGGCGAATAATCCTCTCTCCGTCAATAGCCTGCTTCACCCGAATGGATCCGAAGGGGGTTTCCACCTGAATCCACTGACGTTTAAGCGCTCTGCGCTGCCATTCGCTCCTGCGTACGCCGAAGGTGGACGTTTCCGCGAGAAGCGTCTCTTCACAACGCTCGCTGTTTGCCGGATAGCATAGAACACTAACGAGAACACCCGGACGATTTTTTTTCATATATACCGGAGTATAATAAACATCGAGTGCTCCGGCTTCGAACAGCCTCTCCATCGCATAACCAAGCGTCTCTCCCGTCGAATCATCCACCTGCGCTT
Source organism: Candidatus Udaeobacter sp. (assembly GCA_035491515.1). Taxonomy (GTDB): domain Bacteria; phylum Bacillota; class Bacilli; order Paenibacillales; family Paenibacillaceae; genus Pristimantibacillus. The sequence goes on along the minus strand of DATJKM010000043.1, from coordinate 5,178 downwards.
CGAGTACGACAATCGTCTCTTTGGAACTTTCCTTCTGCTCCTGCTGAAATAAAATCGCTCTAACAACGTTCGGATGTTCGAAATTTTTGGTGCCTGCGCCATATCCAATTCGGTCTATCGTCCCAGCAGGCAATGGACCGAATTCAGAGGCCAATGCTTTGACGATCCCAGCACCGGTTGGCGTCGTCAATTCACCCTTAGCCGTGAACGAAGATAAAGGCACGCCGCGCAGCAGCTCCGCCGTCGCAGGAGCCGGAATCGGATACAAACCATGGGCCATACGGAGCCTGCCTGTTCCTGTTGGAACGGGAGAAACGATTATTTTGCCGGCATCGAGGCACTCCAGAGCCAAGCAAACGCCAATAACATCCAAAATGGAGTCCATCGCTCCCACTTCGTGAAAATGGACGTCGGCCGGGTCCATGCCATGGATCTTGCCTTCCGCTTCGGCGATCAAGCGGAATATCGTCAGACTCCTCGCTTTAACACGCTCAGGCAAGCTTGAAACCTCGATCATCCGAAGAATGTCGGATGCTTTTCTATGCTCGTGAGAGTGCTCGTGAGAGTGCTTATGGGAGTGCGAATGAGAATGACCATGTGAGTGAACATGTGTATGCTCATGTGAATGCTCTTGTGAACTCTTATGGTGCGTATGAGACTCAATAGAAATAAGCTGTTCATGATGTTGATTATGGTTGTGATTATGGTTGTGATTATGGTTGTGATTATGGTTGTGATCATGGCTGTCATGATCATGTTGGTGATCATGGCTGTGATCATGTTGGTGCAGCTGTACATGACCGTCATTACGATCATTATGATCAAAGTTTAGCTTCAGCCATTTTGCCGTAATCCCCCTTCGATCCACATGTACGAATTCCATCGTAAATGGATCGATTGGCAATTTCGCTAAATGGCTGATAATGTAGTCCGGATCAGCACCCAGGTCCACCAATGCGGACAGCGCCATATCTCCTGCGATGCCAGAAAAACAATCCAAATAGACCGTCCTCATCCTAAGCGCCCTCCGCTACCAATTGTAAGATCATAGCTGCTTGAAAGCCCGCACCGAAGCCGTTATCGATGTTGACCACCGTAACGCCGGCTGCGCACGAGGTCATCATAGCAAGCAGCGTTGTAATGCCTTGTAGATTTGCACCGTATCCTATTGATGTAGGTACGGCTATAACCGGTCTGCGCACAAGTCCTCCGACTACGCTGACCAAGGCGCCCTCCATACCGGCGACCCCAATCACAACCGAAGCTTCCCTAATCCGGTCCTTTTGGCTAAGCAGCCGATCGATTCCAGCGACACCGACGTCAAAGATACGATCAACCTTGCAGCCCATCCATTCAGCAGTCCCTGCCGCTTCCTCTGCCACCGGGATATCTGAAGTCCCTCCGGTCAGCACAGCTACCTTTCCTGGGAGCATCCGCGCTGATTGACCCAGGGAGATTAGTCGGGATCTTTCGTCATAACTCGCCTCCGGGTATCTTGCGATCACTCGCTCCGCCATCTCGAATGTTGCCCGGGTAACAAGCGCCCTGCCGTGAATCTCCACGAGCCGGGAGAAGATCGTTTCAACTTGATCCACTGTCTTTCCCTGCCCAAAAACGACCTCCGGATGTCCCGTCCGTTCGCTGCGTCCCACATCAAGCTTGCAGAATCCAAGATCCTCAAACTCATTCATATCGCCGAGCCTCCACGTTCAAGCACTTTATTCATACTGCCGCTGCGATAACCGGAAAGGTCCATTGCCACATAGATAAAACCAAGCTCTTTCAGTCTGTCTGAAATGTGCGAAGCATGACCAATGAGCAGCTCCATTGCTCCTGGTTCCACTTCGATGCGGGCAATATCACCATGACTTCTTACCCTTACTTGACCAAAGCCAAGTGAACGAATATAGCGTTCGGCTTCTCCGACACGGCCAAGCTTCTCGATCGTGATGGTCTCTCCGTATGCGATCCGGGAGGAAAGACAAGCGAATGAAGGCTTATCCCAAGTTGCGAGTCCGTGCTCACGGGACAGATCCCGGATTTCTTCTTTATAAAGACCCGCTTCCTGTAAAGGTCCCCGCACGCCTCGTTCTTTCGCCGCTTGAACCCCTGGCCTATGCTCATTCATGTCGTCTGCGATAAGCCCATAGACGATATGACGGTAAGCCCCATCCTTTACAAACGGCTCTAAATGCTCGAATAAGCTCTTTTTGCAAAAATAACAACGGTTCGCGTTATTCTCTTTGTAGCCTGGAATATTCAGCTCAGACGTCTCTATCACCTTATGAACCGCTCCTAAACACTTCGCCAGCTCAATCGCTTCCGCAAGCTCTTCTGTAGGATACGTTTCCGAATCAGCTGTGACGGCCAATACACGCTCGCTTCCAAGCGTCTTTATTGCGGCATCCAGAAGAAAAGTGCTGTCAACGCCTCCTGAGAACGCAACTACTACGGATTCCATCTCAGTTAGAATCGCTTGCAGCTTGCTGTATTTATCATGCATGTTATTGATCCCTCCTTCAGCTAAAGTCACCCGACAGCTGTATGCTGCAGCTCCGATATTTCCCTCATGGACTCTTTCAATCTATTGTATAAGCTTAAATATAGCGGAAGTAATCCTTGATACAGCTTGTGGTTCGCTTCTACTGGTTCAAACAGGCTGCCCTCTACCATAATGCAGAACGGGCAAAGCCCCCCGATGCCCGAACCTCCTTAGGCTTTCCTCCTGCCTGCTTAATGGCTATGACCATTTTGTTTCCGCACTCATTTTGGCAAAAATCCTTCCTCGTCGAACTTCCACTCGTAAGGGCCTTCCAAAATTTCAATGCGTGGATTGCTTTTTGCTTCCTCAAGCAGCGCTTCGGAAATTTCAATGGTTCCGAGATGAAGCGTATCGCGTATGCGAACCAGCTTGCACTGTGAATAATCCAGAATGTTACATGTTTTGATCGCAGCTTTAATGGCATCACGGTCATTCTCAAGCGTTGTCGCCTGTTTCGTAGGCGCACAGACTGTTGAGGTTAGCCCATTCGCATAGGTGGCGGGCCAATCTGTCTTACTGACTAAGCGGCTCGTGGTAAAATCGGCTGTGCCTACCCCATTTGCATTGCCCTGGGACTCCGGCGTCAGATCGAGGACAACCATCTTGTTAACCTCAGGTCCCCCATGCGCATAAGGTGTCGGGTACCTGCCTGTAATATTCGGATCGGCTCCGTCTCCACTGATGTTCTTACCGATGTAATCGATAACGAGAACGTCCAAATCGGTGAAAAGAATTTGCGGGAGCCGGCTCTTCGCCTCTACTAGCAGCTCCTTCTCTCTTTCCTCCATCATGTCCGTTCCGAGTACCTCAATCCGGCAAATTTGGTCGTACGCATTCTCAACCACTGCCACCCCGAACCGGATCGGAAGCTTCTCGATCATAACAAGGGCCATTGCAGGTACGTTCTCCGCCATATATTTAAAGCCGAGCTGGTGGCAAGCCTCCGCTCCTTTTTGCTTTCCTAGTCCGATAGAAATCATTTTAAACATCCCGCTTTCAATCGTCCCCCGAAAAGCGGTATGCGGCTTAATACGGTTAATAACGACGATAGCGTCAGCCTCCGTAGCTGCGATTTTGTCACAGTAAACCGGCAAGCCATTCGGCAAACGATCCAGCAGGACAACCTCCATCGATGATCGGACCGGGCAACCCATCCGTTCCTCGTCTATTCCAAGATGGGCAAGCACCTCCGACTGCCCTTCTGCCGTCGCACCTCCATGACTTCCCATACATGGCACAATAAAAGGCTCTGCACCGATCCGCTTCAACTCGTCGATGACTGTCCTGGTCAGCTCATCAATTCGGGAAATCCCCCGGCTTCCGACGGCCACCGCAACCTTCTGCCCAGCAGTAATCCCCGTCATGGAATCGGCCGTTCGCAGCTGCTCAATCAACTCAACAATCGGATCCTCAAGTATCGTGTCGTCAAACGATTGACGAATCTTCACTAACTTTGGAATCGGCGTATTCTCAACTAGCTTTCTAAGAATGTCACTCATATTGTCATCGCTCCAAATCCGCCATCTACTCGTAATAAAGTGCCAGTGACAAACGAAGAAGCTTTTGGCGAAGCCAAGTAAACAACCGTTCCCTTAAGCTCCTCCGGATCTCCAAAGCGGTTCATTGGCGTATGCCGCATAATTGATTCAACTCTGTCTGGAGATAATATTTTCTTATTCTGCTCAGCAGGGAAGAAACCTGGAATGATTGCGTTAACCCTTACCTTATCCGGAGCAAATTCCCGGGCTAAAAATTGGGTAATACTATTCACTCCCGCCTTCGATGCGGAGTAAGTGAACACCTTAGATAGCGGCGGTGAAGAGGACACGGAAGAAATATTAATAATGGAACCGCCATCTCCCTGTTCAATCATCCTTTTGCCAAAAACCTGGCATGCCAGAACTACGCTCTTGAGGTTAACATCCATGATCCGGTCCCATTCATCCATTTCTAAGTCAAAAAAAGGTGTCGGGCTATTCGTACCTGAGGCATTTACTAGTGTGTCCACACGTCCGCCCCATAACAGCACATCATTCAAAACAGACTCAAGCTCTTCCTTCTTAGTCGCATCCGCCTGGAATGAGATCGCCGTTCCGCCATTACGTTCTATTTGCTCGCAAACGAGCCGGGCTTTCTCCATGTCTCTGCCAATGACAGCTACTTTTGATCCTGCTTCTGCAAGCGCGGACGACATGGCACTGCCTAACACACCATTGCCGCCGATAACGACTGATACCGTATTTTGTAAATCAAACATGAGTTAACCCCCCTTAATTCCAAATTAACAACGTTGTTATTTTTATGATATCCGATTATGATAGTACTGTCCAGACGAAAAATATACCGCTTTCTTTGGCTAAACCTGTATATATATGATAAAGTGAACGACAAGAATCCGCTCACGTAAAAATTCCTTCCGGAGGGAAGCCATGGTCACGATCAAAGATATCGCAGAGAGGGCAGGCGTCAGCTTCTCCACAGTCTCCAAGGCGTTAAGAGACAGTCCGCTCGTTCAAAACAAAACAAAACAGCATATCCTGTCAATCGCAAAAGAGATGGGCTACCAGCCCAACATTGCTGCCCGGAGTCTTGTCTCCAAAAGAAGCGGTGCGATAGGCGTCGTATGGCCGTCCATC
>DATJKM010000042.1:0-6659 GCA_035491515.1 Candidatus Udaeobacter sp. | reverse complement strand
CCCGTCCGCCGCTAATCTTGTCCCGAAGGACAAGATCCGCTCGACTTGCATGTATTAGGCACGCCGCCAGCGTTCGTCCTGAGCCAGGATCAAACTCTCCAAATTGGTGTTTGACTTGCTCATTACTTGTTATCGCTTTTTCGCTTATCCCGAAGGATTTGCGAGGCAGTTTCACTCGTTGTTCAGTTTTCAAAGAACAATCTTTTCTTTCGTGTCGGCCGTGTGTCTCGTTGGCGACCTAGATAATATATCATGTATGCCTATATGATTGCAAGTACTTTTTTATAAAATTATTCAAAAGTTTTTGATAGACACCTGCGCCTTGTTTTTACTTGATAAAAGCTGAACATATTCAGGCTTATATATTGAAGAAAAATATAAAAAACGGGCTATGCGTTGTATGCAAGCCCGTTAATCTACTACATATTAATATTGTTTTGTTGCTGTATATTTCGCTGCATCTTTGATAAGCTCAAACTTCTTATTGCTCTTCTTCAAACCAGCATCGACAGTCGTATCAATCGTAACCCATCCGCCATCCAAGAAAACCTCGTTCCATGCATGGTAAACATCTACATAAGTCGATTTCCCCATAACTAGTTTAGTAGGAATATCCAAGCTCCGAAGCATTCCAGCAAACAAGGATGCATAGCCGTAGCAAATGTCTTTCTTCGTTTTGAATGTGCGGTCGATATTAGGCAGGTAGTCCACCGATAGATTAGCCGCTAGTTGATTATCGTAATTAATGTTAGTAATGATGTAATCATAGATCACTTTTACTTTCTCGTTGTCCGTCTTTTTGTTTTTCGTTAATTCCTTTGCTTTAATGATTGCGCTGCTCGTTCTTGTCCATTCGATATTTTGAATCGAATTCAAGTAAACAGCTTTGCCATCTTTCAAGCTGAGCGTTATTGTTACTTTCTTAACCAGTTTGTATTTGCTGCCTGCCGTATTCTCAAGCACCGAGATTGTATATTCACCGTTCCCGAGCTGCAGCGGGAACTTCTCTCCTGTTTTCCCAGCAGTCAGGTTATACGTGTATTTGGTCTGGCCTTTCGCAATTATAAGCTTTGTTTTAACCTTGGCATTCACTGTGTACTGTACGGCGATAACGCCATTATCGAGATTGCTCGTATTTAACCAAGCAGCAGTACCGGCTTCGCCTGCTTGCGCTGCAGTGACATTGAATGATGCAAAAAGAACAAAAGCCGCGATTAACCATATAAGTTTACGAATGAAAAAAACTCCCTCCGGCAGCTGGCTGCCATCCTTCGGAAGGCCCTCTAGCTTTGCGTCCCTGCCTTTCGACAGGTTTGCCATTATCGTGTGAAGCTTTACAGAGCTCGATGCTCGCATATAAACAAAAAAAAGCTTGTCCATTCGTTAACTGGCTGCCATCCTTCGGAAGGCCCTTTAGCTTTGCGCCCTACCTTTCGACAGGTTTGCCGTTATCGTTTCACTTTATTAGCCCCATTTTAACATATGATGCTGTCAATTCAATAGAGACCGTAAAAAAATAAGCATATTTTGACAGATTTTAAGGTTTGGTGCTGCAAATGCTCGATTTTAGACAAGCAGAACCGGCTTCACCGTACTTTTACATAAAAACAGGATTATATTAATATGCCTTCTTATATAAATAAAAAGAACCGCTGGCAGCTAATAGCCAAACGGTTCTGTTATTTCAAGCTTATTCGGCGGAGCGTTGATCTCTCATATGCGGGAACAACAGTACGTCGCGGATCGAAGGCGCATCCGTAAGCAGCATGATCAATCGGTCGATACCGATTCCGAGCCCGCCCGTTGGCGGCATGCCGTATTCTAGAGCGCGGATGAAGTCTTCATCCATCTCATGCGCCTCATCGTTGCCATGCTCACGTTCAACAAGCTGTGACTCGAAACGCTCACGTTGGTCGATCGGATCGTTCAGCTCGGTAAAGGCGTTGGCATGCTCGCGCGCTACGATAAATAGCTCGAAACGATCCGTGAAACGCGGATCTGCTTCGCTCTTCTTAGCAAGCGGCGAAATCGCAACAGGGTGTCCGGTTACGAAAGTCGGCTGAATAAGCGTGTGCTCGCCGAACTGCTCGAAGAAAGCGTTCAGAATGTGGCCGAATGTCATATGCGGATCGACGGCAACATTGTGCTCTTTCGCCAAACGATGTGCTTCCTCATCACTCATCTCCACGCCGAAATCAACGCCCGTCGTTTCTTTGACCAGCTCGACCATGGAAACCCGGCGCCACTGAGGAGTCAGATCAATCTCTTGGCCTTGGTAAGTAATTTTAGTTGTGCCTAAAACTTCTTGCGCGATATGCGCGATGACATTTTCAGTCAAAGCCATAATATCCTTGTAATCGGCATATGCCTCATACAGCTCAATCATTGTAAATTCCGGATTGTGCCGTGTCGAAATTCCTTCATTCCGATATACGCGGCCAATTTCATAGACTTTCTCCAATCCGCCCACAATCAACCGTTTCAAATGAAGCTCGATTGCAATACGCATATAGAGCTGCATATCAAGCGCATTATGATGTGTTTCGAATGGACGCGCCGCCGCGCCGCCCGCGATAGAATGCAGAGTTGGCGTCTCTACTTCCAGGTAGCCGCGTGAATCCAAATAACGGCGCATGGATTGGATAATTTTTGACCTGGTAATAAAGGTTTGTTGTACATCCGGATTCACGATAAGATCAACGTAGCGCTGACGGTAGCGAAGCTCTACATCCTTCAAACCATGATATTTATCGGGCAATGGAAGAAGTGATTTGGTTAACACTTCGATATCATGCGCTTTGACCGATACTTCACCAGTATTCGTCTTGAATACAACGCCATGCACACCGACAATATCACCGATATCGAGCAAATCGAATGCAGCGAATTTATGCTCTTCAACGGTGTCTTTACGAACATAGATTTGAACCTTGCCGCTCAAATCCTGAATGGTAGCGAAGCCTGCTTTACCCATGCCTCGCTTCTGCATAATACGGCCTGCAATACTGACCTTAACAGCTTGTCCTTCCAGCTCTTCTTTACTAATTGATTCGTAGGCTTGTACGATAGCTTTGGCGTTATGCGTGCGTTCGAATTTACGTCCGAATGGATCGACACCCAGCCCTCTAAGCTCATCCAGCTTGTCCCTACGAATTTGCAAAAGCTCGCTTAGCTCCTGCTCATTGTTTTCATGTTCCACTTCTTTCATCTCCTTGATCGTTCGGCAAGCGTAAGCGGCTGTCGCCGGATTGTTGCGGTAAAAGATAAGCCATGTAGAATTAAAATATAATCGTTCTTATATTTTAAACGTTCAAAAAGCTTCCTACAAGGAAGCTTTCCGATCCGCACATAGCAAACCTATTTTTTAATATCGAGAATTTTGTACTGAATGATGCCCACTGGTACGCTTACTTCAACGATTGTGCCTTTTTTCTTGCCCAAAATCGCCTTGCCAACCGGGCTTTCATTCGAAATCTTATTTTGCAAAGGATCAGCTTCCGCTGTGCCTACAATGGAATATTCCATTGTATCGCCATACTCCATATCTTCAACCGTTACAATCGAACCGATGCTAACGGTATCAATATCAATATCATCATTATTTATAATACGCGCGTTGCGCAGCATTTTCTCAAGGGTAATGACGCGGCCTTCGATAAATGCTTGCTCATTCTTCGCATCCTCGTACTCCGAGTTTTCGCTTATATCACCATAGCCAATTGCCACTTTAATACGCTCGGCAACTTCACGACGCTTAACCGACTTTAGGTTCTCTAATTCATCTTCGAGCTTTCGCAGCCCTTCTTGAGTCAGAATGATTTGCTTATCGTTCATCTTTCCGATTCTCCTGTCATGTGACTAATTTTTCATACCTTGTATGAATTCACTGATACCTAATATATTACGCTTCTTGATCATCATACCTAATGTTGTTGAAGCGCTCTTGATGTGTTCTATAGATTATATTGCACGATTATATTGCAAAGTTACCCTGGATGTCAATCAAAGCCAACCGACCCATTGAAACCGTTTCATTTCTGGTAATTGAAGCAGTAGCCGCTTGTTAGCGGCTATTGTCGAATGGTGTCGGTTGCTGCGAAACGAGGTAAAATGCATAACCGATCAATTTGAAATTTAGTGTACGACCTCTTCGGCAGAACCTGCGTCTCCGCCTTGAGTTGTCCTTGCAGGCTGGAATTCCGTATCTTCTTCAAGCGATCTTACGTAGTTCTCCAAAATGGCTACCATCGGGTCGCGCCCGGTTTCTTCCATAATAATGTCCTTCACACGGGCACCGCCTGGGAGACCTTTCAAGTACCATGCCAAATGCTTACGCATCTCACGTACCGCGACCGCCTCGTTCTTCAGTGCCACTAACCGATCGAGATGCAAAATGGCAACTTCCATTTTCTCGCGCGGTGTTGGATCGCTGAGCAGCTCGCCGTTCGTCAAATATTGAATCGTCCGGTAAAGCATCCAAGGGTTGCCCAGCGCACCGCGTCCAATCATGACGCCATCGCAGCCCGTATGATCAAGAAGGCGCTTAGCGTCCTCTGGAGAGAAAACGTCTCCATTCCCAATTACGGGAATCGATACCGCTTCTTTGACATCCTTTATAATGTCCCAATTGGCCTTGCCTGTATACAGCTGCTCGCGTGTACGTCCATGCACGCTAACGGCTTTGCCGCCCGCGCGCTCAACAGCACGTGCATTCTCGACCGCATAAACATGCTCGGAATCCCAGCCAATGCGCATTTTCACCGTTACAGGCTTCTGGACGGCATCGACAACTGCCGAGACCATCTCATAGATCTTATTAGGGTCCAGCAGCCAACGGGCACCTGCATCGCACTTTGTTACCTTCGGCACTGGACAGCCCATATTAATATCAATAATATCCGCATTAGTTTGTTGATCGACGACTTTGGCCGCTTCGACAAGCGACTCCCGGTCACCGCCAAAAATTTGCAGACTGAGCGGTTTCTCCCGCTCGTCGACGAACAGCATCTCCAGCGTCCGTTTATTTCCGTGCAAAATCGCCTTGTCGCTAACCATCTCCGCGCATACAAGACCTGTTCCGAATTCCTTAGCAATTAATCGAAAAGCCGGGTTGCACACGCCTGCCATCGGCGCTAGCACCACTCTGTTCTTCATCTCGATGTCTCCGATTTTCAGCATGTCGCTCCTTGCTCCTCTTCTAATTGTTTATTGTTCATATATCGTAACATACGAATCATTATTCACGATCGTCAGCCATTAACTCCTCGTAGCTGATTCCTAACGTTTTGGCAATATGGCTTAGCAGTTTCGGATCTGTCTTTCTCGTTCCGCGCTCCAATGAGCCGAGAACAGCTACCGACACGCCAAGCTCCTTGGCCAGCTCCTGCTGAGTATAGCCCTTCAGCTTTCGAAAGGCTCTGACGCGCTGCGCCAATTGATTGTTTTCCATAACGTGATGCCTTCCTTTCCATCCAGAAGCGCCGCGTTAGACGCTGAACTTACCTCGGTCTGCAGCGGGTGTGATTGATCGATAACATCATGCAGCGGAACAAGCACGAACGCCCGCTCCATCATGCGCGGATGCGGCAATATCAGTTCCTCTTGATCCATTCTGACATTATCATATAGGAGAAGATCGAGGTCAATGGTTCTCGGTCCCCAACGTACCTGTCGGACTCTCCCTAATTGCTGCTCGAAAGTAAGCAGCTGCCGCAGCAACAATAACGGCGGAAGCGACGTTCGCACAGCTAATGCCATATTGAGAAAAGGCGGTTGCTCCGTATAGCCTACCGGATCCGTCTCATACATGCCTGATACTTTGCTTACTTCGATCTCCGGGTGCTCGTCGATGAGATTAATCGCCGTTAGCAGCAATTGCTCGCGATTGCCCATGTTAGAGCCCAATGCGATGTAAGCCACTGCTTGTGATCCGTCACGCGGGAATTGTTCGTCCATCAGCGTCCCGCTTTCTGCGCAGCTCTACCGTTACTCCGTCAAAATGGATGTCGAACGGCGGATGCGGCTTCGTTACTCGTACCGTTACTTCGTTTACCATAGTATAAGCTTCCAATACTCGTGATGCAATGTGACCCGTTAAAGCTTCTATCAGCTTAAATGGAGGACCTTCTACAATCGTTTTGGCAAGCGCGTGGATTTCCGCATAATTAACCGTGCAGTTCAAATCATCCGTTTGCGCCGCCTGCTCCAAATCCATCTTCAGCTCAATATCGACATAATATTGCTGACCCAGCTTGTTTTCTTCGGGAAAGACGCCGTGATAGCCGTAAAACCTCATCCCTTTAACCATCATGTTATCCATTATTATCCTTCTCCTAACGATGCAGCATATCTAAAATCAAAATCCATCCTAGTGCCGCGCGGTTTCCGCTGCGAAATAAGCACTCAGCAGCAGGGTTAGCTGCGATATAGGATTGCATCCATCATAAGCGCGGTCCGTTTGATCGCGCGAACATCGTGCACGCGCATAATTTGACAGCCATGCGCAATGCCGAGTGCGACGGTCGCAGCCGTACCCTCTACGAGCTCTTCTACGGGCAGATTCAGCGTCTGCTTGATGAACCGCTTGCGCGAGGTGCCAAGCAGTACCGGATAGCCGAGCGCCGTTAGTTCCGATAGACGACCTAGCAGCTCGAGGTTGT
>DATJKM010000041.1:0-13731 GCA_035491515.1 Candidatus Udaeobacter sp. | reverse complement strand
GCATGGAATCCATAGCCGTATTTCTCGCGGTAGCTGCGGTATTCCTTCTCCGAAAGGAGTTGTTTTTTCTCAAGCGGCGTATCGCCTGGATCCGTCACAACATAGGATGCAAAATAAATGATCTCCTCAAGCGAACGAGGCGACATATCAAGTGCAAGACCCATGCGGCTTGGAATCCCTTTGAAGTACCAAATATGAGAAACTGGGGCAGCTAGTTCGATATGGCCCATACGTTCACGGCGAACTTTAGCGCGTGTTACTTCAACGCCGCAGCGATCGCATACAACGCCTTTGTAGCGAACGCGTTTGTATTTACCGCAATGACATTCCCAGTCTTTCGTAGGTCCAAAAATTTTCTCGCAGAAGAGACCTTCCTTCTCCGGTTTTAAGGTCCTATAGTTGATCGTCTCCGGTTTCTTAACTTCTCCGCGGGACCACGAGCGAATTTTATCCGGCGAAGCCAGACCGATTTTCATATACTCGAAGTTGTTCACGTCCAACAAGGAGCAACCCTCCTCCGTCATGTATGACAATGTCTATCTAATCAGCTAGATTCCGTCATAGGCGCGTGACCATGTGACGGAATCCAGCAACTAGTTTATTCAGCAGCGCCTATTTCGGCACCTTCAATATTGAGGTTGAGCTTATCACCCGTTGCCTCGTCATCATCGTCCATTTCTTTCATTTCGATCTCTTCTTCGTTCTCAGACAGGATTTTAACGTCCATACCTAAGCTTTGAAGCTCTTTGATCAAAACTTTAAACGATTCCGGAACACCAGGTTCTGGTACGTTTTCGCCTTTGACGATCGATTCGTACGTTTTCACGCGACCAACCACGTCATCGGATTTAACCGTCAAAATTTCTTGAAGCGTGTAAGCGGCGCCGTATGCCTCAAGCGCCCATACTTCCATCTCCCCGAAACGTTGACCGCCGAATTGCGCTTTACCGCCGAGCGGCTGTTGTGTAACAAGTGAGTAAGGACCAGTGGAACGGGCATGGATTTTGTCATCGACCATGTGCGCCAGCTTGATCATGTACATGACCCCAACCGTAACTTCACGTTCGAAATTTTCACCTGTCCGCCCGTCATACAGAACGGTTTTACCATTACGCTGCATGCCGGCCTCTTCCATCGTATCGAAAACGTCATTCTCGCGCGCGCCGTCAAATACCGGCGTAGCAGCGTGAATGCCGAGATGCTTACAAGCCATACCTAAGTGGACCTCAAGCGCTTGACCGATGTTCATCCGTGACGGTACGCCGAGCGGATTAAGAACAACCTCAACAGGTGTGCCATCCGGCAGGAACGGCATATCTTCTTCAGGCATGATACGGGCGATAACCCCTTTGTTACCATGACGTCCGGCCATTTTGTCGCCTTCGGAAATTTTCCGTTTTTGAGCAATATAGGCACGTACCAACTGGTTAACGCCAGGCGGCAATTCGTCGCCGTTCTCACGCGTGAATACTTTCACGTCTACAACGATACCATCAGTACCATGCGGTACGCGTAGCGAAGTATCACGAACTTCACGAGCCTTCTCACCGAAGATAGCGTGCAGCAATCTTTCCTCCGCCGTCAGTTCCGTTACGCCCTTCGGCGTTACTTTACCAACGAGGATGTCGCCAGCGCCAATTTCCGCACCGACACGGATGATACCGCGCTCATCCAGGTTACGAAGAGCTTCTTCGCCGACATTCGGAATATCGCGCGTAATTTCTTCCGGTCCAAGCTTCGTATCACGAGCCTCAGACTCGTATTCCTCAATGTGAATGGATGTGTAAACATCCTCTTTCACAAGCTTCTCGCTAAGCAGGATCGCATCCTCATAGTTGTAGCCTTCCCACGTCATGAATGCAACGACAACGTTGCGTCCAAGAGCCAATTCGCCCATTTCAGTGGAAGGACCATCTGCAAGAATATCGCCCTTCTTAATCACGTCGCCTTTACGCACAAGCGGACGCTGATTGATGCACGTTCCTTGGTTGGAACGCATAAACTTGTGTAACTTATGCTTTACGAGGTCGCCGGTAACCGGCTTGCCGTCGATTTGCTCGACGCGGCGAAGCCAAATTTCGTTAGCGGAAGAACGTTCGATTATACCGTCATGCTTAGCAACGATACAAACGCCGGAGTCTTTCGCTGCCTTATGCTCCATACCTGTACCAACAAGTGGCGATCTAGGAATGAGAAGCGGAACCGCTTGACGTTGCATGTTCGATCCCATGAGGGCACGGTTGGAGTCATCGTTTTCCAAGAATGGAATTAACGCTGTCGCAACGGATACAACCTGCTTAGGTGATACGTCCATGTAATCAACGCGATCGCTCGGCATCGTCAAAATGTTATCGGCTTGTTTATTGTAACGAACAATCGTATTTTCTTCTGCAAACTTATCTTCTGCAGTCAACTTCGCATTCGCTTGCGCGATAACGTAGTTATCTTCCTCATCCGCAGTCAAATATGCGATTTGCTCAGTAACGATTCCCGTCTTCGGATCTACCCAACGATAAGGCGCTTCGATGAAGCCATATTCGTTAATGCGGGCAAAGGAGGACAAGGAGTTGATCAAACCGATATTCGGTCCCTCTGGCGTCTCGATCGGACACATCCGCCCATAGTGGGAGTGATGGACGTCACGGACTTCGAAGCCCGCGCGTTCCCGAGTCAAACCGCCGGGTCCGAGTGCAGATAAACGACGCTTATGCGTCAATTCAGCAAGCGGATTCGTTTGGTCCATAAACTGGGACAGCTGCGAGGAGCCGAAAAATTCTTTAATTGATGCAATAACCGGACGAATGTTAATTAACGCTTGAGGCGTAATTGCATTCGCATCTTGAATGGACATTCTCTCGCGCACAACGCGCTCCATACGAGATAAACCGATACGGAATTGGTTTTGAAGAAGTTCGCCTACGGAACGCAGACGACGGTTGCCCAGATGATCGATATCATCCGTGCTGCCTACACCATGAAGCAAATTAATAAAGTAGTTAATGGAAGAAATGATATCCGCTGGCGTAATATGCTTCACGGATTTATCAATAATGCCATTGGCAATTACCTTAATAACCTTGCTCTCGTCATATGGCGAGAATACGCTAATCGTCTGCAGTGGAATACTATCCGCATCCAATACACCATTAGCTACGTGATACGTTTTGAAGCCAACATCCTTCTCGAGATTTTCGAGAATTTCATCAAGCAAACGACGGTCAATCATTTGTCCCGATTCAGCGATAATTTCGCCGGTCGTAGGATCAACTAGATTTTCCGCGAGCCGCTGGTTAAACAAACGGTTCTTGATGTGGAGCTTTTTGTTTATTTTGTAACGGCCTACATTGGCCAAGTCATAACGTTTTGGATCAAAGAAACGAGCTACCAGCAAGCTCTTCGCATTATCCAAAGTCGGAGGCTCGCCCGGACGAAGACGCTCATAAATTTCGATCAGCGCTTTCTCGGTCGAATCCGTATTGTCCTTGTCTAACGTGTTGCGAATGTACTCGTCGTGGCCAAGCAGCTCAAGAATTTCAGCATCAGTACCGAATCCTAGCGAACGCAAAAGTACCGTTACCGGTATTTTCCGGGTCCGGTCAATACGAACGTAAATAATATCTTTGGCATCCGTTTCAAGCTCCAGCCAAGCGCCACGGTTAGGAATAACCGTTGCTGTGTAATTCTTCTTCCCGTTCTTATCGACCTTCGTGCTGAAGTACACACTCGGGGATCGAACCAATTGGCTGACTATGACACGTTCGGCCCCGTTAATGATAAACGTGCCTGTCTCTGTCATAAGCGGGAAATCACCCATGAAAACTTCTTGTTCCTTTACTTCGCCGGTCTCCTTATTGAAAAGTCGTACCTTAACGCGTAAAGGAGCCGCATACGTCACGTCGCGCTCTTTTGATTCATCGACCGAATATTTCGGTTCGCCTAAGCTATAGTCGATAAACTCAAGCGATAGATTGCCCGTAAAGTCCGAAATCGGAGAAATATCTTGGAACAACTCAATCAAGTCGCTATCCAAAAACTTCTCATACGATTTTTGTTGGATTTCAATCAGGTTCGGGACTTCCAGCACCTCGTTGATCCTGGCGTAGCTTCTGCGCGCGCGCCGACCATACTGAACAAGTTGTCCTGCCAACTTAACCTCACCCCTCATGTCTGTATCACAGCATCGATACTCACTGCGTCACCATAGTCGGACCAGCCGCCTATATTGTCAAATAAAGAAAAGCCCTTATCGAATAGTTCGAAAAAAGAGCATGTTCCGGCAGTTAACCAATCACAGCCAAGCTGTGATAGTCTCATATCAAATAATTTTGCCCAAAACGTAAACATTATACGTCAAATGTGTAAAACTTATGCATTACGCACGAAAAATTCACACTTGACATTTTAGTTAACTAAAGAGATAGAGCCCAATTTAATGCTGACATTTTATAATTTTACCATATCCAAAAAGTCAAGTCAATAAATTTCGTTCTATTTTCAAACATATTTTTTAAAAAAGTCTTACGTTTTTTTAACTAGCCTTTTATAGCCCGGAAAATACGATAGCCCTTGTCCTTCGTCACTTCTTCTACATCGGCGAACAATGACTCCAGCTTCGCTTTCGCAGATGGCGCTCCTTGCTTCTTCTGAATGACTACCCACATGCTGCCGCCTTGTTCGAGCAATTCATATCCTTCTTCAAATATCCGATGCACGACCGCTTTACCTGCACGTATAGGTGGATTCGTTACGATCGTATCGAACATCAAATGCTTAACGGCTTCATATAAATCGCTCTGCAAAACGGTAACATTGTTGATGCCATTCAGCTTCGCATTCTCGCGCGAGAGCTCTACCGCTCTTTCATTTATATCAATCATCGTCACTTGCCCGTTCTCAGCTAGTTTTGCTGATGTTAATCCAATAGGGCCATAACCACAGCCAACATCGAGCACCTTCGCATTTGTATTAAGCTCGAGTGCATCGATCAAAACTTGACTCCCATAATCGACACCCGATTTCGAGAACACTCCTGCATCCGTCATAAATCGGAAAGAAAAGCCCCGAAGTAACACTTCATGGACTTGACGATTATGCTTTACCTCTGGGCTCTGTGAGTAATAGTGATTCGACATGATTCATCACTCCCCGTATTCCACCTGCGCTTTCGCACAACCGGTTTTCCTTCTCGCGTTGAAAGATAAGAATGTATAAGCAAATAACTTATACATTCTTATCTTTTAACATAGAACGAACCCCTTGAAACCTGTCGGATTCAAGGGGCTCGCCAGCCGATTCATCGTTTCGTTCGACCGCATAATCAGCTATTTTGTTGAAGCAATATTACTTAACTTCTACGGAAGCGCCAGCTTCAGTAAGCTTAGCTGCAACTGCTTCTGCTTCTTCTTTAGCAACTTTTTCTTTAACAGCTTTAGGAGCGCTGTCAACCAAGTCTTTCGCTTCTTTCAGGCCAAGACCTGTGATTTCGCGAACAACTTTGATTACGTTGATTTTCGAAGCGCCAGCGCCGTTAAGGATAACGTCGAATTCAGTTTGCTCAGCTTCTACAGCTGCGCCAGCGCCTGCTGCTGCTACTGGAGCTGCTGCAGTTACGCCGAATTCTTCTTCAATTGCTTTTACAAGCTCGTTCAGTTCAAGAACGTTCATAACTTTAATCGCTTCTAAGATTTGTTCTTTAGACATGGTTATACCTCCGGGAATATGGTTTATTTTTTTGGTTTATCATGCAGCCGACCTGCGTCGGTTCAATGCTGTAAAGAATTGTTGATTAAGCTTGTGCTTCTTGTTTCTCGCCGACTGCTTTAACCGCAAGCGCGAAGTTGCGCACTGGAGCTTGCAATACGCTGAGGAGCATAGAAAGCAAACCTTCGCGGGACGGAAGTTCCGCAAGTGCTTTGATCTCTTCTTGAGATACGACTTTACCTTCTACAACGCCGCCTTTAAGTTTCAAAGCGTCATTCTTCTTAGCAAAATCGTTCAAAATTTTAGCTGGAGCAACAGCGTCTTCTTTACCGAATGCAATTGCAGTAGGACCTGTAAGAATGTTGTTCAATTCTACATAATCCGTACCTTCAGTTGCGCGGCGAACGAGCGAGTTTTTAAGAACTTGGAATTCAATCCCTGCTTCACGAAGTTGTTTCCGAAGTTCAGTTACTTGCGCAACGTTCAATCCACGATAGTCAGCTACAACTGTACTGGAGCTAGCAGCAATTTTCGCCGCGATTACGGCAACTGCCTCTTGTTTCTCTTGGATGATATTTGCGTTAGCCAAACTGTACACCTCCCGTAATAGTATACATTCCGTTAATTACGACGGGCTTTCCACGCCTCGATGCATGAGAAAGGCCTTCGCAGACACTGCGAAGGCCATGATGTCGTTATCGCGCATCAACCCTAAAGGATCGAATGTTGCTTACAAACGTTTTATCATAACACCTCGGTAGGAAATTAAGCCTTAAGGCACCTACTGTCTACGGTATGCGTATTCGAATTTAATTCCGTTCTTCTTAGCGATATACCGCTGTGGAAACACGAGCGCCAGGGCCCATTGTCGAAGAAACGGCGATGTTTTTCAGGTAAACACCTTTTGCTGCAGCCGGTTTAGCACGGTTAAGCGCATCGATCAATGACTTGAGGTTCTCGTTGAGTTTCTCAGCGTCAAAAGATACTTTACCGATTGGAGCATGGATTTGACCTGCTTTATCAAGACGGTATTCAATCTTACCGGCTTTAATTTCTTGTACGGCTTTAGCAACGTCAAACGTTACTGTTCCTGCTTTAGGGTTAGGCATCAAACCTTTACCACCGAGGATCCGTCCAAGTTTACCAACCTCAGCCATCATGTCCGGCGTTGCTACGCAAACGTCGAATTCGAACCAGCCTTGTTGGATTTTGTTAATCATGTCTGCATCGCCGACAAAATCAGCACCCGCAGCTTCCGCTTCTTTCACTTTTTCGCCTTTTGCGAAAACGAGAACGCGTTTTGTTTTACCAGTACCGTGCGGCAATACAACTACGCCACGAACGGCTTGGTCTTGTTTACGAGGGTCTACACCCAAACGAACTGCTACTTCAACGGACTCGTCGAATTTAGCTGTTGCAGCCTTTTTTACAAGCTCGATCGCTTCCAAAGGCTCGTAAGTTGCTTCGCTGTCGATCAGCTTAGCAGCTTCTACATATTTTTTACCGTGTTTAGCCATTGTAATTTCCTCCTTATGTGGTTGTAGCGGAAAATCCTCCTGAGGATGATCCTCCCACCCGCGAAAGCCGAAGCTTCGCAAAGCAAGCTACCTTGCGGTATTAGTCAACAATAGTTACGCCCATGCTGCGAGCAGTACCTTCAACCATACGCATTGCCGCTTCAACAGAAGCTGCGTTAAGATCCGGCATTTTTTGCTCAGCGATTTCGCGAACTTTGTCACGTTTTACAGTAGCGACCTTCTTCTTGTTCGGTTCGCCTGAACCTTTTTCGATACCAGCTGCGACGCGAAGCAATACTGCTGCCGGCGGCGTTTTTGTTTCGAAAGTAAAGGAACGGTCTTCGAATACTGTAATAACGACTGGAATAATCAAGCCTGCTTGATCTGCTGTACGAGCATTAAACTCTTTACAAAACGCCATGATGTTAACGCCTGCTTGACCAAGTGCTGGACCGATCGGCGGCGCTGGGTTTGCTTTACCTGCAGGAACTTGCAGTTTGACCATCTTGATGACCTTTTTTGCCATGCCTGACACCTCCTAACCCTTTATTCCATGCGTAAATAGCGTTTGCCGCCAAAAGGGGCATTGCTACTTCGCATCCAAATTCCATCGGAATATTCCGATGGGTTCGGAAACCAGATATTATATCTTCTCCACTTGAGTGTAATCCAGCTCTAGTGGGGTCTCCCTGCCAAACATGTTCACATGAACCTTCAACTTCGCTTTGTCCAGCAAAATTTCTTCTACTGTACCGACAAAATCTGCGAAAGGACCCACTTTGACGCGAACCGCTTCTTTCAGATCGAACTCGATTTTCGGTTTTGGTTCTTCCATGCCCATGTGCTTGAGTATTTGCTCAACCTCATCAGGCAATAGAGGAATCGGCTTTGAACCGGAACCTGTTGATCCTACAAATCCAGTTACGCCAGGCGTATTTCGAACAACGTACCAAGAATCGTCGGTTTGAACCATTTCCACAAGAACATAGCCGGGATAGACTTTACGTTGGACAGTCTTCTTCTTACCGTCCTTCTCTACCACTTCATCTTCCATAGGAACAAGCACACGGAAAATTTTGTCTTCCATGCCCATCGATTCAACACGGCGCTCCAAATTGGCTTTCACCTTGTTCTCATAGCCGGAGTAGGTATGCACGACGTACCATCTTTTTTCCATCACAAATCCACCTTTGGACCCTTCTTAAACAATGAGTTCAACCAGAGACGAGATCCCGATGTCAAGAAGCCAGAAGTAAATCGTAACAAACGTGATCGTGAGCAAAACTACGATCGAGTAGCTTGTCAACTCTTTACGGCTTGGCCAGCGAACCTTCTTAAGTTCCGCCCAGCTGTCGGCAAAAAAACTAAACGTTGTACCAAAGCCCTGCTTTAGTTTAGCCAAAAATGCCACGGTCACACCTCCAATTGACTATCTCGTCTCGCGATGAGGAGTCTGCTCGTTACAGAACTTGCAAAACTTCTTCAACTCGATGCGGTCGGGGTGATTGCGTTTGTTCTTGCTGCTCGCATAGTTTCTCTGTTTGCAGTTTGTGCATGCCAACGTGATAATTACCCGCATTGAATTACACCTCCCGAACTGCTACAAAATACGAATCATGAAGCTCTATATGAAAGTTCATTGATTCCAACGTCAAAACGAAAAAAAACCTCGAATTTAGGCCTACCTAAACACTTTATCATACAGCAATTTTGATGTCAATGTAAAAGATACGTGTTTGGCCTACGAATATTTGGCAGCAACAGTAACACCGGGCTCGTTTCTATCAGTATAGTCTACTTGAGCCCTTTTAAAACAAAAAGGACCTTATATTCCATCTGAACACCGCCAGATGGAAGACAGCCCTCGTTAAAAACGATTTACGGATGAATGCGGTTAACCGCTAATGTCTCTTACTTCCAAGTAACGTTCAAGCTTGCGTTTCACACGCTGAAGGGCATTGTCAATGGATTTCACATGCCTATCCAAGTCGACAGCAATTTCCTGATAAGATCTTCCATCCAAATAAAGCATCAGCACCTTACGCTCAAGGTCACTTAATATTTCGGACATTTTGTCTTCCAGGCCAATGAATTCTTCTTGGTTAATAATTAATTCTTCAGGGTCAGAAACTCGCGTGCCACAAATGACATCCAGCAGCGTGCGGTCCGAATCTTCGTCATAAATAGGCTTATCGAGCGATACGTAGGAATTAAGCGGGATGTGCTTCTGACGCGTGGCTGTTTTGATGGCGGTAATAATTTGCCTAGTTATGCACAATTCCGCAAAGGCTTTGAAGCTCGCAAGCTTGTCTCCTTTGAAATCGCGAATTGCTTTATATAGGCCAATCATACCCTCCTGCACGATATCTTCACGATCCGCGCCAATAAGAAAGTAGGAGCGCGCTTTGGCTCTCACAAAATTCTTATATTTGTTAATCAAATATTCCAACGCTATGCTATCGCCATTGCGGACCGCTTCGACGATGTCCTCGTCCGTACTGCTGTCATACTCGAGCGTACTCCATTCTTTGAGGTCGATACTCACGAACTATCCCTCCGGCCTGCAAGGCGTACACCGCTAGATTCATATTCACGTTAACCTATCTAACCGTTCCCATCGGAGTGGGTTCAGCAATGTTTCACGTCGAGAGATAAGAATGTATATCCTTATAATTCCACACGTTCTTATCGCTAATATTAGAGTCAGTATACATTATGTCACCTTCCACCGTCAACCAATCGGAGATCCGAAAACTATCAATTTACTAGTATTTTTGTAACTTTGTGGAACTGAAGCGGCAATCTTTCCCGCTTCTAATGCTCCTATCAATATGAGATGCCCTTTTATTTTTCTCCGCGGCGAAGCTTTTCAAGCTGGCTGCGAACTTCAAGGCTGACGATGCCGTCTACCGAGTTACGTGTTCCCGGTTTATCCTCGCGCAGCGACTTCTCGATATTTTTACGATTTTGGCCGATATCGATCAGCAGCTCCCGTGCGGATACGCGAAGCGCTCCTTTGCCGAAAGCCACATGCTGCTCCACCAGATCAGACGTCGCTACATAAATGTTTCTGCGCCTGACAAACAGCTCAGAGCAGAGACGCTCAATGCATTCATCGGCCGTTTCCTTTTCTTTCGTATACACAATTGTCAGCTTATGGTGTCGATAAGTGGCTCCAAGCCCAGGCACCTGATGCGCATCAAATACCACGTATACTTGCATGCCCGTGAAGCCCTGATAGTCCGCTAGCAAATCTAAGAGCTTGTCCCGGGCTTCCTCCAGATCATATTCCTTCAGCTTCTCAAGCACCGGCCAGGCACCAATCATGTTATAGCCGTCGACTAATAAAATATCGTCGCGCCGGTTCATGATCTAAATGCTCCGGCGCTGCCGAACAACCTCATACATAAGCACGCCGGCCGCAACAGAAGCATTCAGTGAATTCAATTGACCGAGCATAGGCAGTTTAACGAGAAAATCGCATTTTTCCTTGATGAGTCTGCCCATTCCTTTACTTTCATTGCCGATTACGACCACTAGCGGCATGTCAAATTTCATCTTATACACATCTTGCGATGCGCTAACATCAGTACCCGCTACCCATACGCCCGCTTCCTTCAGCTTATCGATCGTTTGTGCCAAGTTTGTCACGCGGGCAACAGGCACATGCTCGGCTGCGCCAGCGGACGTTTTCAGCACTGTAGCCGTCAATCCCGCAGAGCGCCGCTTCGGAATGATAACGCCATGTACTCCCGTGCATTCAGCCGTCCGCAAAATCGAACCCAGATTATGCGGATCTTCGATTTCATCAAGAAGCAATATAAACGGGATCTCATCACGCTGCTTCGCCCGTTCAAGAATCTCTTCAACTTCCACATAAGCGAAAGCGGCCGCTTGAGCGACAACCCCCTGATGTGTAACTCCCGGGGTTAAGCTGTCCAGCTTCCTCTTATCGACAAACTGCACGACAATTCCAAACTTCTTCGCTTCTGCAACTATGGGCTGCGTCAAGGTCTTTTGTGCTCCGTCAGCAATCCATATTTTATTAATTTCACGGCCGGAACGCAAAGCCTCAAGCACAGGGTGCTTGCCGGCAATCATTTCGTCCTGAATGATTTCTTCAGTCATCGGTTGCCCTCCTCATATCGTTTTTAATTTCCATAAAAGCTGCGTGAGCCTTATTGCTGTTCTTGGCCTTCAATTGCAATTGAGAACAATTCGTTCAATCTATCTATACGGCCTTCATAATAGAGATAACCGACTAAACTCTCCAAAGCAGTAGCGAGACGATACTCGGCGACGTCCGCATTTTTTGGAGGAGCGCCCGACTTCGAATTGCGGCCACGGCGGACGATGTCCGCCTCCTCCTCGGTTAAATGCGGCTGCCAGCGATCCAATGTCCTTTTTTGTCCTTTGGCTGAAACGAATTTTGTCGCTTCGCGGTGAAGATGATGAGACTTCTGATTCGGAAGCGAAATTAAATATTGCCGAATGAGAAGCTCAAAAACAGCATCGCCGATATAAGCCAAAACGACAGGGTTCATGAGCTGCGCTTTTTTGGAAGGCGGGTGAAAGAGCAGCATGTTTGTATTGATATGCTCGCTCATTTGCGCCGCCAACGGATACCTTGCGGAGTATCCTCAAGCACGATGTTTTTCTCCGTAAGCAAATCACGTATTTCATCGGCCCTCGCCCAGTTTTTTGCTTGTCGCGCTTCCGTCCGTTCCACGATAAGCTGCTCGATATCCGCATCCAGCAGCTCTGCGCCGGCATGCTGCTGCGGCAGCAAACCGAGCACGGCATCCATACGCTCCAGCAGCGTCAGCAGAGAATGGATTGCGCGGGATGAAGCATCGGCACGGTTCAAATATTGATTAGCTTCGGTAACCAAATCGAATACGGACGTTATGGCGTCAGGCGTATTGAAATCATCACTCATTTTCGCATGGAATTGTTCGAATATCGCCTTAAGTCTCTCGTCCAGCGCTTCATCACCGGAAGGAACAAGACCATTATCTGTCGTTTGAGCCAGCTCACCGTCAACGGCTTTGAGTCTATGCTTTAGATTCGCCGCGCAATTCGCGATCCGCTCCACGCTATTCTCGGCTTGGGCGACCGTATCGTCGCTAAAATTCAGCGGGCTGCGATAATGAGTCGAGAGCATAAAGTAACGAACGGCGTGGGGTTTAACCCGCTTCACCAGCTCATGCACCGTAATGCCATTGCCCAGCGATTTGGACATCTTCTCATTGTTAATGTGAATATAGCCGTTATGCATCCAATAGTTCGCAAGCGGCTTGCCGGTCAACGCCTCAGATTGAGCCACCTCGCACTCATGATGCGGAAATTGCAAATCATGTCCGCCGCCGTGAATATCCAGCGTATCGCCAAGATACGTACGGGCCATAGCCGAGCATTCGATATGCCAGCCTGGACGACCATCGCCGAATGGGCTATCCCATTTAATTTCTCCCGGCTTAGCACCCTTCCACAAGACAAAATCCTGTTGATTCTCTTTACGGTCGCCAATCTCAACCCGAATACCGAACTGAAGCTCTTCAATATTCTGATGAGACAACTTTCCGTAATCCGCGAATGCAGCCGTGCGGTAGTATACGTCGCCTTCGCTCATATAAGCATAGCCTTTGTCTATCAGGCCTTGAATAAACGCCACGATCTGAGGAATATGCTCTGTCACGCGCGGATTGATCGTCGCTTTATGGACGCCTAATGCTTCGATATCCGCATAAAATGCCGCAATGAACGTTTCCGCCACTTCCGGCACGGTCGTACCAAGCTGCTCCGCTTTGCGGATAAGCTTGTCATCCACGTCTGTAAAGTTTACAACATATTGGACCTCATTTCCGATATCTTCTAAATAACGGCGAACGACATCGAAAAAAATTACGGGCCGCGCATTCCCGATATGAATGTAATCATAGACGGTCGGACCGCAAACATACATTTTCACTTTACCCGGCTCTTGCGGCACAAAAGGCTCTTTCAGCCGCGATACGGTGTTGTATATAGATACTGTCATTGTCGTATTTCTCCTCCAGTAACAGGTTCCCGAAGCTGCTTCAGCTCGGACTTCAAATCGTCTATTTCCTTCTGCATCGTACGGAACATTTCAATGACCGGGTCGGGAAGCTGCGTATGATCAAGCCGATCGCCAACGCGCTCTCCATTCCGTTTGACGACGCGTCCCGGATTTCCTACTACGGTGCAATTCGTGGGCACTTCACGCAGTACAACCGCATTTGATCCGATGTTGGAAAATTCGCCTACTTGGAACGAGCCCAGCACCTTCGCACCTGAGCCGATAACCACATTATTGCCAATTGTCGGATGACGCTTACCTTTTTCCTTGCCTGTTCCACCGAGAGTAACGCCTTGATAAATAACGACATCGTCGCCGATTTCGCAGGTTTCACCAATCACTACACCCATTCCATGATCGATAAACAAACGCTCGCCGATTTGTGCGCCCGGATGTATCTCGATGCCCGTCATG
>DATJKM010000040.1:0-15224 GCA_035491515.1 Candidatus Udaeobacter sp. | reverse complement strand
TAGAGTAAAGGAGTGATAGATTTGAGGCTGGATTGTGCCATTATCGGGGGCGGGCCGGCGGGCTTAAATGCTGCGCTGGTGCTTGGAAGATCGCGGAGAGACGTTATTTTATTCGATAATAACAAGCCTAGAAACGCGGTGACGCATGAGTCGCACGGCTTCATCACGCGAGACGGTACCACGCCGCGCGATTTCCGCAGGTTTGCCCATGAGGATATTGCCCAATACCCTTCGGTGACGATTAAACCGGACAAGGTCACGGAGGTGGAGCCGAAGGGAGAAGGCTTTCAGCTGACGACGGGCAATGGCGTCATGTATCAGGCACGCACCATTATTCTAGCTGCCGGGCTGAAGGAAGCATTGCCGGCGGTGCCTGGCATTCATGACTATTATGGCAAAAGCTTGTTCAGCTGTCCCTATTGCGACGGCTGGGAGCTGCGGGATAAACCGCTGGCCGTCATTTCAGAGGGCTCGAACATATTCCACCTGGCGAAAATCGTCTACAACTGGAGCAAGGATATACTCGTATGCACGAATGGAGCGAACAGTTTGAACGTGGAGCAAATGGGGCAGCTAAGGCAGAAGGGCATTCAGATAAATCTGCACCGGATTAAAGCGCTGTACGGGGAGAATGGACAGCTAAGCCGCGTCGTTTTTGCAAATAACGCAGCGGTAAAGCGCGCAGGCGGCTTCATTACTCCGTCCTGGGACCATGCGGTCCCCTTCGGCGAAGCGCTCGGCTGCTCGATGACGCAAACAGGCGGCTTCGTTACAGACGATTATGGCAGAACGAGTGTTAGAGGCGTGTATGCTGCCGGTGACTCCTCGATTATTGCCCCCGCGCAGCTAATCATTGCCGCCGGAGAGGGCAGCAAGGCCGCGATTGGCGTCAATACCGATTTGTCGGTTCAGGATTTTGGGTTCTAGCGGGAGAGCGGTGCATAGAACGGGATTGTTACATCCGCTCATTTTAAGGGTATTGTAAGTTATGGACTACTATAATTAAGCTTCTCTACAACTCAGTAGAGGATGACCCATTTGCAGGAGGAGGGATCATATGCTGGAGAAGCTGCATCCGGATGACCATGTTTTGCACCAGCTTCCGTTTATGCGGGATGAGCTGCAATATAATCTGGTTCATCTGATTTCCGCGATCGAGGGCGCGACTAGTCTGAAATCACCCGACGGCCGGATGGTGTTTGCCGGGTCGCCGGGGCATAATGCTTGGCTATGGCTGTCGGATGATGTGACCGATGCACACAGGTCGACGCTGATACAGGAGCTTATTACATGCTATAAAGGAAAGGATTTGCCCGGCATATGCGGAGCCCCGTCTACGGCAGAACTGTTCGCTAAGCTGTATTCGGGGGCCAAGCAGCTGCAATATCAAGCCTACATGCTGATGGAATCGTACTCGTGTCCCAAGGTGAATAAGCCAGCCAAGGTTAAGGGGAAAATGATCCAAGCCTCGCGTCAGCATGTGGAGCTTGTCGCCGAATTTTTGGCGGGCTTCTCTGAGGATGCTTTCGGAGCATCGGTCATACCTGCCAGCCAGCTCCCTGCGGCAGAGGGGATGATCATGAGGGGGAATTTATATTTTTGGGCGGTAGATGAGCTGCCGGTGGCGATGGCTAACATCGCTCACCGTTCCCGAAGGCACGGTCGGATTAATGCCGTTTATACACCGCCGGTTCTTCGCAGGAATGGATATGCCAGCGCGATTGTAGCGGGGCTTTGCTCGATTTTGGCGGAAGAGAATAGAGAACCGATGCTGTATGCAGATACCAAAAATTCGGCCTCCAACAAGGCATATAAAAATGTTGGTTTCGTCGAGAGCGGACAGGTTGCAGAGATCCGCTTTAGGTAGATGCGCGGTAAAAAAAAGCACTCCAACTATAGTTGAAGTGCGTTCGGCAGCTATTCTTCGCGGAAATCCTGAACGAGAACCTCCAGCGCGCCCGTATTCGGGTCGATAATAAAGCCGTGAACCGGGATATCCTTAGGGAAGAGCGGGTGCTTACGAATGAGCTTGACGCTCTGCATGACACCTTCCGCGGGGCTTGAGAAGCCCCGTAAAAACTTCTCCATACGAATGCCTGAATTTTCGAGAGTCTCAATGGCAAGCGGATCGATGCCATGGTCTATAAACTTGTTAACCATGCCCTCTGTATTCAGGTTCGTCATACCGCAGCCATGATGGCCGACGACTAGCACCTCGCGCGCGCCAAGCTCGTAGACTGCGACAAGAATGCTGCGCATCGCGCTGCCGAACGGCTGGGTCAGAACCGCGCCGGCATTTTTAATGAATTTGGCGTCGCCGTTTTTTAAATTTAATGCTTTAGGCAGCAGCTCCACGAGCCGTGTATCCATACACGTAAGGATTGCTGCTTTCTTATCCGGAAATTTGTCAGTCAAATAGGTTTCGTACTGCTTTTCTTCGACAAACTGCTTATTAAACTCTAATAGACGTGGAACAATGGACATTTGATTTCCTCCTAGCCAATGTACTAAATCTATCTATCTATTTACTTATATTATTCATAGAAAGACGGAGCGAGTCAAATGATCATCTCATGAATTAACTCGAATTTCGTCGTTTTTCCAGCATTTTGTCGTAAAAGCGGTTTAAGCAGCGGAGATCTTTGGCGTAAATGGCAAACATTTGTATGCTATTCTTCTCGCCCTCAAAAATGCTTGTCTTAGTATAGCTTAAACAGCTCAAATCTACACCACGGATTCGCGTATACATAGAAAAAGGCAGCGGCTTAGGTATTTTCCCTTGAGCGGCTGCCTCTTGTCTTGTTTGTAAAAGCTATTTTATTGCGGATTTGTCGTCCAAATGCCGGCCGTTCTGATAAATACGCGATCCGGCAGCTTTAAGGCTGCTATGACCAGCTCCGCTACATCCCGGGCCTGCATCATGCGATCCTCGTCGCCGATTTTTAGACCTGCATTCGATGCCAGCTCCGTGTTGACGGTGCTTGGCGTAAGGGCTGTGACGCGAATGTTCGATTTGCGAACCTCCTGCATTAGCGCCTCGGTCATGCCGATGACGGCGAACTTGGATGCGCAGTATGCCGAGCCGGTTGCAAAACCGCGCTCGCCTGCTGTAGAAGCGATGTTAATGATGCTTCCGCTGCTTTGCTCCAGCATAGTTGGAAGCGCGGCGCGGGTGACATAGTAGGTTCCCATCACATTTGTTTGTATGATCCGCTCCCATTGCTCGGGGTCCATATCCAGCAGCGTACCGAACGTGCCGATACCCGCATTGTTAATCAGAATATCAATGGAGCCGAGGCTTTCCTTGAGAGCTGCAACAGCTTGATCGACATCCGATTTTACAGATACATCAGCTGCAGTAATGACAACTTTTACGCCATATTCGTTTGCAAGCTCTGTTTGCAAAGCTTCCAGATCGGTGCTTGTCCGGGCGACTAAGCCGAGGTTTACACCCTCTGCGGCAAGTGCGGCTGCGATCGCTTTGCCGATCCCTTTGCCGGCTCCTGTAATGATTGCTGATTTATTTTTTAATTCCATTCTGATCTCTCCTCTGCCTGTTTCCGTATTCTCGATTCGTATGTAGCGACACGGATATGATATCCTTTTACCAGGGAATCAAATACGTTATGTTCCATTATTAGGTTACATCAAATTTAAAGCAAGAACCAACTTTTTAGTAGAATAGTATTATTTTTATGCAAAAGGAGTCGTTTACTTTGGGAGATCAGCATTTTAAAGAAACGGTAGAGCTAACCTTAAAGGTAATAGGCGGCAAATGGAAGCCGGTGATCCTGTGCCATTTAACCGATGGCACGCACCGATTTGGTGAGCTGAAGCGGGAAATGCCGGCCATTACGCAAAAAATGCTTACGCAGCAGCTGCGCGAATTAGAGGAAGATGCGATCATCGAACGGAAGATTTATGTGCAGGTGCCGCCTAAGGTAGAGTACTCGTTGACGGAGTATGGATTAACCGTAAAGGAGCTGCTTAACGCCATGTCGCAATGGGGCGAGCAGCACCAAGAAAGATATGCTGGTCAGCATGATAAATGAAGAAACCGCTCCTCATGGTTCCCAAATGGGTACTACGTTACATCAAAGTGCGTACTGTTTTTTTGGACTATGCACGTCTAGAATAGGGGTTGTCAGCCAAACAAAACCTATGAGGAGTGAACGATAAATGAAATTGCAATTAGCGCTCGACCTTGTTGATATACCTGGAGCAATTGAAGTCGTGAAGCAAGTGGAGCCTTTTGTCGATATTGTTGAAATTGGCACGCCGATCGTTATTAACGAAGGCCTGCACGCGGTAAAAGCACTAAAAGAAGCTTTCCCGGACTTGTCGGTTCTGGCGGATTTGAAAATCATGGACGCAGGCGGCTACGAGGTGATGAAGGCTTCCGAGGCCGGCGCGGATATCGTGACGATTCTTGCCGTAGCGGAGGATGCAAGCATCAAGGGCGCGGTTGAAGAAGCCAAAAAACAAGGGAAACAAATTTTGGTCGATATGATTGCCGTGAAAAACCTTGCGGCGCGCGCTGCACAGGTCGACTCGTTCGGCGTGGACTACATCTGCGTTCACACGGGCTATGATCTTCAAGCAGAGGGACAAAACTCCTTCGAGGACCTTCGTACGATCAAAGCTGTCGTCAAAAATGCGAAGGTTGCCGTAGCCGGCGGAATCAAGCTCAGCACGCTCCCTGAGGTTATTGCGGCGGGGCCTGATCTGATTATCGTAGGCGGCGGTATTACCGGTCAAGAAGACATCAAGGCCACAGCTTCCGAGATGCGGCAATTGATTAAACAGGGCTAAGCGGGAAGATGCGAAACCATCACAAACTGGCTGCGGTATTGAATGAGCTGAATCTGGCGGCGGAACAGCTTGCTGGGGAGCAATTGGAGCAATTGGCCGATGCTGTCCGCGCTTCCGGACGCATATTTGTAGCCGGAGCAGGCCGCTCCGGCCTGATGATGCGGGCGTTCGCGATGCGGCTCATGCATCTTGGGTTCGACGTGTATGTTGTGGGCGAGACGGTAACCCGAAGCCTGGGCAAGGGCGATCTGCTGTTGGTTGGATCAGGCTCAGGCGAGACGAAATCGCTTATACCGATGGCAGAAAAAGCTCGAAGCATGGAAGCCAAGGTAGGCGTATTGACGCTCTTTCCAACCTCAACGCTCGGCGGCTTAGCTGATATCGCGGTGAAGCTGCCTGGAGCGCCGAAGGACCAAACGGATGATGAAGCTTCTACGATTCAGCCGATGGGCTCGCTGTTTGAGCAGATGCTCTTGCTGGCATGCGATGCCGTTATTTTGCGGCTGATGGAGAAGAAGGAGCTAAGCGGTAAGGCGATGTACGGCAATCATGCAAATTTGGAATAATCGATCCTATTTAAATGTTGAAGGGACTTTCTTTGAGGGCAGCATTGCCCCCTGGGGATCGTCCTTTTTCTTTGTTGACGCTCATAGCTGCAGGCTCCCGGCTCACAAGCTGCAATCTACCGCCCGGGAAAGCCGGAAACACGAAAGCTTGATTCGTTTCTGCCTGCCCGTAAAAGCGGCTCGATTGCGAAGGCGATGCGGAAGCGGAGGCTCTCCACGGGGTCCTTAAGCTTGATGCCGAGCAGCTTCTCGCATTTGTCCAGCCGGTAAATAACCGTATTGCGGTGAACATAAAGCTGCTTCGACGTCTCAACGAGCTGGCACTGTGTATCGAAATAAATATTCAGCGTACGCATCAGCTCTTTTTGCTCAGTCTCTTCGGCGGCAGAGAAGCATTGGAACGTCTCCTCGTAAAATTGCTTCAGCTCATCATAAGGAATCATCCGGAAAAGATAACTGATATCCTTCGATTGATACGATTGAACAAACCTCGTTTTTTTCAATTGATAGCCGATTTGCAGCGCTTTGACAGCCTCGTTATAGGAGAGCCCGATGTCGAGTACATTCGTAACCGGATTGCCGACGCCAATCGAGATGCTGAGCTGGGACTGCTCGTACAACTGCTCCGACATGGCAGCCAGCCGCTTCAGAAACGCGGTCTCCTCCCACTCCGATTCCCGAATGAACAAAAGCATGCCGAACAAATCATTTTTCGTAAACATGACAAAGTCCGCTTCAAGCAGCGAAAAATGGCGCTTAATCAGCTCATATTGCACGTCGCGCTCGGAAATTAGACGTTCATCGGATAATGACGCAGCGTTTTTTGTCATACCCGGAAGGATGCCGGTTTGCCCGTCGTTTCGCGCGGCTAAGAGCAGCCATGTGCCCTGCTGCTGCAGGCGGTACTTTTTGCCGCGGTGGAGCGCCTCTTGCTCGGAGCCGATAAAGCCGTCGATCAAATCCGAGAAAAACTCGTTTTTGTACCGGCGTGAACGCTCCTTTACCGCCTGCCGCTTCGACATCTCCATCCCAATGACGTTGGAGGCCTGCTCGAGCGTTAAGCCGTACTGGTTAGATGCAGCCTGCTTGGGCTGGAAAGCGATGAGATATCCTTCGTGCCGGTAGGTGAATATCGGATAAAGCTCGATATGGCGATATTTGCGCAGCGCGGGATCGAGAAGGCAGAGCTGCGCCGCGGTTTGTATGGCGGGAATGCCGCTCAACACCGCCTCGGCGGCGGAAATAAGCGATTGCATCTCCGGCTGCTTGAAATGGTGGGAGTGTGCGGTAACCTGCAGCTTGCTGCTAAGCAGAAGCACCGGTGAGGACAGCAGCATCGTTAACGCGGTAATAATCTCGGGAATGCCGTTCCCTTTCATAATCATCGCGGCAAACTGCTTGTGGATCGTTAAGGAGTACTGCAATTCATCATTTTTATTGTCCAAAATAACGCTGGTTGAGCGCTGCAAAATTTCCCCGAGCGAATGCTCCACCGAAGAGATTTCGATAATCGGAAAATGAATCCGGTTCGCCTCGTCCATCACCTCCTGCGGAATATCGAGCGCAAAACGCTTTGTTTTGACCGCCAGACCGGAGCATTTCAATTGATCCATTTTTGTCATGAGCTCAAGAAGCATCCCGGGCTTTTCCTTCATGAAGTAGCCGTTCGTGAGCAGCAGCTCGCCGGGTCTTAAGAAATGAATGATGTCGGGCGCATCCATGATATTAACGGTTTGAACGCTGCGCGATAAGCCGCTGCGGCCTGCAATAACTTGCGATTTGGCAAATATGGCGTTGGAAAGCAATTGCTCGAGCAGCATGGTTGTCCATCCTCTCATTATTAATGATGATACAAAAACTAACATCAAATCGTGATGTTGTAAAGAGGAAGTTGGACGAATGATCCAATTGATGAGGGAACCTTTGGACTAATCGAACAATGACAGCAAGCGATTGAGAAGTTATGCTTTTTTCAGGAGACTTAATGTTAAAAAACATCACATATAGAAGGCGGGCGAGCCGGATTATATCCTTCGACTCTCCGTCCACATCAAAATGCTTGAACAGAGGTGAGAGTGTTGCTGGATTTACTGCTTACACAGGTGCATTTGCAGAATGAAACAAGGCTAATGGATATCGGGATACGTCAAGGTGAGATTGCGTACCTGGCGCCGAGCGGCGGTGATCATGTCCCGGATGCGCTTCAAATTGAGCACGGCGCTGGCGGGATGCTGCTGCCAGGCTTTGTGGAGCCGCATATTCATCTTGAGAAGGCTTATCTGCTATCGCGGATGGAGCAGGAGGCGACCTCCTTGCACGATGCTATTCGTATGACTGCCGATATGAAGCGCGGCTTTACGAAGAAGGATATGGAGGCTCGTTCGTTGGAAGTCATTCGTGCAGCGGTTCGCAGCGGCGTCACCCATATGCGCTGCCACGCAGAGGTCGATCCGATTTTGGGTCTCTCCGCCTTCGAGGCTGCGCTTGAGCTTAAGGAGCGCGTGAAGCATATGCTTGATTTGCAAATTGTCGTTTTTCCGCAGGAGGGCATTTTCAAAAGTCCCGGTACGGCCGAGCTCATGGAGGAAGCGATGCGGCTTGGCGGCGATGTGGTGGGCGGCATTACCTACCAGGATTCGGACCTGACTGAGCATTTGCAGTTCGTGTTCGAGATGGCCGGCAAATACGGGAAGCCTATCGATTTGCACGCTGATTTCTCTGACAACCCCGAGCACCTTGCTATTGCAGACATAGCGCGCAGAACGATCGCGGCAGGAATGCAAGGGCTCGTGTCTGCGGGACATGTGACTTCATTAGGGTCGCTTGCGCGCTCGCGTGCGGAGCCAGTTGCCGAGCTGATTAAGGAGGCTGACCTTCATATTATGAGCCTGCCGGCTACCGATTTGTTTATTAACGGCAGGGGCGATCAGGAGAAGCAGCGGCGAGGGCTTACGCCTGTCAAGCTGCTGCTTGAGAAAGGGGTGAACGTCGTAGTCGGAGCCAACAATGTGCGCAACCCGTTTACGCCGTTTGGGAAAGCCGACCCGCTGGAGACCGCTTGGCTGCTGGCGGTTACCGCTTATATGGGCGGTGATGCCGATGCGTGTCAATTGATTCGAATGCTGACGGAAGGGGCGGCAAGGGCGCTTGGCATAGAGAGGTATGGACTGCGAATAGGGGCTCAAGCGGATATGGTGCTGTTCCCGGTGCCGTCCGAGCGGGACATTCTGCTGGATAAGCCGGAGCGCAGAACGGTATGGAAGCGCGGCGTCAAAGTAGCGGAGACGCAGGTCGCGAGCAGCTTACAGGGGTTTTAATAAAAAACCATATAGAGGAGAGGGTTTGCGAATGAAAAAGCTTTCGAATACAAAATGGACGTTAGGTTTGCTGGTTGTTGTCATGATGTGGGTGCTGGCTGCATGCGGCGGCGGCGGTAACGGTAAGGAATCCGCGGCGGCGAACGCGCCTGCTGCGAGTGAGGTAACGGGAAGCAAAGAGCCGATTCTGATCGGGATGTCAACGGAAGCGACTGGCGATAATGCGATGAACTCGGTCAATCTGTATCAGGGCGTACAGGTGGCGGTCGATCAGGTGAATGCGAAGGGCGGCATCGACGGGCGTCTTGTCGAACTTGTCGTACGCGATACGGAGCAAAATCCGACACGCGGCATAAGCATTATTCGCGATTTTAGCCAAAAGGAAAAGGTGCTTGCCGCAATCGGAGGCTTTCACAGCACCGTTATGCTGGCGCAATCACCGATCATTATGGAGGAGAAGTTCCCGTTCATGGTAGCGACCTCCAACGTTCCCGCATCCGTGGAATCCGGTATGCCATGGACGTTCGGCGTACGAATGAATGCGAACATTACGGCGCAATATGCGCTTAAGTTCATCAAAGAGCATTTCCATACGACAAATATCGCGGTACTGCATGAGAATGGCGGATACGGCAAAGGCGCCGCTGCGGCGATGACGAAGGTGCTGAAGGCGGAAGGCCTAAAGCCGGCAGCAATCGAGTCATTCGACAATGCGAAGG
Source organism: Candidatus Udaeobacter sp. (assembly GCA_035491515.1). Classification (GTDB taxonomy): domain Bacteria; phylum Bacillota; class Bacilli; order Paenibacillales; family Paenibacillaceae; genus Pristimantibacillus. The sequence goes on along the minus strand of DATJKM010000040.1, from coordinate 5,810 downwards.
ATAAAGACATGACGGCACAGGTTAACCGCGCTAAGGAAGCGGGAGCTGAGGTTATCTACTTGTTCGGACAAGGCGCGGCTAACGGGTATGTTCTGCAAGCAATGGATAAGCTTGGCTGGAAGGTGCCGGTCGTCGGCGAGAACGGCATGGCAAACAAGGGCGCTCAGGAGGTAGGCAAGGAGCTGGCGGAAGGTACGTACGCCATTCAAACGGCAAACTTCAATGTGGATCAAACGCGCGAGACAGCCAAAGTGTTTTTGGCAGACTTTACGGCGAAATTCGGTCATATTCCAACGACCTTCGCATCTGCGGCACAAGGCTATGACGCTGCGATGATGCTGTTCCAAGCGCTCGGGAAAGCAGGCTTGACCGGCGATTTGGCAAAGGATCGCGAGGCGGTCAAAAACACGCTGGAGACGAACCTTGGCACGTACAGCGGGGTCATTAAGGATTGGGAGCAGGCGTTTACGCCTGAAAATCACGATGCGGTTGATGTCAATTCGTACCTCATGAGCACATGGAAGGACGGCAAGCTGGTCATTTCCGACAAGCAGTAAGTCACAATAGGGAAAAGAGGGATGGATATGTCGCTTATCCTCCAGCTCATCATTAGCGGTCTCGCGGTCGGATGTCTATATGCCTTGATCGCGCTCGGGTACAGCTTGACGTTTGTGGTGAACGGGACGCTCAATATGTCGCAAGGACAGCTGGTCATGCTTGGCGGGGTGCTTATGTTCGGCTTCGCCGGGCATCTGGACCTGCCCTTTCTTGTTTCATTCGCACTTGCCGCGCTTCTGGTAGGGCTGCTGAATCTCGGCATAGAGAGACTTGCGATCCGCAAGTTCGACAAAGGCGCAAATTCGATCGAATGGGTGCTCAGCACGATAGCGGTCGGCATTATTATTCAAGATGTTGCCCTTTACGTTAACGGTCCGGATGAAGGGGTAACGCCTTCTCCGGCGGGCGACGGGATGCTTCGTTTTTTCGGGGCGGGCATCTATTGGAAGGAGTTTATATTTTTGCCGGTCGTCGGTGCATTGCTGCTGCTGTTGATTTTATTTTACAAAAAATCGCATTGGGGTTTATGGCTCCGGGCAACGGCGGATAATCGGACAGCGGTTGAAATCATGGGCGTCAGCAGCAACAAGATCGTTGCGGTTGCTTATGTGCTGAGCGGGCTGCTTGCAGGAATCGGCGGCGCCTTGATGTCTACCAATTATGCGGTTTCTGTCGATATCGGCCTGCCGCTCGGGCTTAAGGCAATATCTGTGGCGATTCTCGCTGGCGTTAACAATCCCAAGGGCATCGTTGCCGCCGGGCTCATTTTAGGCATTTCTGAGGCGTTCATCGGGCAGTATATTTCGACAGCATTCCGGGAGATGTTTGTTTACGGCTTAGTCATTCTCGTTTTGTACTGGAAGCCGACGGGCTTGTTTAATGCCCGCAAAACTATCGTAAAAGTGTAATTTCGGATCGTCAGGGGGTGCGCTATGAATCAACTTGTCAGTCAAAGCTTGGGCTTCCGGTCTGCTGCAGGGCGGATTGCCGTTCTTGCGGCTGTAGGGCTGCTTGCCGCCGGGCCGTGGATGGTCGATACGTACTATTTGAACTTATTGTTTATGATCGGAATTTTCGTTATTACATGCACCGGCATGAATATTTTAATCGGTTATTGCGGCATCGTCTCGATCGGCCATGCGGGATTGATGGCTATCGGGGCTTATATGTCTTCCTTCCTCAGCACCAAATACGGCTTATCCTTCTGGACAGCCGCTCTTGCAGGCATGCTCGTATCGTTTATAATCGGCAGCTTGATTGCCATCCCGACCATTAGGGCGGGAGGCGTTTACTTATCGATGATTACAATCGCCTTCGGCGTCGTCATCCATGAGGCGCTTATTCGGTGGGATGCCTTCTCGGGCGGACCGCTGGGCATTTCGGGTATCGCGAAGCCGAAAGTCGCCGCCTATACCTTTGACCTCAAAGGCATGTATTTATTCGTCTTAGCCCTTGCCGTTATTGTGCTGCTGCTTGCCCGTAATTTGCGCCGCTCCTCATGGGGAAGAGCGATGATTGCGACTAAGGAAAATGAAATTGCCGCAGCGTCGCTTGGCATCCGCAAGTTTACCGTTCAATATGCGGGGTTTGCCGTCAGCTCGGTGCTTGCGGGTTTATCGGGCGCAATTTACGCGCATACCAACAGCTTTATTAGTCCGGATACGTACAGCTTTCAAACCTCTGTTCAGCTGGTGCTTATCGTTATTTTGGGCGGGGCGGGCAGAGTGCTGGGACCGGTTATCGGGGCAGTCATTATCGTATTTCTGCCTGAGGTGCTCGACATGGAAAGGCTGCGGATGGCTTTATACGGCGGCATCATGTTCGCGGTATTATTCTTCCTGCCCAAGGGGATTGCCGGTACGGCGGCTGGCTGGTTTGCACCCCGGCTGAGCCGGTTTGCAGGCAAGGATGATCGGCGGGCATTAGGGATGTCCGGCCGCGGCCTGGAAAAAGAGCTGTTCGCCGCGTCGCTGCGGACGGGAGAGAAGCGGATGCTCGTGCTTGAAGGAATCCATAAGCATTTTGGCGGACTGCATGCTCTAAAGGATGTCAGCCTCACGGTTGCCTCCGGTACGATTCACTCGCTGGTAGGCCCGAACGGCGCAGGTAAAACCACGCTGCTTAATGTCATTTCCGGCCTATACAGCTCTGATCAAGGGACGTTTGCGCTGCAGGGGCAGAAGTTCGCACCGCATTCGCTGTCTGCGGCGGCTGAGCTTGGCATTTCCCGGACGTTCCAGCATTCCCGGTTGTTCAAGGAGCTGTCCGTGCTCGAAAATATTATGACCGGCATGACGAAGCGCGAGCGCAGCGGTTTCGCGTCGTCGCTGCTTAGAACGCCAAAGCTGCTGCGGACGGAGCGGCTTATGGAGGCGCGCTCGCATGCGCTGCTTGATCTGATCGGCTACGAAGGCGACCGGTATATGCCGGCGAGCCAGCTGCCATACGGGCATCAGCGTATGGTGGAGATTGCCCGAGCGCTGGCAGCGGCGCCATGCCTGCTCCTGCTCGATGAGCCGGCGGCAGGGATGACAGCTGCCGAGATTGAGCAGCTGGAGCAGCTGCTGCGCAAGCTGGTTAAGCATGGCATGACGATCATCTTAATCGAGCATCATATGGATTTTGTGCAGCGCGTATCCGATACGGTTACGGTGCTCGATTTTGGCAAAATCATCGGAACCGGCAGCCCGGAGCAAATGCTGAGCGATCCGCGCGTTATTCAGGCTTATCTGGGCGGAGAGGAGGTGGCCGCCAGTGCTGAGCATTAAAGGGTTAGACGTCCGCTACGGCGCGGTCCATGCGCTGAAGGGGATCGATATGGAGCTGAAGGAAGGCGAAATTGTTGCGGTCATCGGCTCCAATGGCGCAGGCAAGACGACGCTGCTGCAAGCGGTGCTTGGCCTCATCCGTCCGAATGCGGGCGTAATCGAACTGGATGGCAAACCGATTACCCATCTGTCTGCGAACAAAACGTCGAATCTTGGTGTATCGCTTGTACCGGAAGGACGCGAAGTATTCGGAACGCTGTCGGTTGTCGAAAATTTGCGGATGGGGCTGAAGAGGAAGATCGGCTCCGTATCGAAACCGCTGTTTGAGAAGGAGCTGGAGCTTGTTTTTGAACGGTTTCCCCGTCTGCATGAGCGGCGGAATCAGCTTGCTTACACGCTGAGCGGAGGCGAGCAGCAAATGTTAGTCTTATCGCGGGCGATGATCAGTAAGCCGAAGCTGCTGCTGCTCGACGAGCCGTCGCTTGGGCTTGCGCCGATTATCGTAAACGAAATTTTTGCCACTATAGAAGCTTTAGCCAATGACGGAACGTCGATCCTGCTCGTCGAGCAGATGGCGCATAAGGCGCTGTCGATTGCGAAGCGAGGATACGTTGTTGATAATGGAATTGCAGCTTTACATGGATCGTCCTCTGCATTGCTGAATGACGACCGCATGATCAAAGCCTATCTGGGCGCACATTAACGAAATGATGAAGTAGAGGGTGACGAGCATGTGCATCACGAAAATAAACCGTATTCGTATTCATGAAAGCTTATTCGATATCGCACTGGATGTGGAGAAGTGCATTATTTCAAGTATAACGCCAAGCGACAGCCATTCTGCGGGCGTGAAGGCAGCTGGCGATAAAGATGCCGAGGGCTTGCTTTATTTGCCGGCTACGGCCGATATGCATATTCATCTGGACAAACATTTTTTGGGCGAGCCATGGAGGCCGCTGCAGCCGTTTATATCATTGCCCGGGCAATTAGCGTTTGAAAAGTCGATGCTTGCTTCGCTGCCGACGACGGCAGCCGAACGCGCGCGCCGCCTCATTGACCTGCTGCTTAGCCGCGGTACGACCAAGATACGGACGCATGTGGATGTTGATCCGCAAATCGGGATATCGCATTTGGAGCATGTGCTGCAGGTTCGGGAGGAATACCGCGGTGTGATGGAAATAGAAATAGTCGCTTTCCCGCAGCAGGGGCTGCTGCGGTCCGATTCGCTACATGTCATGAAGGATGCGCTGCGCGCCGGTGCCGAGTTTGTCGGCGGCGTCGATCCGGCGGGGCTGGATCATGCGGTCGACCGGAGTCTGGAGGCTACTTTCGAGCTCAGCGCCGAATTTAATGCGGGGGTGGATCTTCATTTGCATGATCCGGGCCATTTGGGCTTGTACACGATCAGCCGCTTCGCCGAGTTAACGTCACAAGCGGGCAAAGGCGGCAGAACGGCAGTCAGCCATGCGTATTGCATGGGGCAGGTATCCGAAGCCGAGTCGAGGGAGCTGGCACAGCAGCTGAAAGCGAATGACGTCGCGATCATCACGAGTGTTCCGCTCGACAGACCGATGCCGCGCGTCGACCAGCTTGTGGCCGAGGGCGTGCGAGTACATGTCGGCTCGGACAATATTCTTGATGCGTGGAGCCCGTTCGGCAATGGAGATTTGCTCGCGAGAGGCTCGAAGCTTGCGGAGAAATTCGGGTGGATACTCGACGATGCGCTGCTGCAAACGTATCCGCTTATTTCGGCCGGCCCGCTTACGCCGAAGGAGGGCGGGCCAGCCAGCTTCATGCTCGTTTCCGCCATGAACGCGCAGCACGCGATTGCGTCTGCTCCGGTTCGCGAAGCGGTCTTCTCCGGAGGCAAGCTGGCGGGAGGCAAATGGGCGGAAGCGGCTGGAGTCAACGAGGCAGATGCAGCTTTTGCATAGTTCTTCGATGCGTAAAAAAAGCAGTTCCCCGGGAGACTGCTGTAAAGCAGTTATTAGGTAGACGCAAAAATATAGGGGGGTCAGATCGTCTTCCTAAATGAAAAACGAGCCCTAGAAGTGACTAGAGGCTCGTTTTTCTTTGATTATTATTTTGTGTTACGGTATCTATTGTTAGTTGATAACTCGTCTTGCTGTAATAAATCTTTCTTTGTAGTAGCTGCTGTTGATATTGGAAATGATAACATCGTTTTTGGAGCCGGCGTTGTGAATCATTTTTCCGCCGCCAATATAGATTCCTACATGGCCAACATTGGTCTTATCTTTGGCATTGGTCCAAGTGAAAATCAAGTCGCCTTTTTTAAAGTTACCCCATGCGACTTTTTTTCCTACTTTCGCTTGGTCGTCATCATCTTTATTGACTAGAAGGACACCAACTTTTGCAAGTCTATATGCAAGGTACGTGAAGCCTGAACAGTCCGTTTTATATGGCGCGCGGGTTTCTTGTCTTTTTGTCCAGTGAACATAATCGACCTTATTTTTCAAAGATAGC